>JALSIX010000089.1 GCA_026989655.1 Caldilineaceae bacterium
GCGAAGTGTACTCTCCAGTTCGGTCAACGGAGCGGTGCACAGCAGTGGAAAACCGACCGAGATCCTGCCAACTTACGGCTCGAATATAGCACAAGCGCGCGGGGATGTCAACGTCTTTGGCCAAGGGCGGGCATATTTCAGAATCATGGGTAAGGGGAGGGCCCCTGTCCCATTCCGGCGCGCGAGCCGGCCTGGGTGCTGCCGAGCCCACCCCGCATGCCACATGCCCGGCCAGGGGGCGGAACAGGGCCGAGAGCCGTCCGCCTCGCCTCTCCCCCGGGCCGGGGCGGGGGGCACGGGCCCGTGCGCCGGCCGGACCGGCCATCACGTTGGCGAAATTTGCCCAATGGTGGTAGGGTAGGGGGCCACAACGTCCGTCCTCGCCATCTCTTCGAGGCACCCGCGCGGTGAACGAGTACATCGTCTTCGGGGCGTTGTTGGTCCTGGCCCTTTCCTTCGACTTTCTCAACGGCTTCCACGATGCGGCCAACGTGGTGGCCACTATCATCGCCTCTCGGGCCCTTTCCCCCCGGGCCGCGTTGACCCTGGCTGCCATCTGCGAGCTCCTGGGGCCCCTGCTGTTCGGTGTGGCCGTGGCCGTCACCGTGGGCAGCGAGATCGTGGATCCCCGCAGCGTCACCATCACCATGGTGATGGCGGCCCTGGTGGCGGCCTCGTCCTGGAACATCCTCACCTGGTGGGGTGGCATCCCCTCCAGCTCCTCCCATGCCCTGGCAGGGGGGCTGGTGGGCAGCGCGGTGGCCTTCGGCGGGCTGGATGTGCTGCGCGTGGAGGGGGTGGGCAAGGTGGCGCTGGCCCTGTTCGTCTCCCCGGTCCTGGGCTTCATGGTGGGCTGGCTCGTCCTGCGGCTCCTCTTCTTCCTGGCCCGGGGGGCCACACCCCGGATCAACCAGACCTTCAACCGGGTCCAGATCCTCACCGCGGGAACCCTGGCCCTCTCCCACGGTGCCAACGACGCCCAGAAGACCATGGGGGTCATCACCATGGGGTTGGTGACCCTGGGTTTCCAGGAGCGCTTCTACGTGCCTACCTGGGTGGTGGTGGTCAGCGCGGTGGCCATCGCCCTGGGCACCGCGGCCGGCGGTTGGCGGATCATCCGCACCCTGGGGGGCAAATTCTACAAGATCCGTCCGGTGCACAGCCTGGCCTCCCAGGTGGGCGCGGCCAGTGTGATCCTGGGGGCCTCCCTGTGGGGCGGGCCAGTGAGCACCACCCACGTGGTCAGCTCGGCCATCGTGGGGGTGGGCGCGGCCCAGCGACGTAGCCAGGTCCGTTGGCTCCACCTGATGGACATCCTGGTGGCCTGGGCCATCACCGTCCCTGTGACGGCTCTGTTGGGCAGCGCGATCTACCTGGGCTTTCGGCTGGTCCTGGGGGCCTGAGACCGCTCTCTGGGAGGTGGGACCCATGTTCGGCTTTCTCCAGTGGTTCACCAAACGGGAGGACGTCTTCATCCGCCTGCTCCGGGAACAGGCCCTCCAGGTGCAGCGGGCCACCCACAGCCTCCATCGCTTCGTCTCCCAACATGATCCGGCCGCGGCGGAGGACGTGGTGCGGGCCGAGAAGGAGGGGGACGAGCTGCGCCGGATCCTCATCGACGAGCTGAACAAGACCTTCGTCACCCCCTTTGACCGGGAGGACATCTACGACCTCTCCCTGGCCCTGGACGACATCCTGGACTACGCCTACACCACCATTGAGGAGCTGGAGATCCTGAAGGTCCGGCCCGACGCCTACCTGGCCGACATGGTCCTGCGCCTGCAGGAAGCCGCGGACGAGCTGGTGCTGGCCATGGAACGGCTGGACCGAAACCCCATGGTGGCCCTGGACCATGCCCGGCGTACCAAGTACCGGGAGAACCAGGTGGAGCGCATCTACCGGCTGGCCGTGGCCGAGCTCTTCAACGGGCCGGAGGACATCCACCACGTGATGGAGATGCTCCGCATCCGGGAGGTCTATCGCCACGTGAGCAATGCAGCGGACCGGGCCGACGCCGCGGCCAACATCCTGGGCTCGGTGATCGTCAAGATGACGTGAGCACGGAGGCTCGCCTCCGGAGGGCCGGATTTGTCTGGCCAGGCCATTCGCTATAGAATTTATAGCGAATGGGTGATCCACAGCAAGGTCAAACAGCCAGCAGAGGAGTATCGGCTATGCCCATCTACGAGTACGTGTGTCGGGAGTGCGGCCACGAGTTCGAGCTGTTCGTGCGCAGCGTGGCCGAGGCGGAACGGAGGCTCTGTCCCCATTGCCAGAGCCGGCAGATCGCCAAGCGCTTCAGCACCTTCGCATCCAGGAGCGGGGGGGGAGGCAGCGGGGCCCCTGCGGCCGGGCCCTCCTGCTCGGGGCCGGTCTGAGGCATCCGCTGACCGACCGTGGGTCGGTTCCGGAAACGCGCGGAGGGGCGGGCCGATGCCCGCCCCTCCGCGCGCTCGGGTGTGGGATCTGGGATCACCGGGGCCGGATGCGCAGGGTCACCACCTGGTAGGGCCGGATCGGTACCCGCACCCGGTCCTCGGCCACCTCCAGGGGCTCCTGGTTCTCCTCCAACAGATTGGTGCGCCATGCCCCGGCCACCGGGAAGGGCAGGTGGAGCGTCACGATGCCTCGTCGCCGTTGGAAGTCGTACAGCCGCACGATGAACCCGTCCCCGTCCTCGGCCCGTTTGATCGTCTCCACCGCCACATGGTCCGGGTCGGACACCACCAGGCCTCGCCAGGGGCCGTCCGTGCCAGGGGCCGGCCTGGGCGGTCCATCGATCCTGTGGACGATGAGGGGATCGTTCAGCGCGTAGGCCTGGCGCACGGTCTCCGGGCCCCAGCGGCCTGGATGGGGCAGGAGGCTGTAGGCGAAGCGGTGTTCCCCTTCGTCCGCGTGGGGATCGGGCAGGGTGGGCGCGCGCAGCAGGCTGATGCGCATCACGTTGTCCCGGACATCGTGGCCGTACTTGCAGTCGTTGAGCAGGCTCACCCCGTAGCCCCCCTCGCTCAGGTCCACCCATTTCTGGGCGCAGGTCTCGAAGCGGGCCCAGTCCCAGCTGGTGTTGCGGTGGGTGGGCCGTTCCACGTTGCCCCACTGGATCTCGTAGGTGGCCGTGGGCGCCAGCACGTCCACCGGGAAGGCCACCTTGAGCAGGATGTGCTTCTCCCGCCAGTGGATCCGGGTGTCGAAGTCCAGCCGGGGGCTGTTGTGGGCCAGGGAGATGCGCTGCACGTAGGGGCTGTGGAGGATCTGGCGCCGGATCTCCAGGGTGGCCCGGAGGGGGCCGCTCTCCACCACGGCGATGGACGTCGCGGGCTCGGCCAGGTAGACCTTGTCGTCGTAGAAGATGTCGATGTCCCAGGCATCCCAGTTGAGGGGGCGATCCTCGAAGGCCTGGAACTGGTTGGCCACGGCGCCGGGCGGCAGCACCTCTCGCTCGTTGGCCTTGTCGTAGATGCGCACGATGTCGCCGGCCGGGTCCAGCTCCACCCGCAGGAAGTCGTTCTCCAGCCTCTCGGGGGAGACCTGGAGGCTGTTGCGCACCGAGGGGGGAGGTTCGTCCACCCGGATCAGAGGGGTGACGCTGTAGGGGGCCAGGGTCGGGGGCTCCAGCCAGGTTCCGTCCGGGCCTTCCTGGTGGAGAAGACGGTGGCCGTCCAGGGTGCGCAGGGATTGGCCCGGCGCCAGGCGGCCGGGCCAGAAGGCCAGATCGCTCCGGGGGAAGCCCGTGGGATTGACCAGGAGCAGGTGGCCCCCGGTCTGGGCGGCGATGACCTCCAGGGCCCTCTGCTGCACCCGGTCCGCGATCTGGGCGATCTCCTGGTACTGTTGCAGGGACTCCTCGTAGACCGGCCCGATGCTGCTGCCGGGGATGATGTCGTGGAACTGGTTCAGGCAGACCAGCTCCCAGGCTCGGCGCAGCTCTTGGGTCGGATAGGTGTATTCCGGATCCATCTGGGCGGCCAGGGTGGCCAGGAACTCCGCGTCGTGCAGGCGGAACTCGCTCTTGCGGTTGGCCCGCTTGTTCCGGCTCTGGGTGGTGTAGGTACCCCGGTGGATCTCCAGGTAGAGCTCCCCGTTCCACACAGGCAATCGCCGCTCATCCACCTCCTGTTCCAGGCGTCGAAAGAAGTCCCCGGCTCGACCGGTCCGCACCTGGGGAGCTCCCGGGAAGTGGGCCATCTTGCGGATGTTCTCCAGCATCTCCTGGGTGGGCCCGCCGCCCCCGTCCCCATGGCCGTAGGCCATGAGGAGCTCCCGGTGGAGCTCCTTCTGTTGGAAGTTCTCCCAGGTGCCCAGGATCTGCTCCGGGGTGGCCTGGGCGTTGTATGTGCTGGCATGGCGGCTGCTTGGCTCCGGGGTGGTGCTGAAGTGGGTGAGCACCCGGGTGCCGTCCAGCCCCTGCCACCAGAAGGTGTCGTAGGGCAGGCGGTTGTACTGGTTCCAGCCGATCTTGATGGTGAAGAAGTACTTGAGTCCTGCCTCGCGGATGAGCTGGGGCAGGTTCCAGGCATAGCCGAAGACGTCCGGCAGCCACAGGACCGGGGACTCCGCGTCCGGTCCGAAGTGTTCTCGGAAGAAGGTGCGGCCCAGGAGGAACTGGCGGGCCAGGGATTCCGGGCCCGTGATGTTGCAGTCGGCCTCCACCCACATGCCGCCGATGGGCTCCCAGCGGCCTTCGGCCACCCGGGCCTGGATGGCCTGGAAGAGTTCCGGGTGGTCCTGGCGCACGTAGTCGTAGAGCTGGGGCTGGCTCTGGGTGAAGCGGTATTCGGGGAAGCGCTCCATCAGGCGCAGGACCGTGTGGAAGGTCCGGCTGGCCTTCCGTCGGGTCTGCCCTAGGGTCCACAGCCAGGCCACGTCGATGTGGGCATGGCCCACCGCGGTGACGGTCACGTCTGCAGGGGGGCCGGCCTCCTGGAGGCCACGTTCCAATGTCAGGTGGGCCTGGAGCACGCTGGCGTAGAAGGGTTCGCCACAGGGCTCCCGCAGGTCGAGCTGTCGGAAGGCATCGTCCAGGGCGTTGAGCAGATGGGCTCGGACGGGGTGGTCCGGGGCCAGATGGCGGGCCACGCCCAGGGCCACCCGGGCCAGGGCCAGGAAGTCCCGGGTGTGGCGGTCGATCTGGACCACGAAGCAGGGCTCCATGAAGAGCTGTTCGTGGGGCCGGTTGCGTCGGAAGCCCAACAGGCCGGTCCAGCCGTGGAGGTCCAGGCGACGGGGCCGGTCGTCCCGCCAGCTATCGGGCAAGGGGATCTCCTGGTGGTGGCGATCGCAGGCCGCGTAGGGCTTCCCGTCCACGTAGACCAGGGCCTCTGGGTGGCTGAAGTCGCCGGCTTCTCCCAAGGGCAGGTAGAGGGCCACGGGATCTTCCGGGTCCCAGTCCCCGGGAACCCGGAACTCGCTGCTGAGGACGAAGTCCAGGTAGCCGCGCCCCCAGTAGGTGTAGGGCTGGATCACCGGCCAGTCCGAGGTGTCCACCCCCGGGCCAACGGGCGGCGGGGCCTGGGGATCGGGCAGTTCCAGCAGGCGGAAGGGCGGCAGGGTGAGCTTCCGCCGGTAGACCAGGGAGCGCACCAGGTCCAGCCGTTGGGCGATCTTGTCCAGGGTCCAGCGTATCTCGTGGTACATGGTACTCCTCGCGATGGGGTGAACAGAGATGGCCGGGCGCTTTCTTTCCAGGAGGCCAGGGGACCACACGGGTCAGCGTTGGACCCGGGCCATGTCCGCACCGTCCAGCACCGCGCCCGTCAGATCCGCGTCCCGCAGGTTCGCGTCCGCGAGCAGGGCCCGGGACAGATCGGCGTTCCGCAGGATCGCACGGGCCAGGTTGGCCCCGCGCAGGTCCGCCTCCCGGAGGTCGGCTCCTGTGAAGTCCACGCCGGCCAGGTCTGCGTAGCTCAGGTTCTGGCCGGCCAGGTCTCGGCCCACGCCGCCCCAGTTGACCAGCTCCCACACCCGCCGATCCTTGGGCGCGATGTCGGTGGTCCGGTCCATCTGGGTGCCCCGGAGGTCGGCCAGGGCCAGGTCGGCCAGGACCAGCCGGGCGCCCCGGAGGTCGGCCTCCCGCAGGTTCGCGCCCCGAAAGGAGGCATCGGTTGCATCCGTGGCCACCAGGGAGGCTCCCTGCAGGTGGGCCTCGCGGAGGTCGGCTCGGACCAGGCGGGCCCGATCCAGGCGGGCTTCCCGGAGATCCGCCTGTCGCAACACCGCGCCCTCCAGGTTGGCGCCCCGGAGGTCGGCACTCCGCAGGTTCCGGCCCAGCTCCACCCGGTTGACGATCTCCCACACCTGTCGCCACCGGGCCGGGAGTCGGGTGGAGCCATCCAGCACGGCCTGGTGGAGGGCTGCTCCTTCCAGCCGGGCGTCGGTCAGGTCGGCCCCCATCAGGAGGGCCTCCTCCAGCCGGGCCTCGCGCAGATCCGCGGCCCGGAGGTCCGCGTCGGTCAGGTTGGCCCCCCGGAGGTCGGCCCCCACCAGGGAACGGCCGGCTGCACCCTGGTTGACGATCTCCCATACCTGCCGCCATTTCTCCGAGAGGCGGGTCTCCTCGTCCAGCAGGGTCCCTCGGAGGTCCGCGCCGGTCAGGATGGCGGCATTCAGGTCCGCGCCCCGGAGGTCCGCGCCCCGCAGGTCCGCGTGTCGGAGCCGGGCGCCAGCCAGATCGGCGCCCCGGAGGTCGGCGTCGCGTAGGTCGGCCTGGTCCAGCAGGGCGGCCCGGAGGGTCGCCCCTTCCAGGATGGCGCCGGTCAGTTGGGCGCCCTGCAGGTTGGCGAAGTAGAGGTCCGCTTCCCGGAGGGTGGCACCGGCCAACTGAGCGCCCACCAGCCGGGCCTCTCGCAGGTCGGCACCGGCCCAGTCCACGCCCTGGAGGGCGGCGCGGGTCCAGTCGGTCCGGGCGCAGTGGGGCGGACAAGCGCTTCTCTGGGGGACCAGCACCAGCCTCCACAGGAGGTAGAACAGCAGGAGGGCCACGGGCAGGACCAGAACCGTCGCCACCCAGATGCGGGCATCTCGGCTGGGATCGGGCGGCCTGGGGGCGGGTCTCATGGTCGGGGCTGGGCGTAGGGGTCGGGTTCTTCCGGCGGGCCATGGGGCGGCGCGTCCCCTCCGGAGGGGTCGGGAAGGTGGCCTGGGACAGGGGTGCGGGAAAACAAGGGGCCTGGACCGTCGGCTGGGAGGGCGGCGGTGGGCCGTCCGGGGACGCCGGAACGGCCCGGGCGGGGGCGCCCCCTCAGTCCGCGGCCGGGACGGCCTCCTCGGATCGGGTTGTCGGTGTGGCCTGGGATGGTTCCTCGTACAGGAAGCATGCGGCCTCGTGTCCCTTGGGTCCCACCGGGTAGAGGGGCGGGATGCTCTGCAGGCAGCGTTCCATCCGTTGATCGCAGCGGGGGTAGAAGCGGCAACCACTGTGCACGTTGACCCGCATCTCCTCGTCGTCCACGGTGGTGGCCCGGCCGCCCCAGCGGATGGTGGGATCGGGCACGGGGATGGAGTCGATGAGGAGCTGGACATAGGGATGCTTGGGGTGGTCGATCACCTCCACCGTGTCCCCCCGTTCGGCCACGGTCCCCTGGTAGAGGAGGTAGATCTCGTCGCCGATCTGGTAGGCGGTGGAGAGATCGTGGGTGATGTAGAGGAAGGAGATGCCGTGTTCGTCCCGCAGGCGGAGCATGATGTCCAGGATCATGGCCCGGAGGGACGCGTCCACCATGGAGACGGGCTCGTCCGCGACGATGAGGCGGGGCTTGAGCAGGTAGGCCCGGGCCACCATGATCCGCTGGCGCTGGCCTCCGCTGAGCTGGTGGGGATACTTCTCCAGCACCTCCTCGCCCCGCATGCCCACCACGTTCAGGGCCTCCTCCACCATCTCCCGGGCCTCCTGGCGGCTGCGGGCCAGGTGGAAGTTCCGGATGGCCATGTCGAAGACGTGCTTGACCCGGTAGAAGGGATTGTAGACCTCGTAGGGGTCCTGGAAGACGGCCTGGACCTCCCGTCGGTACTGTTTGAGTTCCTGGGGGGTCATGGCAGCCACCTCCTGGCCCCGGTAGCGGATATGGCCGGCGGTGGGTTTGATGAAGCCCAGGACTAGGTTGGCCAGGGTGGTCTTCCCGCTGCCGCTCTCCCCCGCGACGGTGATGATCTTGGCCGGCTCCTGCTGGATGGTCAGGCTCAGGTCCTGGAGGGCCACGGTGACCGGTCCCCGCTGCAGGAAACCTCCGCCGTAGACCTTGGTGACGTTCTCGATCTCCAGTAGGGGTTGGCTCATGGGGTGTTCCTCGCACTCACAGTTCGCACCACATTCCCCGGACGTTCCTCTCCCGTGTTCCTGGGATGCCCCCGCGCGGCGGGTTCTCCCATCGTATCCCCCGGGTGTTTCCCCATCGGCGTGCTCCCCATACGGCGGTGCTCACAATCACATGCTCACACATCACATGCTCATACATCGTAGTAGAGGTGACAGGCCACCCGGCGATGGGGCTGGACCTCCAGGAGCGGCGGCACCACCTCTCGGCACTTGTCCGTCACATGGGGGCAACGGAGCTGGAAGATGCACCCAGGCGGGGGGTTGCGCAGATCGTGGGTGAGGCCCTCGGTGAGCTTCAGGGGCTTGCGCTCCTTGATGGAGGGGATGGATTCGATGAGGAGCTGGGTATAGGGGTGCAGGGGCTCCTTGAACAGGCTGTAGACATCGGACAGCTCCACCAGGCGGCCCGCGTACATGACCGCGATGCGGTCCACCAACTGGGCCATGAGCCCCATGTCATGGCCGATGAGGATCATGGAGACGCCCAGGCGGTTCTTCACCTCCAACAGGGTCTCCCCCACCACCCGCTGCACCACCACGTCCAGGGCGCTGGTGGGCTCGTCCGCGATGACCAGGGTGGGGTTCAGGACGATGGCCATCGCAATGCAGACCCGCTGTTTCATGCCGCCGCTGAGCTCGTGGGGGTACATGTGGTAGACCCGGCTGGGCAGGCCCACCATGGCGAGGAGTTTGAGGATGCGTTCCTGGAGCTCCTTTCGGGGCAGACGGCCCTCGTGGGTCTCGATGGCATCCCCGATCTGGTCCTTGATGCGCATGACCGGGTTCAGAGAGTTCATGGCCCCCTGGGGGATCAGGGAGATCCGGGTCCAGCGGATCTCCCGGAGCTCCCGTTCGTTCAGGCGCACCAGGTCCTGGCCGTCCAGGAGGATCTGGCCGCCCACGATCCGGCCCGGAGACTGGACCAGCCGGAGGATGGCCATGGCCGTGGTGGTCTTGCCGCAGCCGGACTCGCCCACCAGGCCCACGATCTCCCCCTCCCGGATCTCGAAGGAGACGTCGTCCACCGCGCGGACATCCCCGGTAGGGGTGGTGTAGTAGACCTTCAGGTTGTGCACCTCCAGGACCACGTTCTCGGTGCCTGCGGGGCGGCGCTCTCCGATCTGGTGGGAGAGGGTGACGCTCATCGGGCTTTCGCTCCTCTCAGGCGGGGGTTCGCGATCTCGTCCAGGCCGATGGTGATGAGGAAGAGGGCGGTGAAGATGACGATCAGGGCTGCGATGGGGAACCCCCACCACCACCACATGCCCCGCAGGATGGCCGCGGCGCGCAGCGCGTAGAAGATGGTCATGCCCAGGGTGGGGATCCGGGTGGGGCCCAGGCCCAGGGCCTCCAGGCCGGTCGCGGCCAGGATGGCCGCGGAGACGTTGCCGGTGAAGCTGGAGGCCAGGTAGGGGAGCAGGTTGGGGAGGATCTCCTTGAACATGATGGCAAAGGTGGAGGCGCCGGTGAGCCGAGCCATGCGGACGTATCCCCGCTCCCGCATGCTGAGCACCTGGGAGCGGAGGAGCCGGGTCGGCCCGGGCCAGGCGAAGAGGGCCAGGAGGAGGGCCATGTTCTCCACGCTCACCGTGCGCACGTAGGCGGAGATGACGATGAGCACCGCCAGGGAAGGGATGGTGATGACCGAGTCGGCCAAGGTCCGGATCACGTTGTCCACCCAGCCGCCCATGAAGCCTGCGCTGAAGCCCAGGACGATGCCCACCAACATGCCGATCCCCGCGGCGATGACGCCGACCCGCAAGGAGCGGGGGGTGCCCACGATGAGCACGGCCAGCATGTCCCGGCCGTTGCTCTCGGTGCCCAGAGGATGATCCCAGGTGGGTTCGCCGAAGGCCGGGTTGTCCGTCTGGACCCAGGCCGGGGGCAGGTTCAGGGGGGACGAGGCCACCCGGGCCAGGGTGGTGTCCCAGAAGAGAGGGCCCAGGAGGCCCATGAGGACCACCACCAACAGCATGCCCACGCCGATCAGGAACTTGGTGTTCAACCAGGGGGAATCCCACCGATTCAGGCCCACGGTCTTGACCGCAGGGGCCGGGGTGTCGGTTGCTGCACTCATGGCAAGATGCGCCCTCGCTCGCTCGGGTTCAACGCGGCACGGGATCCATGGAGCCCTTGGGGGCGGCCCTCAACGCTCGTAGCTGATCCGCGGGTCCAGGATGGGCAGGAGCAGATCCAGGATCAGCACCGCGGTGGCGGTGCCCAGGATCAGCATGAAGACGATGCCCTGGATCAGGGTGTAGTCGGTGTTCACGATGCCCTGGTAGAGAAGATAGCCCATGCCCGGGTAGGCGAAGATGTACTCCACCAGGGTGGAGCCGCCGGCGATGCCGCCCAGGCTCAGGGCCAGCGCGGTCACCTGGGGCAGGATGGAGTTGCGGATGCCGTACTGGAGGAAGACCCGGCTGGGGCGCAGCCCCTTGGCCTCGGCCAGGATCATGTAGTCCTCGCCCTGGTTGGTGATGATCATGCCCCGCATTCCCAGGGCCCAGAAGCCCATGGAGGTGACCACAATGGACATGACCGGGAGCACCCCGTGCTGGGCCAGGCTCTTGATGAAAGGCCAGTTCCACCCTGGGCTCAACCCCCGGCCGTACGCGCCTGTGGGCGGAAACCAGCGCAGCTCGTAGGCGAAGACGTAGACCAACAGGATGCCCAGCATGAAGAAGGGGATGGAGGTGAAGGTCAGGGTGGTGGGCAGAAGGGCCCGAATCCAGGCCGGGACCCGGGGCCATCCCATGAGCGCGCCGATGGTGTTGCCGATGAGGAAGGAGAGGAGGGTGGAGACGCTGAGCAGCCCCACGGTCCAGGGCAAGGCGTCCGCGATCATCTCGTCCACCTGGCTGGGGAAGGAGGAGAGGGAGTACCCCATGTCCAGCATCACCATGTTGCGCAGGTAGGCCAGGTACTGGACCCAGATGGGGCCATCCAGGCCGAACCGGGCGCGCCAGGCGGCGATGATCTCCGCGCTGTTCTCGATGTACCCGGCCTGGGCCATGAGGCGGCTCACCATGGCGGCCACAGGGTCTCCCGGGGCCAGGCGGGGGATGATGAAGATGATGGTCGCGCCGAGCCAGACGGTGAGGACGAACATGCCCAGACGGCGCAGGACATAGCGGGGGGTCAATCCGGCCATGGGTTCGGATCCTCGCGGACACAGGGTGGCGTGGGGGACGGAGATCCGTCCCCCACGCCCCGGGCTTCACAGGCCTACTGGGCCTTCTTCAGGTTGTGGAGGATGTACTGGGTGTGCTGCCACCAGGTGGGCGGATGGATGTAGTCGTTCTCCGCGGTGGGCCAGTTGGTCCAGTAGGTGGTGTCGAAGGGGATGATCTTCTTGGCCTGGGTGATGGGGATGACCGGCAGCTCGTCGAACCAGATGTCCATGGCCTGGATGAAGAGCTCCTCCACCTTGGGGTCACCCAGGGGCAGGCTGCCCATCTCGTCCACCAGCTTGCTGTACTCCTCGGCCGCGGGGCCGCTCCAGCGCCACTGGTTGCCGTTGGCCCGTTCGCCGATGGGCTTGAGCCAGCGGACGTTGAAGCGATCCAAGGAGGCCCAGGGCTCGTTCACCGAGCCGCAGGTCTGCCAGCCCACCTTGGCCTCGAAGCGACCGAAGTCGAAGTTCTCGTTCCAGGTGCCGCCGGCCTCGTTGCGGTTGGTGGCGTTGATGCCGATGGCCTGGAGCTGCTCCACGATGACCTGGGCGATGCGCTGCTTCTCGATGAAGGCCTCGTGGGTGGTGATGTCCAGGGTCAGCTCCTTGCCGTCCTTCTCGTAGTAGCCGTTGCTGTTCAGGGTGTAGCCCTTGGACTCGATGATCTCCTTGGCCTTGTCCGGGTTGTACTCCCAGAGCCGGTCCAGGTCCCAGACCCCGGCCTCGATGGCCTTGTCCACCAGCGCGTCCAAGGGGGGGTAGGCCGGGAAGAAGTGGCGGGACTTGAAGGTGGTGCCCTCGTACGCGATCTGGACGATCTGATCCCGGTCGATGGCGTAGTTCAGGGCCCAACGCATCTCCGGATCGTTCCAGGGCTCGATGGCGGTGTTCACCTCGAAGGTCCGGGAGCAGGGATCCGGCACCCAGGCGTAGGGCAGGTCGTCGAACCAGGTGATGACGTTGGGGTTCCGCTGTTTCAGGGCCAGCAACGCGCCCAGGGTGATGTCCATCAGGCTGTCCAGCTGGCCATCGGCCATCAGCGCGGCCCGGGTCTCCTCCGGCCCGGCCCAGGTCCAGATCAGCTTCTTGGGCTCGGGAAGGTCCTGGAAGCCCACCTGGGCGCCCCACCAGTTGTCGTCCCGGACGTAGATGAACTCCGTGGGGCTGACGCTGGCCAGCTTGTAGGGGCCGGTGCCCACGGGCCAACCCTTCTCCGGGTCGTAGAACTTGAAGGTCAGGGGATCCACGTCCTTCCAGATGTGCTCGGGCACGATGTTGATGCTGCCCCAGATCTTCACGCCGAAGTGGTCCAGTAGGAAGCGGGGGTTGGGCTCCTTCAGGCGGAAGACCACGGTCAGGTCGTCCACCTTCTCCACGCTCTCCACCCAGCGGTCCATCTCGGAGGAGCCGGCCAGCTCGGGCGCGTTGGCCTTCAGCATGTTGACGGTGAAGACCACATCGTCCGCGTTGAAGGCCTCGCCGTCGGACCAGCGGACGCCCTCCCGGATCTTCAGGGTCCAGACGTCCAGGGTCTCGTTGGGCTCCATGCTCTCGCCCAGCCAGGGGATGAACTCACCGGTCTGGTAGTTGAGGATGAAGAGGGGCTCCAGGATGGCCTGGTGGTACCCCTGGTCCAGGCGCCGCCCCGGCACGTAGGGGTTCCAGTTCTCCGGATCGGTGACCCGGCCCCCGTCGATGTCGAAGATCAGGGTATCCTCCCGGGAGGCCGCCATGTAGTCTTCCATCTCGGCCGGCGCCGCGGCCTCCTGGGCCGGCGCGGCGGCTTCCTCGGCCGGTGCTCCCGGGGCCGCCGGCTGTTGGGCCGGGCAGGCCGCCAGCACCAGGGCCACGACCATGAGCACCGCAAGCAGGCTGAAGGTACGTGCGCGTCGCATCGGATCTGCCTCCTCTGTGCAATGAAAGGGCGGACAACCGACTCAGCGCTGGACGGGGGAAGCCCCAGATCGCCGAGGGAAAGCCGGTGGACGGGTGATGGGACCCGCCGCGGGTGCAAGGGGTGTGTGGTGGGCCGTCTGGGATCGCCACCTCCTTTCGTCATTCCAGCATCGCTGTGGGAGCAGGACACCCCCACCCTACACGGGAGCCATGGGCTCAAGGGCCCTGTGCTGAGGCCCAGGGGGACCGAAAGGAAAGAGGCTCTCCGGCGAGCCGTGAAAGGTCGGTCAGCGTCGACGGATATCTCGCCCGGGAAGAGTGCGGGGGGCTCCGGTGCCCAGGGGCATAGACCCGCACCGGGAAGGATGCTCTCGGTTGAGGACTCGGGGGGCCGACTTGCCTCCGTCCGGCCCGCCCACATGGCACATCCCATCCCAGTATATCCCATCGGCGAACGGTCTCAAAGTCCGGCTATCTGCGTTATGTCAAGTACGTTCAGTAATTCACGATCTTAGCCAATCGGAGGAGTGGGCATCCTCCGATGCGGCATCGCCCCTCTGGAGTCGGCATCTGAGGAGGCCGATTCCGCTACGAATTCGTGAACCCCTGACATGGGGTACATTGGGCCTTTTCCACAAGGGGCCCGGGCGCGCGGGTCCGCTCCACGGCCCTGGCCGGCCCGGTGGAGGCCCGAATCCGCAGTTGGGTGGGCAGGACCTCTCGCCGAGGGGGGCCGGGGTAGCCCTCGAGCCGCTCCACCAGGAACTCCGCGGCCCGCTGGCCCAGCGCGAAGGTGTCCTGGGCCACGGTGGTCAAGGGCACCTCCAGGTGGCGGGCGATGTCCATGTCGTCGAAGCCCACCAGGGAAAGGTCCTCCGGCACCTGGAGCCCCACCAGGGCCGCGGCCTTGAGGGCCTGGGTGGCCATCAGGTCGTTCATGGCGAAGATGGCCGTGGGCCGGTCCGGCCGGTCCAGGCGGCGCATCAGTTCCTGGATCTCCTGGCTGGAGGCTGCGTGGTAGGTGTGGAGGGCATAGCCGACGTCCATCTCGCGGCCCGGGGCCCCCAACAGCCAGGGCTCCAAGGGCGAGAGGCCGGCCTCCTGGAGCGCGGCCCGGTAGCCCCGCAGGCGTTCCGCCACAGGCTCCAGTTGGAGGATGGGACGGCTCAGGAAGGCGATCCGCCGATGCCCCAGCTCGATCAGATGGGACACGGCCGCGTAGGCACCGCCGTAGTTGTCGCTGCTCACGTGGTCGCACCGAAGGCCGGGCAGGGTGCGGTCCATCAGCACCAGCGGGACGCGGCACTGTTGGGCCAGATGGAACAGCCGCCGGGAGGGCCTGTTGTCCAGGGCCGGCCAGATGAGGATCCCCCTCACCTGATCGGCCAGGAGCTGTTCCAACAGCCGATCCTCCTCGGCCACGTCTCGGTTCGAGTTGCAGAAGAGGATCCGGTACCCCCGGGAGCGGGCTCGATCTTCGGCGCCCCGCAGCAACTGTCGCTGGAAATCGCTGAGGAAGTCGAAGGTGATGTAGCCGATCAGACGGCTGTTGGGCGGCCCTCCCGGCTGCCGGGCCACGAACGTGCCCTTCCCGGGGACCCGTTCGATCAATCCCTCGCTCTCGGCCCGGTGGAGGGCCTGGCGCACGGTGCTCCGGCTGATGCCCAGTCGGCGTTGCAACATGGTCTCTGAGGGCAGACGACTCCCCGGGGGCCAGTGTCCGGACAGGATCCGATGGCGCAGTTGGTTCAGCAACTGCAGGTGGAGCGGGATGGTGCTCTCGCGGGAGATCTGGATCTCCAAGGTTCACCTCGGCCGGAAGGGCTTGCCGACGGGGATGGATGGGGCGCTACCGGGGGGATGGTACCTGTACGTACAGGTTGATCCCAATCTACCATGGGTCGGGATGGATGTCAAGCGCGTTTTGAGGAGCGGGCGGGCGGGGGGCATA
>JALSIX010000090.1 GCA_026989655.1 Caldilineaceae bacterium
TCATCCCCTTCGACGAACTGCCCCAGGCCTTCAATCCTCCAAAGGGCTACGTGGTGACCGCGAACAACCGGGTGGTGGACGATCGCTACCCCTACCTCCTCTCCACCGATTGGGCACCGCCCTACCGAGCCCAACGCATCGTGGAACTCATCGAAGAGGGCCGTGTCGACGGAACAGGCCTGACCCTGGAGGATATGATCCGCATCCAGGCCGACCAACAGAGCGGCCAGACGGCCGAACTCCTGCCCTGGCTGCTCCAGGTGCCCCCCCGGGATGAACGCCAGGAGCAGGCCCTCTCTCTTCTGCGCAGCTGGGACGGTGTTGCCTCTCGGGAGAGCGTGGCCACCACCATCTACGAGGCCTGGTTCATCCACCTGGGCATGGCCATGTTCCAGGACGAGCTCCGAGGGGATCTCTACCAGGAGATGGCCCGCCGGGCCCACCCCCTCTTCCTGCACCAGGTCCTCTCCCAGCCCGATCGCTACGGAGGCTGGTGCGACGATGTCCTGACCCCTGTCCGGGAATCCTGTGTCGAGACCGCGCAGAACGCCCTGGACGCGGCCCTGGACGAGCTCAGCGACCGGTTCGGCCCGGAGATGTCCCGGTGGCGTTGGGGGGCTGTCCACCGCACCCAATATCCGCACCGGCCCTTCAGCCAGGTTCCCCTTCTCCGCCGGATCTTCCATCGCAGCATCGAGAACGGCGGCGACACCTACACGGTCAACGTGGCTCCGGTGCGGATCCACCAACGCTACGATCAGTTCCATGTGCCCAGCTATCGCCAGATCGTGGACCTGGCAGATCTCGACCGCAGCCTGTTCGTGACCACCACAGGCCAGTCGGGGAATCCCCTCAGCCGCCACTACGACGACCTGATCCGACGCCATCGTGATATGGAGTATCTGCCCATGCCCTTCCACGCGGAACCGGTGGAGGGGGACAGGCTCGAGCTGCTCCCCGCTCCGTGACACCCAGAGGAGTGTCCACCATGGCGGAAAGCCTGCCGTCCTTTTCAGAGCCCCGTATCCTGCTGAGCTGGCCCGTACGGGGCGAACCACGCCTGCTGCAGCGCTGGGGAGAGAATCCGGGATACTACCTGCGCTACCAGGTGGGCGGCGTGCCCCTCCAGGGCCACAACGGCCTGGACATCGCCTTGGAGGTCGGCAGCCCCGTGTTGGCCGTGGATCGGGGCCGTGTGATCGCGATCGGCCACGATCCCTCGGGATGGGGACGATACATCCGTCTGGAACACCGTTGGGGGGAATCCCTCTACGCACACCTGGAGGGGTTCGTGGTGGAATGTGGCCAACAGGTGGCTCGGCACGATCTCCTGGGCTACAGCGGTGCCCCCTTGGAGGATGGTTCGCCCCATCTTCACCTGGGTATCCGGGTGACTCCGTTCTTTCGGGGCGATGGCTGGGGCGGATACTCCGATCCGTTGCCTCTATTGGTCGATCACCTTCGATGAGATCGGCACGCGGTCAGTTTTTTCCCTCAGGTCATTCTCTTTTGGAGAGATCAAGATCATCGTAGTCGTCGTGGTGGGGATAGTTGGGAGAACCGCTTGGGAGCGGCCTGCAGTCGACTCCGTTTCCCCTAGATCTAGGGGCTGTGTGCGTGGATTGGGCCGTATGTCGTAGGATCTTGGAACCATGTCTGGTTTGGGGGGCTCCTGCGCTATGGGGATATCTGGCAGGACATCCCGGGAGCGGTGGGGATGTCGGATCCGCCGAACAGGCGTTCTCGACAAGATGTGGGATTGGGGAACTGGCAAGGAGTGGGGGTGGGGAGAATGGGCATTGCCGGGCATAGGTCGTCCACACTTTGTGGGCCCACTTATTTATCCACTTGTGCGCGGGGTTATCACCGGAGTTATCCCCAACCCATCGACAATCGATGCGGTTATCCCCAACACAGGATAACCTCGGGATAATCCGGGATAGTTTGCATCCCTTTGTTTCGCGTGGAGAGGATGCTTCGTGTAGAACGGCGTTGACAGAAGGTCTTCGGCCCCGGTAAAATGCTCCCGGGAGGATGGAACGGTGCCATGCGGGTAGTCACCTACAACGTCCATGGCTGGCGAACCGCGGCGGGGGAGCCCAATGGGGAGCGGGTGGCCCAGGTTCTGGCGGAGATCCGTCCGGATCTGGTGGCCCTCAACGAGGTCTTCCACCCGACCTGGCCAGAGGCATCTGGGACGGGCCGGGCACCTCTGTTGGAGTGGCTGGCCCGGGAGCTGGGCCTGCACATGGCCTTTGGCCCCTGTCTCCGCTGGCCGGCCACCCAACAGCTCCCGGCCCGCAGCTACGGGAACGCCCTGTTGAGCCGTTGGCCTGTGCTGGCCAGCGCGGCCCACCACCTGACCCCTATCCCGGGCAAGGAACAGCGAGGCCTCTTGGAGGTCTGGGTCTCCCTGCCGTCCGGGACCCCCTTCACGGTCTACGTCACCCATCTGGACCACACGGCCGAGGAGGCTCGCCTGCAGCAGTTCCGCGCCCTCCGGTCGTGGACCAGCCGAGACCGGCGTCGCCCCCACCTGCTCCTGGGCGATTTCAACGCCCTGAGCCCCTGGGACTTCGCCCAGGATCCCGGGGCCCTGGACCACCTGTTGTCCGAGCTGCCCTGGGCCTCCCGGCTGTTTGCCCAGGACGGGACCCTGCAACTGGTTCCCGCGGTGGAAAAGGCCGGCTACGTGGACGCCATGCGCCGGGCCGGGTGTCCACCACAGAGCACCCTGGTGGCCACCGCCCTCCCCACCCGGATCGACTACGTGTGGACCAGCGCCCCCCTGGCCGACGCGGTGGTGTCGGCCCAGGTCTGGCCGGAGCCCCCGGGCCAGGAGGCCTCGGACCACCGGCCCGTGGTGGTCGATCTGGACTTCGACGGATGACCATGGACCTCTTCGAGCAGGCACGCCTGGAACGGCTGGAACAGGGGGCGCCCCTGGCGGCCCGGATGCGCCCACGAACTCTGGACGAGTTCGTGGGCCAGGAGGCCATCGTGGGGCCGGGGCGTCTGTTGCGTCGGGCCATCCAGGCCGATCAGCTCAGTAGCCTCATCTTCTACGGTCCTCCGGGCACCGGCAAGACCACCCTGGCTCGGGTGATCGCGAACACCACCTCGGCCCATTTCATCGCCCTCAACGCGGTGTTGTCCGGGGTGAAGGAGATCCGGGCCGCGGTGGAGGAAGCCCAGGAGCGCCTGGCCCTTCACAACCAGCGTACCATCCTCTTCGTGGACGAGGTGCACCGCTTCAACAAGGCCCAACAGGATGCCCTTCTCCCCTGGGTGGAGAACGGCACGGTGATCTTCATCGGGGCCACCACCGAGAATCCCTACTTCGAGGTGAACAAGGCCCTGGTGAGCCGCAGCCGGATCTTCCAGCTCAAGCCCTTGGAGCCCCACCATCTTCGGGAGATCGCCCGGCGGGCACTCACCGATCCGGAGCGGGGCTACGGCCGGCTGAAGGTGGAGATGGAGCCAGAGGCCCTGGATCACCTGGTGGACGTGGCCAACGGGGACGCCCGGGCCCTGCTCAATGCCCTGGAGCTGGCCGTGGAGACCACCGCGCCCACCGGCCAGCCTCCTCGGATCCACATCACCCTGGCCATCGCGGAGGAGTCCATCCAGCGTCGGGCCGTCCTGTACGACAAGGAAGGGGACTACCACTTCGACACCATCAGCGCGTTCATCAAGAGCCTTCGGGGCAGCGATCCGGATGCCGCGCTCTACTGGCTGGCCAAGATGGTCTACGCAGGCGAGGACCCCCGCTACATCTTTCGGCGTATGCTGATCTTCGCCGGCGAGGACGTGGGCATGGCCGATCCCCAGGCCGTGGTGGTGGTGAACGCCTGTGCCCAGGCCTTCGACCGCATCGGCCTGCCCGAGGGCCAGTTCCCCCTGGCCCATGCGGCCATCTACCTGGCCACCGCGCCCAAGTCCAACTCCGTCATGGGCTTCTTCGACGCCCTGGATGCCGTGCAGCACGAGCCCGAAGGGGAGGTGCCCCTCCACCTACGGGATGCCAGCCGAGACCGGGAGGGCTTCGGCCATGGCCAGGGCTATCTCTATCCCCACGCCTATCGGGAGCACTGGGTGGCCCAGCAGTATCTGCCGGAAGGGCTCCAGGGAAAGGTCTTCTACCAGCCCACCGAGCAGGGATACGAGGCCCATATCCGGGCCCAGGTGGCTCGCCGACGCGAGGCCCAACTGGCCGCGATGGTGGAATGGGGCGAGGGGCCGGTGCCCATCCTCTCCACCTCTCCCAGGGATCTGGCCCGGGAACGGTGGATCCAGCGCACCCTCTCGGGCATGGGAGAGCGGCTGGACCGAGTGCGGGAGCGGCTCTTCCACACCGGCCCTCTGGCCCGGCATGGCCTGGTGTTGGACCTGAACGCGGGCAGTGGGCTGCTCACCTGGGAGGCCCTGCGCCGTGTTCCCGAGGGCGGGGTGTACGCGCTGGCCCGAAATGCCCAGGACTATCGGGGGCTGGTGGAACAGGCCCAGGCCCTTCCCCCCCTGGAACGCCCCCAGATACTCCAGGGGGATGTGACGGATCTGGACGCCCTCCTGGCCCATGAGCCCGGCCTTCGGTTCGACGCGGTGGTGGGCCGGAACGCGCTCCTGGCCATCCGGGACAAGATCCAGGCATTGGCCCAGGTGCGCCGGCACATGGCCGCCCAGGCATGGCTGGCCCTGGCCGAGGGGATCCCCCGACACACCCAGCGCATCTACGCCTTGCTGACATTGGAGGCGCTGGATCCAGCGCTGCAGGAGCGGTACAAGCAGGCCGAGGAGGCCATCTACCGCCAGGAAGACGACCCCCTGGTCAACTGGGATGAGCGGGATCTGGAGCGAGCCCTGGTGGCTGTCTTTGGCCAGGAGTGGCTGACCCGGGTGGAGACGGAGGAGGAGCGGGTGGAGCTGCAGGTGACTCCATCGGTGTTGGCGCGCTGGTTCGGCGCGGGGACCCGGGAGCGTCCGTCGTATGGCCAACGGCTGGCGGAGTTCCTGACCGAGTCGGAGGTCCGTCGCATCCGCGAGCTGGTGGAGCAGCAGCTTCTGGGCCAGACTGTGTGGTGGAGCCGGCGGCTGGCCTATCTGAGCGCGGTCCCGGTCTCTCAGGCCCGGGAGGCCGGGGGGAGCCCCACCAGGGCCCAGGGGGATCCTCTCATTTCAGGGGAAGTTGGAGGGTGAAGGTGGTGCCCTGATTGGGCTGGCTTTCCACCCAGATGCGGCCGCCGTGGGCCTCCACGATGTGGCGCACATTGGTCAGGCCCAGGCCTGTTCCCTGGAACTCGCTCAGCGTGTCCTTGCTCCGGTAGTACCGCTGCCAGATCCGCTCGAGCTCCTGGGCGGGGATCCCGATCCCTGGGTCGCTGATGGAGACGTTGACCTGGCTGCCTTCCCGCCAGAGATGGATACGGATGACGCCGCCGTCGGGGCTGTACTTGATGGCGTTGTTCAGGAGGTTGTCGAAGACCCGGGTGAGCCGATCTGGATCGCCGCACACCACGAAGGGCCCCCCCTGGATCTCCAGGGCCAGCTCCAGCCCGGCCTTTCGGGCGGCCATCTGCGCGCTGCGGACAGCCTTTCGGGCCAGATCGTCCAGGGGGACCTCCTCCTGGACCAGGGGGCGGAGCTCCTGAGCCGGCTGTTCCAGCATGTCGTTGATCAGTCGCACCATGGTCTCCACCCGTTCCTGCATCACCTCCAGGGCCTCCTTCTGTTCCGGGGTGATCTCGCCCAGGGCCCGGTCCAGCATCAGGTCGGCATAGCCCTGGATGAAGGTGAGGGTGGTGCGCAGGTCGTGGGTCAGGCTGTGGATGAACTCCTCCCGTCGCTGTCCCATCTCGTGCAACGTCTCGTGGGCCGCGATCAGCTCCAAGGCCTGGCGGCGGGCCTGGGCCAGGAGCTGGGCCTTGTGGATGGCCGCGCCGGCCAGATCGGCCATGGCTCCCAGGATCCGGCGGGTGCTCACGTCGTGGATCACCCGGTTGGCGGTCAGGACCCCGATGACCTCGTCGCCAGCCTTGAGCGGGATGTTCAGGAGCTGGGGCAGGTGGGTCAGATCCTCGGCGGGGCCGGCGTAGGTGCTCAGCACCTCTTCCGGGGTGTGGAGCTCCACCCATTCGCCCCGGAGCACCGAGCGTTGGAAGGTGCCCTCGTGCGCGTAGTAGGGACGGCTGTTGAACCGCTCCACCGCGTCCCCGGGGATCCCCTGGGAGATGGCGATGGTCATCTGGTCGCTGGGGCGTTGGCGCAGGATGATGGCGCCCCCCAGAGGGCTGGGGGCAGGTCCTTCCATCTCCAGGATCTCCAGGGTCTTGCCCAACACGAACTGGAGGAGCTCGTCCAGCTCGAAGGTGCGGTTCAGCCGCTGGCTGATCTCGGCCAGGAGGGCGGTCTCGTTGAGCCGGCGTTGGGTCTCCTCGAAGAGATAGAGGTTGTGGACCACCTGGGCGGCCTGGTTGCAGAGGAGCGCGACCGCCTCGATGCTCTCCTGGGAGAAGGCGTGGGGATGGTAGCTCTTCAGGGTCAGGATCCCCATCTGCTGGACCTTGCTGGTGTCCACCAGGGGGATCAGGAGCACCGAGCGGACTTCGTTCGGATCGGGGCGGTGGCCCGGCTGCCAACGTTCGTCGTCCCGGACATCGGGGATGTAGATGGGGATCAGCTCTTCCCGCAGCTTGCGCAGCAAGGGGTAGGCATCCTGGTTGATGGTGCGAAGCTCGGCCGCGTGGGGGTCCACGTAGCCCCGGGTGGCCATCACCCGGCCCATGCCGGGCAGGGTGGGGTGGAGGAACATGACCGAGCCCGCGTCGAAGGGGATGACCTTGGTCGCGGTGTCCAGGAGCACCTCGGCCACCGCCCTGCCGCTGGCTGCCTGGATGAGGGCATAGGAGAAGTCCAGCTGGATCTCCAGCAGCTTGCGGCTGTTCCGCTCCTGGGCGGCCAGCTCTTCGTGGTGGAGGGCGACCGCTGCGTAGCTGGCGAACAGGCTGGCCACCTCCACCTCTTGGGAGCCGAAGTGGTTGGGTTCCCGATGGTCCACCGTGAGGACGGCTCGGGTCTGGCCCTGGATCCGCAGGGGGATGGCCATGAAGGAGCGGGTGTGTTCGAAGCCTGGAAGGGGGTACCACTCCTCTCCGGTGCAGTCCGGGGTTACGTAGGGCTTTCCGGTCCGCTCGATGTACTGCCAGATGAACTCCTGGGGACGGTAGGTATGGCGTTGGCCCACAGAGGCCGCCGCGAGCCCGGCGCCAGAACGAAGATGGAGGGTGTTTCCCTGGATCACGTGGATGGCAGCCGAGGAGTAGGGCACCAGTTCCCCCAGGCGATGGAGGATCTTGTCCAGCAGCCGATCCGTGTCCGCAGGGGAGAGCAGTCCCTCGGCGATCTCCAGGAGCCCGGGAAGGATGGAGGTGTCCAGGGTGTCCAGGGGGGTGTCGGCCTCCAACAGCTCCAGCACCCGTCTCAGAGGGGAGCGGACCTGAGGCTCCAGCCCACCTGGCAAAGGTTCCTGCTCTGGAATGGCAGACATGGCTGTGGGTTCGTCTCTTCCTACACCGATATACTGCAGACGGCGCGATGCCTCATCCAGGGTACTACGAAAGGAATGGAGGGACAACAGGAGATCCGGCATAGAGTCGAACATGGTCTCTGGGCCGTGAAGGAAGCGGTTTGGAAAGCGGCTTGACCTGCAGGTAGCAACCTCCAGTGTAGCAGGCCTACCGGCTTCCTGTCCTCCCTCGTTGTACCGATCTGCCCCTGTTTCGTGGACCGGAGCCGGACCTCGTTCCTCGTCGTCGGTGCCTCTGTGGGGCTCTGCACCTGGGGCCCAGGAGCGCTGGACACAGTGCCCGGGGCCGCTGGACCGAGCGGCCTGGGCATGGCCTGTGCCGATCGGACCTTTGCCATGGAGCGGGACTGCCATGGAGCGGGGCCGGGGCTGGAAAGAAGAACGATCCAGGCCCAGGCGATGGCCACCTGGGGGTGGAGGGCGAGGCCTACAGGAGGAGCGAGAGGGCTTTCCTGGAGGCCCATGGGGAAACCCGTGAGCCCGGGGGAGACCGGGCCCACGGGCTTCTGGGACGGGTCTCGGAGAAGAGCTCCCTGCCCTGGTCCCGGTGGGCTTCGCTACTACGCCAGCCGGGCCTCCAACAGGATCTCCTCCACCCCGGCCAGGGCCTTGGACACAGGGCAGTTGGCCTTGGCCTGTTGGGCGAATTCCTGGAACTGGGCCTCCTCGATCCCGGGCACCTCTGCCTGGCAGTTCAGCTCGATCTTGTGGATGGTGGGGCCCGCGCCCAGATGGACAGTGGCCTGGGTCTGGATGCGGGTGGGCGTGTAGCCGTTGTTGCTCAGGAGAGCGGCCAGGAACATGGAGAAGCAGCCTGCGTGGGCCGCGCCGATCAGCTCCTCGGGATTGGTCCCCTCGCCGCTCTCGAAACGAGAGGCATAGGTGTAGGGACCTTCACACAGGCCACTGCCCAGCTTCATGGTGCCGTGGCCTTCCTTCAGGGTCCCTTCCCAGATCGCTTCGGCCGTTCGTGCTGGCATGGCTCTCTCCTTTCGGTGGTTCCTGGGGGATCCGGTGTGGCCGGGATCCCCGTGGGTGGTGTATGCGATGGGTATACGCCGATGAAGGGTGTGGTGGCGCGTGGAGCGCACGTCCGCATTATAGCACATCCCGGAACGCAAAGGCCTCTGGGGCTGTTGGTCGATCGTTGGTTCCCGGGCTGCGGGCGCTCGCACCCGCCCGATCGGCACGCATCTGGGGGCTGCTCTGCCGAAGAACCCCTCCCAATTCGACCTGTCTGGGCCTTGTGGGTATAATTCCAGCAGAACTCTTGGATGCTCCGAGCCCTGGATCCTACGGCTCCATGCTAGGGATCCTGGGCCGGGTTCGCCAGCCATGCGAGCGGAGGCTGGCGGCAGGGCGGTCTTGGAAACAGGGTCGCCTCCCGATGTCTCGGGATCCTGGGCCCCTGGAGCGGCCGGCCCGAAGACGGAATTGGAAAGGAGCACAGGCCATGTCGGAGCTGCAGGCCATCCTGGAGCGCTCGGCCGAGCGCCATCGTCACCTCTGTCCTCGCCAGGTCCTGGGCGCTCGCATCGGCTTGGCCGGGGCCGCGGCCCTCCGCCTGGAGATCCCTCGCCGGGACAAACGCCTGTTGATCCTGGTGGAGACCGACGGCTGCTTCGCGGACGGCATCGAGGCAGCCACCGGGTGCTCCATGGGCCACCGGACCCTCCGCTTGGAGGACTACGGCAAGATCGCCGCAACGTTCGTGGATGTGAAGAGCGGACGGGCCGTGCGGGTGGCGCCCCGCCCCGATGTCCGGGAGCGGGCCTGGAAGTACGCTCCGGAGGAGACCCGCCGCTACTTCGCCCAGCTCCAGGGCTACCAGCGGATGCCGGACGAGGAGCTCCTGGTGGTGGAGCCGGTGAGATTGGCCACGCCGGTGGAGACCATTGTCAGCCGTCCTGGGGTGCGGGTGAACTGCGATCGCTGCGGCGAGGAGATCATCAACGAGCGGGAGATCCAGGTGGACGGCCGGGTCCTCTGCCGGGGCTGTGTGGGCCCCGCATACTACATCCCGGTGCCCTCGGGAACCTCGGATGGGGCCTGGGAGAACCAAGGATGACCGGAACCCGGTTGCTCCGTCCGGGATCGGCCCTTCTGTACCTCTCCCTCGTCTGGGTCCTGCTGGCCGGGTGCACCCTTCCGGGCATCTCCTCCGCCTCCTCGGATGAAGCCACCGTCCTGCTGGTCTCGGCTGCTTCGGACCTGATCCCCGCGTTCACGGCCATCGGTCAGGAGTTCCAGGCCGCCACCGGGGTGGCTCCCCAGTTCAACTTTGGCTCCAGTGGCAAGCTGGCCCAACAGATCGCCGAAGGGGCCCCGGTGGACGTGTACGCTTCGGCCAATCGTGGCTATGTCCAGGAACTGGCGGACCTGGGGCGTGTTCTGGAGGAGACTCGACAGGTCTACGCGCGGGGCCGCCTGGTCATCTGGACCCGGGAGGACAGCCCACTGCGGGTCCAGGCCCTGGAGGAGCTGGCCCGACCGGAGATCCGTCGCATCGCCCTGGCCAATCCCGGCCATGCACCCTACGGGATGGCCGCCCAGGAGGCCCTGCAGGCCGCTGGTCTCTGGCCAACGCTGCAACCCCGTCTGGTCTTCGGCGAGAACGTGCGGGCCACCCTCCAGCTGGCCGAGACCGGGAATGTGGACGTGGCCCTGGTGGCCCTCTCCCTGGCCCTGGAGAGCGGGGGACGGTGGGTCCCGGTGCCCCAGGAGCTGCACAGCCCCCTGGATCAGGAGATGGCGGTGGTCCGGGGGA
Organism: Caldilineaceae bacterium; assembly: GCA_026989655.1. Lineage (GTDB taxonomy): Bacteria > Chloroflexota > Anaerolineae > Caldilineales > Caldilineaceae > JALSIX01. The sequence continues at coordinate 10,350 of JALSIX010000090.1, forward strand.
GTTCGGTCGAGGAGGCGGCCCGGTCCTTTGTGGCCTTCGTGGCCGGGCCGGAGGGACAGGCCATCCTGGCCCGCTACGGATTCGAACCCCCTGGAGGCGCGCGCTGATGGTGGAGGCCCTGCGCATCTCCCTTCAGGTGACGGCGGTGGCTGCCGTGCTGGTGGGTGGGGTGGGCCTGACCCTGGCCCTGTGGCTGCAGCGGGTCCCCTTTCGGGGCAAGCTCCTGGTGGAGACCCTGATCACCCTGCCCCTGGTGTTGCCGCCCAGCGTGGTGGGCTACTTTCTCCTCCTGGGGCTGGGATGGCGCAATCCTCTGGTGCGCTGGCTCCATCTGGATGTCCTCTTCACCTGGCCGGCCGCGGCCATCGCGGCCGCGGTGGTGGGCCTGCCCCTGATGGTCCAGGCCGCCCGGGCCGCGCTGGCGGATGTGAACCCGGAGACGGAGGCCGCGGCCCGGGTGGACGGCGCCTCGGAGGTCCAGGTGCTCCGCTATGTCACCCTGCCTTTGGCCCGTCGAGGGGTGATCACGGGCCTGATCCTGGGCACGGCCCGGGCCTTCGGCGAGTTCGGGGCCTCCTTGATGGTGGCCGGCAACATCCCCGGCCGCACCCAGACCCTGCCCATGGCCATCTACGACGCGGTGCAGATGCGGGACTACGCCGGGGCCAACGCAGGGGTGGTGGTGGCCACTTCGGTGGCCTTCCTCGCGCTGTGGCTGGCCCGTCATCTGGAGCGGGGCCGGCCGGGAGGGGCCGCACGCCCGGCGACTCCGTCGCCGGTACCCCTGGGGGCGCCGGCAGGGAATCGGGACCCGGGCCCGCAGGGGCTGTTCCGGCGCCCCCAGGGGGCGGGGCAGATGCCCCGGCGTGCGGCCCCCCCCTCCCAGGCACGGTGAGCGGACCCATGCCTCCCGTGGACTCCCTGCCACCCTGGTCCCTGGTGGTGGCGGTCTTCCTGGTCGCCTTTCTCTACTCCAGTGTGGGTTTCGGCGGCGCGTCGGGGTACCTGGCCGCGATGAGCCTCTTCGCCCTCCCGCCGGCCTTCATCTCCACCACCGCGTTGCTCCTCAACGTGTTGGTGGCCTCCATCGCCTTTCTGGCCTACTGGCGAGCCGGCCATCTCTCCTGGGGCCTGCTCCTCCCCTTCCTGGTCACCTCGGTCCCCGGAGCCTTCCTGGGCGGCTATCTCCAGGTGGAGGAACCCATCTACCGGACCCTCCTCCACCTGGCGCTGGGCTACGTGGGCCTCCGTCTTCTCCTTTCCTGGGGCACCGCACCGGGTCTGGGCAGCCGGGCGGATGCACCCCTGGCCGGGTTGGCGGCCAGCGGGCTGGTCATCGGTCTCCTCTCGGGGATCCTGGGGCTGGGGGGCGGGATCTTCCTCTCCCCTCTCATCGTCCTCACGGGCTGGGGGACGGCCCAGCAGGCCGCCGCGTCCGCCGCGGCCTTCATCGTGATCAACTCCCTGAGCGGCCTGGCCGGGCGCTGGCTTGGGGGCAATTTCCTCTTCGGCGTGTGGGGATGGTCCCTGCTGCCCGTGGGGGTGGTCGGCGCCCTGTTGGGCAGCCGCCTGGGGGCTCGGCGGCTTTCGGGCCCGTTCCTGCGCCGGCTTCTGGGCTCGGTTCTCCTGTTGGCGGCCCTCCGTTACTTCCTGGAGCTGGCGGGCTGGCTCTGAGCGGGCCGTGGAGGCCCTTCGCTCTCCGGCGTCTCGGCCCGCAGGCCATGGGCCAGTACCCGGCGATAGGCCTGGATGCGGGCCCGGCGCAGGGCCCGTCGATGGCCCACCGCGGCCTTGAGGCTTTCCAGGGCCAGTTGGACGCGGAACTCCAGCAGGAGATATCGCCGCAGGGCCTCTGCCCAGCCGGGGCCGAACCACTTGTGGTAGTAGTAGACCTTGCTCCGATTGAAGGCCAGGTGGCGCCAACCGCGGACCTGGTCGCTGCTGCGGGCCTCGTGGTGGATCACCAGGGCCTCGGGCTCGTAGACCACGCGATAGCCCTGTTGGCGGAGTCGCCGACAGAGGTCCATCTCCTCCGCGTACATGAAGAACCCCGGGTCGAACCCCCCTACCCGGAGCAGGGCCTCCCGCCGGACCATCAGCACAGCGCCCACCAGCCAGTCCACATCCTGGCGCACCGAGGCCGGCCAATCCGCCAGATGGTAGCGCCGGGCCCAGGGGTTGCTCGCCCACAGCCGACCGAGCCAGGTGCTCTCGAAGAAACCGGTCCACGGGGTGGGGAAGCGCCGCCGGCTCTCCTGCAGGCTTCCATCCCCGTAGCGGAGCTGTGGCCCTATGGCCCCCACCGAGGGATCCTGGAGGAGACGGTGGTAGAGGGTCCACAGGCTGCCGGGAAGCATCTCGGTATCTGGGTTCAGGAAGAGCACCCCGTGGGGGAGCCGTTCCGGGTCCTTTCCAGGCTCCAGCTCCCTGCTGGGAGCCGGGGGGAAACCCAGCGCGACCAGGCCTTGGTTGTTGGCTCGGGCAAACCCCTGGTTCGTCTCCAGCCACAGGACATGGGCCCATGGGAACCGGGCCGGGAGGAGATCGCGGGTGGCATCCTGGCTGGCGTTGTCCACCACCAGGACCTGGAGACGGGCCTGGTGGCTGGGGCCGAAACGGCGCATCTGGGGATGGTGGGGGTCGGGGTGGCTCTGTTTCTGGATGGCATGGAGACAGGCCCGGAGATCGTCCCACACGTTCCAGGAGACGATGAGGATGGCCAGATCGGGCGCTGGGGAGGACATGGCTGGGGCCGTTCTTGGGCGAGTCCGGGGGCCGGAGCTCAGCTCCGGCGCTGGAGCACGAACGCGCAGAGGTTGAGCAGGGCCTGGCGATAGGGGCTGTCGGGAAAGGGCTGCAGAGTGGCTGCGGCCTGTTCCAGGAAGTGGAGGGCTTCCTGGCGGGCGTCCTCCACGGCCGGACTCTGGCGAATGGCGGCCACCAGTTGGGCCACGGCCCGGTCCAGGGTCTCGGGGTGGCCCTCGGCCGCGGCCTGTCGGGCCTGGATCAGCCGGTCCACCAAGCTCTGGGGCTGCGGATGGCGATGGAGGTAGTAGAAGAAGGGCAGGGTCAGGGTGCCCTGGCGCAGGTCGCTGCCCGCGGGTTTGCCCAGGGAGCTCTCGTCGCCGGTGAAGTCCAGGATGTCATCCACGATCTGGAAGGCCATGCCCAGGTGATAGCCGTAGTCCCGCAGCCGTTGGATCCGCTCCTCGGGGAACTCGACCAGCACGGCCGCAGCCTCTGTGGCCACCTGGAAGAGGCTGGCGGTCTTGGCGTAGATGCGGCGGTAGTAGCTCTCCTTTTGCTGGTAGTAGTCGTTTCGGTCGGAGAGCTGGCGGAGCTCGCCCTCCACGATGACCTGGAGGGTGTCGCTGAAGATGTGGATGACCCGCATGTGGCCCGTCTCCGCGGCGAAATGGGCCGCTCGGGCGAACATGTAGTTCCCGGCCAACACCGTGGCTCCCTGGCTCCAGCGGGCGTTCAAGGTGGGCGCGCCCCGGCGCAACAGGGCCCCATCGATCACGTCGTCGTGGACCAGAGTGGATGTGTGGAGCATCTCCACCGCCGCCGCCAGGGCGATCAGCCGGCGGCGGTGCGAGGAGGCCATGGGCCCCTGCAGGTGGGCGGCCAGCAGGGCCAGGGCCGGACGGATCCGTTTGCCCCCGTGTCCGATGAGGTCGACAAACGCGTCTGCCAGGGGGGCGAAGACCGAACCTTCCACGGTCTTCATCTTCTCCTCCACCTGCCGGAGATCTTCCTGGATCGGGGCCAGGAGGTCCTGGGTATGGAGGAGCTCGCCTCGTTCGAGCACCGCGCGCAGCTCCAGCCGGGTGGCCGTGTCCACCGGCGGGGACACGGGGTGGGCATGGGGCGAGAGGGTGGGCAGGGTCATGGGTGTCAGGTCGTCATGGAGTCCACAGCCGTGCGGAGCCCGAAGAACTGGATCGCGGTGGCCGTGGTCTGGGCGGCGATCTCGTGTAGGGAACAGCCGTAGAGCTGGGCCAGTTTCTCGGCCACAAGCCGCACATGGCCGGGCTCGTTGCGCCGGCCTCGGTGGGGATGGGGCGCCAGATAGGGTGCATCCGTCTCCACCAACAGGCGATCTCGCCGGAGGGAAGGGACCAGGGTCTGGAGCCGCCGGGCGTTTTTGAAGGTCACCGGGCCACCGAGTCCCAACACGAAGTTCCAGCGATAGGCCTGTTCGGCCAGCTCTCTGTCGCCGCTGAAGGCGTGAAGCACGCCGGCGAAAGGGCGCTGGGCCAGAGGAGAGTTGCGGAAGGCCGGGCTGCCCACCCATTCTTCCAGGACGGCGGCCACATCCGCGTGGGCCTCTCGGTTGTGCACGATCACCGGCAGGCCCAGGGAGGCTGCCAGGGCGAGCTGTTCCCGGAAGGCCCGGACCTGAACCTGGGGCGCGACCCGGTCCCAATGGTAGTCCAGGCCGATCTCGCCGATGGCCACCACCTTGGGGTGTCCGGCCAACCGCTCCAGTGCCTCCAGGGTGGCAGGAGCCAGATCCCCGGAGCTGTTGGGGTGGATCCCCACCGCGGCGTAGACCTCTGGGTACGCTTCGCTCAGTTGGATGGCGGCCCGGCAGTGCTCCAGGTCGATGCCCGGGTTGACGATGGCTACCACGCCCTGGGCCCGGGCCCGTTCCACCACCTGATCCCGGTCCACTTGGAAGGGCTCCAGATCGAGGTGGCAATGGCTATCGACCAGTGGAATGGATGCACCCTGTGTTGTCCCCATGGTTTGTTCATTTTATCACACAGGTGGAGGCCCACCAAGCAGGGATCCTACTCCGGGGTCCCCTCCCTCAGGCCGTCGCGCCGATCAGCCGTTTGCCGTCCTCCAGGATGGCCTGTACGGCCTCGGGCGCGGTGGTCTCTGTGTAGATCCGGATCAGGGGTTCGGTGCCAGAGAAGCGCACCAGCAGCCAGCCGCCGTCCTC
>JALSIX010000091.1 GCA_026989655.1 Caldilineaceae bacterium
GGAGGGAATGGAGCTCGCGGTCCTCATGGAGCGCCTTCCCGAGGCGGACGCCCGTCGTCTGGCGGCCCGGACCCAGGAGCTCCATCGCCGCGCGGAGGAGGTGTCCGCGGTGCAGCGGGTCAATGCCCAGATGATCCAGACCAACATCCAACTGGCCGCGGCCTTGACCCGCCAACGGGTGGATCCGGCCACCCACTACCTCACCCATGGGGCCGGCCCCGACGGCCCGGCCATCGGACAGCTCGACCGGCACATCTGACGTTCGAGGTTCCCTGACGTTTGAGGTCTCCCATGAGCGGCATCTTTCGCACCCTGCAGATCGGCATCAGCGCGTTGATGGCCAACCAGCGGGCCATTGATGTGGTGGGCCAGAACATCGCGAACATCAACACCCCCGACTACCAGCGGCGCCGGGTGAGCTTCCGCGAGCTGAGCGGCCCCAGTGGGGTCATCAACCCCCCCGTGTTGGGCAACGGGGTCTACGCGGCAGGGGTGGAGCGGCTGACCACCCCCTTCGTGGATGCCCAGCTCCGGCGCCAGCGGAGCATCCACGCCTACTACCAGGAGCGGAGCGACCTCCTGGGCGATGTGGAGGCCATCCTGAACGAGCCCAGCGAGACCGGCATCGCGGCCAGCCTGGATGCCTTCTGGCAGGCCTGGCAGGACCTGACGGTCTCCCCGGCCGAGATGCCCGTGCGCATGGCCGTGGTCCAGGCCGGCAGCCGCCTGGCCTCCACCCTCCGGGAGAGCGCCCGCTTCCTGGGCGACATGCAGGCGAACCTGGACACCCAGATCGCGGCCAAGGTGGGCCAGATCAACGACCTGGCCCGGGAGATCGCGGAGCTGAACCGCCAGATCGCCCAGGCCAATGCCCAGGCCGGAGGTCGCAGCGGCGCGCTTCCCCTGGAGCAACGCCGGGATGAGCTCCTCTTCCAGCTCTCCGAGCTGGTGAACTTCAGCGTCTCCTTCGACGAGAGCGGGATCGCCCGCCTCAGCATCGGGAACTTCGCCCTGGTGGACGACGGAGGCGCTCGGGCCATTGTGCTCAACGACCAGCGCCGCCCGGAATGGGAGACCCTGGCCACAGAGGTCCGGGTGAGCAGCGGCGAGCTGGCCGCCCTGCTGGAGATGCGGGACACCACCCTGACCGGCTACCTGGAGCGGCTGGACCAGTTGGCCGGGTATCTGGCCGACAACGTGAACCAGCTCCATCGCCAGGGCTACGGCCTGGACGGGGCCACCGATCTGGACTTCTTCCTGGGCAACGATGCCAGCACCCTGGACGTCAACCCCGTGTTGTTCCAGTCGCCCGCCAGCGTGGCCACCGCGGCCCAGGGCAACAGCGCAGGGGACATCGACATCGCCTCCCAGATCGCGGAGCTGGCCAACCGACCGGTCATCGGGACGCCGCCCACCACCACCATCAACGCGTTCTACCGTTCCCTCATCGCGGACCTGGGCATGGAGAGCCGGCATGTCCAGGCCAGCACCGACCAGGCCCAACTGGTCATCAACCACCTGGAGGACCGACGTCAGGCCATCTCCGGCGTCTCCATGGACGAGGAGATCACCTATCTGGTGAACTACGAGAAGGCCTTCCAGGCCAGCGCCCGGATCATCAACGTGGTGGACGAGATGTTGGACACCATCATCAACCGCATGGGCCTGGTGGGACGCTAGAACGGGGTCGATGACGGTGTAGCCGTGTCCTGACACCCCTGACACCGACCCAGGCCTCCTCGGCCGTCTGAACGGCCGGGATGCCCACGAGGAGAAGGAGAGATGCGCGTCACGGATCGCATGATCGTCAACCATACCGTAGACCAGCTGGGACGAGGACGAAGCCGCCTGGGCCAGCTCCAGGTGCAGGTGGCCACGGGCCGACGCCTGTTGCGCCCGTCGGACGATCCCGCGGACGTGGAGCGGGCCCTGGCCCTGACCAGCGAGCTGCGCACGGTGGAGAACCAGGTGGAGAACCTGAACACCACCCGGGACTGGCTGAGCACCACCGACCAGGCCCTGGCCCGCTTCCGGGACCTGATGATCACCGCCCGGAACCTGGCCCTGCGGGCAGCCAACGAGACCAACAGCCCGAACGAGCTGGCCGGAATGGCCGGCCAGGCCGGGGAGATGCTGGAGAACGCCCTGGCCGTGGCCAACGCCCGGATGGGCGACTACTATGTGTTCAGCGGCCAGAAGATCGACGTGAAGCCCTTCACCCGGGATGGAGATACCGTGGTCTACAACGGCGACAACCAGGTGATCGAGCACATGGTGGAGATCGGCCAGACCATGCCCATCAACATCACCGGGGTGGAGGGGCGCAACGGAGGCATCCTCAACGCCCTGAACGAGCTCAACCTCCTGCGGGAGGCCCTGGCCGACGGCAACCGGGCCGGGATCCAGCGTTTCCTGGAACGCACCCAGGAGATCGACGAGGACCTGGCCGCCGCCCAGAGCACCGTGGGGGCCCGGCTCCAGCGTATCGACACCTCCATGGAGCGTCTCCAGAGGCGGGCTGTGGAGCTGAAGAGCATGATCAGCCGCCTGGTGGACGCCAATCTGGCCGAGACGATCAGCGAGATGACCGCCGAGCAGCGGGCCTACCAGATGACCCTGGCCGCCTCGGGCCGGATGTTGCCTCGAAGCCTGCTGGACTACCTCCGCTGAGATCCCCCAGCCCCTCCATAGGGGAGGGAGGCCGTACTCGCCTCCTGTCTCCCCCATCTCGACAAGGACCTCGGGAGGAGCTCCGACCCTCCTCTCGGGGACCCTGGCCCCCCGTGGACCTGATCTTCCCTCCGGGACGCGCAGCCGCCTGGGGCCCACCCAGCCCACTCTGGTGGGCCCCAGGCGTGGGGGGTCCTTTCCGGAGAACCGTGCAGGATCGTCGGCAGACTGGAGGGAAAGAGGGGGGTGCAGAGCCCCACAACCGTGAAACATGACCCGCATCCCGGCGTCGGGGGAGACGGGAAAGCCGGGCCGAGGAATTCCCGGGAACGTGCCCCGGAGATATGCCCGGCGAGAGGTGTCCCCCGCCAGGGTTTTATCCAGGATGGCGGGAGGCGGCCTCCTGGCCCTGGGCCTGTTCGGTACTCCGCACCGGCTTGGCGATCACGATCACCCGATAGGTGTTGTCGTCCTCGGGCCAGCAGCTCACCAGGGTGATCCGTTCGTCGATGGTGGGCAGGATCCAGGTGGCGTTCTGGATCCGCTGTTCCAGGGAGACGTCGGCCTCCCGCAGGAGGAACCGGTCCACCACCACGTAGTCGTAGCGGAGCCCCTTCGCGTAGATGTGGACCAGGTCGCCGGGCTCCACCTTGTAGAGGTAGCGGAACACCGCGCCCTCGATGTTGTTGTGGCCGGAGATCACGGTGTTTCCCGGCTGGCCCAACAGCGCGCTCCCTTCGTGGTATCCGGCCGCGTAGGAGGCTGTGTCCCACTCCTCGAACCATTGGGTGCCGATCCGGCTTGGACTGGACATCACCGGGACCACGGGGGTGTCGATCCCTACCGAGGGGATCACGATCCGCTCCGGCCGACCGAGGGGGATGGGGATCGGCGTGGGCGTGGGAAACGGGGCCAGGGTCTCGTGGACCGAGGGCGGCCGGGCAGCCCCACGGCCCTCGCGGGGTGTCGGCGTGGCCGTGGCCCTGGCCGTGGGCTCCGGGGTCGGGGAGGGGCGATGGCCGTCGTTCTGGCCGGTCGGGTGGGCTGTGGGGGTGAAGTAGGTGTTGACGGCCCGGGTCTGGGCCGCCACCCGGTTGGAGCGGATCCGGATCTGGATGACCGTCTTGTCGCTCCCGGCCTCCAGGTTGCAGCCGGCCAGCATCCACGCCACCAGGAGCCCGAGCAGCGCAGGCCACGCGGCTCGGGGCAGACGTTTGAAGGGCTGCATGGGTTTTTCGCCTTTTTCGCTGGTTTTGGAAGGGGGGCCATGGGGCCCTACGGTTTCACGGCTTTGGCCTTCCGGGCACGTGGAAGGCCCGGTGCACCCGATGTTGTCGAGGTCGACGGTTCAGGGCCACCACCTCATGCGGTGACGCCGCCGAAGCCGAAGAGGGTCAGGGTCATGTAGCGCCCCTGGTCGTTGTAGGCCGAGATGGCCGCGAACTGTCGGGCGATCTGGAGCCGCAACAGCTCTTCCCGGCGTTCCAGGGCCCTCTCCAGTCGGTCGACCCGGTTGCCCTGGTCCTCCAGGGCATCGTTGGCCGCGTCCACCATCTTGTCCACCAGGGTCTCGGTGCCGTCGGCGTAGGGCTTCAGCAGGTTCGACACGTTCTGGATGACCGTGTTGAACAGATCGGCCACGTTGTTGTAGTCGGCGGCCAGGGCGTTGTTCAGGTCCCCGGTGTCCAGGGTCACCTGGAGCTCCTCGTTCAGCTCCAGGCCCACCTGGTCCAGTCGGGTGTAGGTGGAGCCGGCCGGCGCGCTGTTCCAGGTGGCGAAGAGCGTCTGGATCAGGTTTCGGCGCAGATCTCGGAGCTGGGTGTCGTTGGCCAATGTTCCTCGGGTATAGGTGCCGTCGCCGTTGCTCTTGACCTCGGTCTTCGTGGTGAGCCAGGAGAGGAAGTCGTTCAGCTTGGCCATGAAATCGTTCACCCGGGCCTGGATCGCGCCGGTGTCTGCCTGGATGGTGAGGGTGGTGGTCCCGGTTCCGGCCAGATCCAGGGTGACGCCGTCGATGACGTCGTCCAGTCCGGTGTTGCTGCTGCGGGTGATGTCGATGCCGTTGATGTTGAACTGGGCATCCTGGGCGGCCTGGAGCACGTTGACGAACGCGCCGGTGCCGTCCAGCACTCCCAGGCTCTGCAGCACCGTGCCGGTGTCGTCGCTGGCCGTGATCTGGTTGGCCGTGCCGGTGGCGTTGGCCTCCAGCACCAGGTAGTTGTCGATGATGGTGGCCGTGACCCGGTCCGACTCGGTGATGGTGCCCGCGTCCACCGCGGCGTCCATGGCCGCCTGGATCGCGTCCCGGATGTCGTTCAGGGAGTCTGTCGCGGACACGGTCACCTGGACTCCGTTCAGGCGGAAGGTCCCGCTCAGGTTCAGGGCCGCGGTGGCGCTCGTCTGCTGGGCCCCTCGGACCCGATGGGCCTGGGCCAGGTTGTTCACCGTGATGGTGTAGGTGGCGTCGGCCGCGGCCGAGGTGGCCCTTGCGCTCAGGATGTCGGTGTCGCCGCTGGAGGCCGCCTTCTGGTCGAAGACGAAGTCCTCTCCCTGCAGCAGCGGTTCCAGTGCGTCGTAGAGGGCACCGATCTTCGCGTCCAGGTCCTGGTAGACCGCGACCCGGATCTCCAGGGTGTCCTGGCGCTCCCGGGCCCGTTCCAGGATGGCCTGCTGGGGGGCCAGGGAGGCGGTGACCAGGGCCTCGAAGTACTCGTTGGTCAGGCCGGCTGCTCCTCGAAAGGCCGTGGAGATGTTGTTCATGGTTCCTCTCCTCGTGCTCCGTGTTCCGCGTCTCCCCTGTCGTCCTCCCGGCATCCGGATCGCCCACGGGGCTCAGGCGGCGTACTCCACCGGGGCCGGCTCCGGCTGCAGCACCTGTTCCCGGACCGCGGACCAGGTGTTCCTCAGCTCCTGGAGCAGGGTGGCCACATGGTCGAAGTGCCCCCGACGGGCCTGGTCGGCCATGTAGAGGTAGAGGCTGAGCAGGTCCGCGGCGAGCTGGCCGCCCTCCTCGTGGTTCAGGGCTGAACGGAGCTCCTTGAGCGCGGCCGTGACCTTCTCCAGGTTCCGTTCCCGGCATCCCGCGATGGCGTAGTCGTAGGTCATGACCAACAACTGGAGCGGGTCCGTGGTCATCACCTGGGTTTGACGATACTGCTGGTTGGCTCGAACGGCACTGTACATGGCTTGTCCCCTCGGTCGTTGGTGAGCGAGACCCGTGATGGGATGCGGTTCGTCCGGTCCGGGCGGATCGCGGGGCCGCGAAGGGTGCGATCCTCTATGGTTATCGGCCCGTAGGCGGGATCGCTGAAGAGTACCCCGGCATTACTTCCTAGCCCAGAGGGGTTACCCGTCCGTTACACAACTCTTAGCCTGCCTTGACAAGGGGCCGAGGGGGTACCCTCTACACTGGAGGGCGGAACCCACGGCTCGGTCCACCCAGGAGAGATCGCCATGCTGCCGTCGGCGCAAAAGCCATCCACCTTCGGTATCGACGGGCGCCGCCAGGAGGAGACCCTTCTCTCCTTCCGCTACCTGGACGACGGGATGCCCGCCGGCGAGCTGACGCCGCTGCAGAAACGCTTCGCGCGCCAGGTGGCCCACAAGCTGAGCACGGGGCAGTATGCCCTGGAGCACGTGCCCTGCGCCGTGTGTGGCGGGCAGGAGCTGTCCCTGTTGGCCGCGAAGGACCGGTACGGCCTCCCGGTCTCCACCCAGATCTGTCGCACCTGTGGCCTGATCCAGACCAACCCCCGGATGGACCAGGCCGCGTACCAGGAGTTCTACAACCAGGAGTACCGCCCCCTGTACGAGGGCGCGCTCCAGCCCACCCCCAGGGCCCTGGAGCTCCAGTACGCCCGGGGCCGGGCCCTGCGGGACTACGTCCGGCGCTTCCTCCTCCGGCCACCGGAGCAGACCTGGATCCTGGAGGTGGGCTGTGGGGCCGGCGGGGTCATCCAGGCCTTTCGGGAGGTGGGCTTCCAGGTCCAGGGCATCGACCTGGGGGCCGACTACGTGGAGTACGGCCGGTCACACTGGGGCCTGGACCTTCGGGTGGCCACGGTCCACGATGTGGAGCCCGAGCCGAGACCTCATATCGTCCTGTACTCCCACGTCGCCGAGCACCTCTTGGACATCCGAGCCGAATTCCGCCGGGTACGCCGCCTCCTCGCGCCGGACGGCCTCCTGGTGGTGGAGACCCCGGGGCTCTACCACCTCCCTGTGGTCTACCAGGGCGATTTCCTGCGCTATCTCCAGAACGCCCACACCTACACCTTCTCCCTGCGCACGCTGCGCAACATCCTGGAGCCCTTGGGCTTTCAGCTCCTGTCCGGCACCGAGATGGTCCGGGCCGTATTTGTCCCGGTGGATGTGCCCTCCGGAAGCGGCTTCACCAGCGACTACGCCCGGGCCCGGGCGTTCCTGCAGGAGATGGAACTCCAGCATCTCCTGGTCGAGGGATGGCGTCGCCTGGTCGCCTCTCCCATGGAGGCCGCCCAGTATCTCGCCCGGGTGACCGAGGCCTTTCCCCGGTCCTATCTGGCCCACCATCTCCTGGCCCTGGCCCTGGAACGGGCCGATCGGCGCAAGAGAGCCCGCCAGATCCGGGCTCGAGCCCGCCGGCTCATCCCGGCCCGTTGAACCATCCAAGGAGGTCCAATCCCGTGGACGTGTTGGCCGTCATCCCCGCCCGAGGTGGGTCCAAGGGCATTCCCCGCAAGAACCTCCAGCGCCTGGACGGAATGCCGTTGGTGGCCCACAGCATCCGGGCCGCCCGGGCGGCCCGTCACCCCAGCCGGGTCGTCGTCTCCACCGACGATCCGGAGATCGCCTCTGTGGCTCGGGAGGCCGGCGCGGAGGTGATCCCCCGGCCCGAGGCCCTGAGCGGCGATACCGCCTCCTCCGAGGCCGCGCTGCTCCACGTGCTGGACGTGCTGGGGGAGCAGGAGGGCTACCGGCCGGAGCTGCTGGTCTTTCTCCAGTGCACCGCGCCCCTGACCCTGCCCCAGGACATCGACGCCACCGTGGACACCCTTCTGGCCCAGGGAGCCGACAGCGCCCTGGCTGTGGTTCCCTTCCACCATTTTCTCTGGCAGGAGGCCGGCCCGGGCCGGGCCGTGGGCATCAACCACGATCCCCGGGTGCGCCTGCCCCGGCAGCAGCAGCCACCCCAGTACCTGGAGACCGGGGCCGTCTACGTGATGCGGGCCGATGGCTTCCGACGTGCCCGCCATCGCTTCTTCGGGCGCATCGCCCTCCACGTCATGCCCCGAGAGCGCGCCCACGAGATCGACGAACCGGTGGACCTGGCCATCGCGGAGGCCATGCTCCGCTTCCAGCGCCGGCGGCCGCCCGGAAACGGCCGCCTCTCCATGCCGGAGGCCATGGCCGGCCGCCCGGAAACGGCTTGAACCCAGCGCCTTGGACGAAGGAAGGTGGGACCGGCTCGCAAGGTGGAACGCGATCGCAAGGAAAGGATGGAGAACATGGGCAAGACCGTCACCCTGGGCCCCTCCACCGTGGGGGAAGGCCACCCGGTGTACATCATCGCGGAGATCGGGATCAACCACAACGGCGACCTGGCCATCGCCAAACAGCTCATCGACGCCGCGGTGGTGGCCGGGTGCGACGCGGTGAAGTTCCAGAAGCGCACCCCAGAGAAGTGTGTGCCGCCCCAGCAGCGGGACGTCATGCGGGAGACCCCCTGGGGGCCCATGACCTACCTGGACTACCGCCATCGGGTGGAGTTCGGCGCCGAGGAGTACGCGGAGATCGACCGCTACTGCCGGGAGCGGGGCATCACCTGGTTTGCCTCGGTGTGGGACGAGGAGTCGGTGGACTTCCTGGAGGCCTTCGATCCGGTCTGCTACAAGATCCCCTCCGCAGCCCTCACCGATCGGGCCCTCCTCCACCGGGTGAAGGCCACGGGCCGCCCGGTGATCCTGTCCACCGGCATGTCCACCCTGGAGGAGATCCAGGACGCGGTGGCCTGCCTGGGCACGGAGGACCTCCTCCTCATGCACACCACCAGCACCTATCCCTGCAAGCCCGAGGAGCTGAACCTGCGGGTGATCGCCACCCTCCAGGCCCATTTCGACTGCCCTGTGGGCTACTCGGGCCACGAGGTGGGCCTGCAGACCACCTACGCGGCCGTGGCCCTGGGGGCCCGCGCAGTGGAACGACACATCACCCTGGACCGGGCCATGTGGGGCAGCGACCAGGCGGCCTCGGTGGAGCCCTGGGGCCTCATGCGCCTGGTACGGGACATCCGGATCGTCGAGAAGGCCCTGGGCGATGGCGTGAAGCGGGTCTATGAATCCGAGCTGGCGGCCCGGGCCCGGCTTCGGCGGGCCCACCCGGCCCCCATCCCCGCGGATGGCCGTCCACGAGCAGGCCTGGTGGCCGCGGACTGAGGCCTGCCACACGGGAGAGACCACACCATGCAGATCTACCTGGACGACCGGATGATCCTCGACACCGACCGGGAGCCCGACCCCGGGCTCTCGGACGCGTCCGGGCTGTTGGCCCTGATCGCCCACCTCCAGGCCCAGCTCCAGGCCCAGGGGCGCGTCCTCTGTGGCCTGGAGGTGGACCGTCGCCCCCTCCAGGGCGATTGGGTCCAGGCCCTGGAGACCCTGCCCGTGGCCCAGGTGTCCACGGTCCACCTCCGCAGCACCGAGATCCGGGCGTTCCTCTCCCGGACCGTGGCCGAGGCCCAGACCTTCCTGGAACATCTGGCCCAGGACCTGGTGCGCCTGGCCCAGGCCCTGCGCCGGGGAGAGGACGAGCGCGCGTTCCAGGACCTGCCCCAGGCGGTGGAAGGGCTCCAGGCCTACGTGACCCTGCTCCAGAGCCTGGTCCAGCAGAGGGCGTTGCCCCTCCAGGAGACCCATCGCCGCGCGGAGAGGCTGGCCACCACCCTGGCCGGCTGCCTCCAGGCCTGGCAGGACCAGGACTATGTGCTCCTGGCCGACGGTCTCCTCCACCGGCTGGCTCCCGAGGTCCAAGGCCAGCGGAGCTGGCTGGAGGAGGCCGAACGGATCCTCGCGGAGAACCCGCCTGGGGAGGTGTACCCATGAGCCGCCACCGCCGTACCGAGATGCCCGAAGTCGTCCGGGCCAACCTCCGGGCCCTGCGCCGACGGGCCCGGGGACAGGCCCGGGCCACCGTCTCCGAGCTGGTCCAGTCGGTGGCGCCCCACGTCCAGGTGCGGACCGGCACCCAGGCCCTTCCCACCCTGGCCGTGCAGGTGGACGGCACCGCGCGCCACCTGCACAGCACGGTGGACCCGGTGGACGAGGCCCGGACCTGGGCCGACCACATGGCGGAAAGCCAGCCGGACTGGCAGATCGGCCTGGTGTTGGGCTTTGGCCTGGGCTACCATGTGGAGGAGCTGATCCGCCGCTATCCGGACCGGATCCTCCTGGTGGCCGAGCCGGATCCGGCCGTGTTCCAGGCCGCCCTGACCGCTCGCAACCTGGAGGGCCTGTTGGGGCACGCCAACCTGATGCTCCACGCGGGGAACGACCCCATCCAGGCCGCGGGCGTGCTCTTCCAGACCCTGCGCTCCCGGATACGGGGCCGGTCCCTGGCCGTCCTGGCCTGGCCCCCTACCCATCGCCTCTGGCCCGACTACTGGGCCACCTTGCAACAGGAGATGTGGTCCCAGGCCAACGCGGACACGGTGAACCTGGCCACCTACCGTTCCCTGGCCTACCTGTGGCTCCACAACATCTTCGCCAACCTGCCCACCAGCGTGGCCGATCCCGGTGTCGGCAGCCTCTTCGGCCGCTTCGCGGGCTACCCGGCCATCCTGGTCTCCGCGGGACCCTCTCTGGACCGCAACGTGGAGGAGCTGCGGAGGGCCCAGGGCCGGGCCCTGATCGTGGCCGTTCTCCAGGCCGTCCGGACCCTCCAGCGCCACGGCATTGTCCCCGACCTGATCGTCTCCTTCGACCCCAAGGAGGCCAACTACGCCAAACACTTCGCGGGTCTGGACACCCAGGAGATGTTCCTGGTCTACGCGGAGATGCTGGTGCCCCGGATCCTGGCCGAGCACCCCGGCCCCCGCTTCGTCATGGGGCTGGACATCCACCCCCTGCCCCGCTGGATCCACGAGCATCTGGGCGTGGATAAGGGCACTGTGCGGAGCGGCCCCTCTGTGGCCAACGCGGCCTTCGACCTCCTCCTGCGCCTGGAGTGCGATCCCATCATCCTGGTGGGCCAGGACCTGGCCTTCACCGGAAACCGGACCCACGCGACGGATGTGGGCGGCGGGGGCGCCATCAGCCCAGAGCTGTTGGCCCGGGTGGAGCAGAACCCCGGGGAGTACACCTGGGTGGAGGACATCCACGGCCAGCGGCTCCTGACCAACCGGGCCATGCTGGGCATGAAGGCCTGGTTCGAGGAGACCCTGGATGTGTTGGGGGGGCGGCACCGGGTGATCGACGCCACCGAGGGCGGCGCGTACATCCGGGGCACCCAGGTCCAGAGCCTGGCCCAGGCCCTGGACCAACACTGCCCAGAGCCCTTCCAACCCCGGCAGATGCTGGACGTCGTCCACGGGGAGGAAAGCGGTCGCCTCCAGGAGATGGACCTGGCCGGTTCCCTGGGCCGGCTCTGGGGCGACCTGGACCGGGAGCTGGACGAGGTCCAGCGCCTGGCCCTGGAGGCCGGCAAGGTCCTGCGGGGGCTCGACCGGGCCCTGGAGGCCCAGGAGCTGAGCCAGCGGAAGTTCGAGCGCTTCTACCGCCGGATCCGAGGGCTGGACCGCTCCATGAGCCGTCTGGAGATGGCCAACCAGGTGCTCCCGGTGGCCATCCGCCACCAGGTGGACGCGGTGAACCGGCTGGCCCAGGAGTTCCTGAGCGAGTCCGAGCTGGCAGCCCGAGCCCGTTACTTCATCGAGATCTACACGGGGCTGTTCCACGCGGCGGGCGAGGCCGCGGCCACCATCCAGGGGATGTTGGCCGACTTGGGGTACATCTCCTCGTCGGACGGGACCGGAGCCTGAGCGCAGGAACCCGGATGGCCGGACTCCTGTTGCCAAAAGGACAGAGGGGCCTCGCGGCCGCGCCGCGGGGCCCCTTTCGCGTGGACCCAGGCTCCCCCCATCCGTCTGGGGGGGCCAGGGACACAGCCACAGGGGTGCGGAGGACGTTGGACCCGAGGGCGCCTTCTGCCCGGGCTTCGATCCCCGGGGACAAAAAACCGGTGGGGGACCTCCTTGTCCCCCACCGAGCGAAGGGATATCGGGTATCGAACCGAAGCGAGCCTGCTTGGGCGTGGCCCGTATCCTCGGATCCGATTACCGGAACAGGGAGAGCAGGGCCTGGGGCGCCTGGTTGGCCTGGGCCAACATGGCGGTGGCCGTCTGCTGCAGGATCTGGAACTTGGTGGCCTCCAACTGGCTCATGGCCATGTCCGCGTTCATGATCCGGTTGAACGCGGCCTCCGTGTTCACCTGGGCCTCGGCCAGGGTCTCCTCCTTGAAGCTCAGACGGCTGGCCAGGGCCCCCAGGGATTGCAGGCGCTCGGAGACCGTGTCGATGGCGTCGTCCAGGGTCTGCATGGCGGACTCCGCGTTGATCGCGTTGGAGACGTCGCCGTTCCAGTCGCCGCCGCGGGTGTAGGTGAAGTTGAACTTGCCCACGTCCCCGGCATCGGGCGTGGTGAAGTCGTCCAGGTCGATGGTGATCTGGACGCCGTTGCCCAGGTTCACGGCCACGCCGGCCGCGGTCACGTTCACCGTCTTGGACATCAGGAGCACACCGCCGGAGTAGAAGCCGATCTGGGTGCCGCTCTTGGTGAAGAGCTTGACCGTGCTGCCGCCGCCCGTGGAGCTGCCCAGGGTGACCTCCACGTAGTAGTCGCCGGTGGCCAGTTCCACGCCGGTGACCGCGGTGGAGACGAAGGCGGAGTTCACCGCGCCCGCGGTGGCGGTGCTGGTGGCACCGGTGGACTGGATCAGGTTCAGGGAGCCCTTGGTCACGCTGGCCGCGGAGGCCCCGATGCCCAGGGACTTCGCGTCCACCGCGCCGAACTTGCCCGCGCTGAGGATGGTGGTCTCGCCGGCCTCGGCGCCGGTCTGGAAGTAGAGCTTGTTGTTGGTGAAGCCGGCCAGACCGTCCAGGAGCTTCTGCCCGTTCCAGGTGGTCTGGTCGACGATGTCGTTGATCTCCTTGGTGTACTCCACCAGCTGCTGCTGGATCGCGCTGCGCTCGCTGGCGCCCAGGGTGTCGCTGGCCGCCTGCTCCGCCTTGTTGCGCATCTCGATGAGGATGTCCTGGATCTTGGTGAGGCCGGCCTCCGCAACGCTCATGAGGTTCCGGGCATCGCCGATGTTGTCCAGGGCCACCTTCAGGTTCTCGTTGCGCTGGCGGAAGGTGGTGGCGATGGTGAGGCCCGCCGGGTCATCGCCCGCGCTGTTGATGCGTCGGCCCGTGGCCAGACGGAGCTGGTAGATGCCCAGCTTGGTGTTCACCCGGTTCAGGCTGTTCAGGGCGTTCAGGGCGCCGATGTTGCTGTTGATTCGAGTGAAATCTGCGACGGCCATGGTTCACTCCTTTGCTTTGCTCGTGAGGTTCTTTGGGATCTTTTCGTGGAAGGTCTTGAAAGGTGAGCCTGGATGGATGTCGACGGACTTCTGTGTGAAAGGACGGTTGGACGGCTATCTGGACCCAACGGCCCAGCAATCACGGGGACGCATCCACGGCGGATGCATCCGAACGAGAGCGGCACGGCTGCGGGACGATACGGACATGGATTCGGACGGTCTCACACCTCCTTGGAGAGCACTCCCCAGACGGCGCTGGCCTCACACATGGTCTCGGCTCCCGGGCCAGGTGCCCGTGGACCGCTACCATTTCCCCTATCGGAGGGTGTGCTGCCAGGGTGCATAGTACTTCGGATAGGGGCTTTTGCGTAGGCCAAAACCAGTTCTTCTGCAGGGCTACGGAACGGTGCAGCCGGGATTACGGAGCGTTTATGGCCGGGTTATCCGAGCGAGTGGGGCCCATCCCTATAATGGCCACAGAGCATCGACCGCGACGGCTCGTCCCAGGAGGATAGCGAGAGGTGGTCATGGTTTCCCCGGTACAAAACCTGCCCAGCCCCGAGGCGACGGCCTCGACGGGCCCTGATGCCCAAGGGACCTCAGAGGCCTCCATCCCTCTGGAGTTCGCCCAGGTCCTGGCTGCCACGGTTCGGCAACAGGCCCAACAGGCCCTGCTGAGGGTGGGAGGCCTCCAGCCCTTCCAGCAGATGGGCTTCCTGCAGGCTCCCCTGACCTACGGGATCCCCCGTTTCCTGGTGCGGCGCTGGCAGCCCCTCTCGGCTCGGGAAGGCCCCCTGGAGGCCGCGTCGTCATCGCCTTCGGCCCCGGCCCCTGTGGCCCAGGGGCCGGGCCAGCAGCCGGACGCGGCCCCCCTGTCCAGGGGAGAGGGGCCGGGAGGCGAGGCCATGGTCCCGTCTCCTGGGCTCGGCCCGCTGGAACGCGCGCCCGGTCCGGTGCCGGTGGAGGGACCCCAGGGCGTGCGTCCCCTGCCCCTGGACGCGTTCCCCCGTCCACCGGGTGACAACGGCCGGGGGATCCACTGGATCCCCACACCCCGCCAGTCCCGGGAGGTGATCGACAAGTACATCCGGGAGATCGAGCAGATGGGCGTCAAATGGGTGACCTTTCTGAACGACGGCACCCAGATCGGGGACAACGACTACCTGGTGGAGCAGTTGGTCCGCCGGGGCATCGAGCCCATCATGCGGGTCTACACGGACGGGGGCGCGCCCATCCAGGGCGATCTGGAGGCTCTGGTGCGCCATTACCGGGCCAAAGGGGTGCGCTACTTCCAGCTCTACAACGAGCCCAACCTGCGCATCGAGAACCAGGGCCAGCCTCCGGATCCGGTGCGCTACGTGGACAAATGGCTGCCGGCCGCGCGCACGGTGATAGCGGCCGGTGGGTTTCCGGGCTTTGGCTCCCTGAGCCCCACGCCGGGCCTGGCTCCCGGCGCCGCACCCGGCGACATGGACGATCTGGCCTTCCTGCGGCAGGCGGTGCAGGAGATCCGACGCCGGGGCGCGGAGGACGTGCTGGCCCGTAGCTGGCTCAGCGTCCACAACTACGGGGCCGAGTTCCTCCGGATCCGGGAGTACGACCGGGTCCTCCGGGAGGAGCTGGGCTGGAGCATGCCCCAGATCGGCACCGAGGCCGGCATCTACCCCGGCGAGAACCTGTCCGAGGAGGCCGCAGCCCGCATCGTGGCCGATGCCTATCGCTATCTCCCCCAACGGGAGCCCTACTACTTCGCGTATACCTACTGGATCGTCGCCAATGAGACCGGGCTGGGGCCCGCGGATCCGGCCTGGGACCACCAGGCCCTCTTCCGTCCCGACGGCTCCACCAGCCCCCTGGTCGCCATCCTGAAGGGTTGAGCAGCACCCGTGAGGTCGAACCGTGGAGGTGGACAGCCATGAGCCTCTATCGAGCGTTGCGCATCAGCGCCTCGGCCCTGACGGCCGAACGTCTGCGCATGGACGTGATCAGCAACAACATCGCGAACAGCCAGACCACCCGCACCGCCCAGGGGGGACCCTACCGTCGGAAGGTGGTGGTCTTCGCCCCCCAGGACGGCCGCCGTGCGCCGGTCTTCTTCGTGCCTCCCTTCCGTCGGTCCGGGGATCCGGCCGAGCTGCAGGGGCTGGCCGGTGTGCGGGTCCAGGCCATCCAGGAGGTGGAGGAGGAGCCCATCCGGGTGTACGAGCCCTCCCACCCGGACGCGGACGAGGACGGCTATGTGGAGTACCCCAACGTGGACATCACCACCGAGATCGTGGACCTGATGGCGGCCAGCCGGGCCTACCAGGCCAACGTGACGGTGATCCAGACGGCCAAGACCACGGCCCAGGCCGCTCTGGACATCGGCCGCTAGCTTCGGCCGCCGTGCCCGGTCCCAGGATCGCAGCAGCCCCCTTGAGCGGGGTGTCGAGACAGGAGGAGAGCCATGAGCATCGATCCCACCCGGTGGATCCAGGGCGTGGAGCAGTTCGGGGAGATGGACCGGGCCCTGGGGCGGCCTGTCGGCGCGAGCCAGGTGGCCCAGGACATGGCCTACTTCATCGGCCAGGCCATCGAACGCCTGGACGCCAGCCAGAAGGCCGCGGACCAGGGCATCGTGCGCCTGGTGGCCGGGGAGCCGGTGGACCTCCACCAGGTCATGCTCCAGACCGAGGAGGCCCTGGTGAACCTGAACCTGGCCCTCCAGATCCGCAACAAGATCATCCAGGCCTACCAGGAGATCCAGCGCATGCAGCTGTAGGCCGTCCTCCCTCCTGGAAGATGGGCCCGTCGGACATCCCTGTGGCGTCGACGCCACAGGCCAAGCCCACAAGGTGACCTTCGGCCATGGACGCCATCCGTACCCGAGCGCAGGAGATCTGGAGCCAACTGGCCCCTTGGCAGCGGATCGCCAGCCTGGCCATCCTGGTGGCCGGCGTGGCCCTGTTGGGGGTCGTCGCCCTCTGGCTCCAGGAGCCCAGCTATGCCGTCCTCTATCGGGACCTGAGCGACAAGGACGCCGCGGCCATCACCGCGGTGCTGGAGCAGCAGAACATCCCCTACCGGCTGGGCGAAGGAGGGACCCTCATCCAGATCCCCGCGGACCAGATCGCCCAGGTCCGGCTCCAGCTCGCGGCCCAGAACCTGCCTCGGGACGGCTTCGGCTACGAACTGTTCGACGGCAGCGCGTTCGAGAAGCTGGGGATGACGGAGTTCATGCAGCGGGTGAACTACCAGCGGGCTCTGGAGGGCGAGCTGGCCCGCACCATCAAGAGCATCGAGGGGGTCCAGGATGCCCGGGTGCACATTGTGCTGCCCGAGGAACGCCTCTTCATGGAGCAGCAGCAGGATCCCAAGGCCTCGGTGGTGTTGGAGCTGGCGCCGGCCATGCAGTTGACCCCGGACCAGGTGGAGGCTGTGCGCAACCTGGTGGCCAACAGCGTGGAGGGCATGGAGCCGGCCAACGTGGCCGTGGTGGATGTGGAGGGCCGGGTCTACGAGCCGCCCACCACCGGGGAACTGGCCCTGGCCACCCTGACCAGTGCCCAGATCCAGGTCCAGCGCGCCGTGGAGATGCAGAAGCAGCGGGATCTCCAGGCCATGCTGGACCAGACCCTGGGGCCGGGCAAGGCCATCGTGCGGGTCACCGTGGAGATGGACTGGGACCAGGTCGAATCCCAGGTGGAGCTGGTGGCCCCCGCCGGCGAGGTGGGAAGCGTCCTCAAGGAGAGCCGCCGGGAGGAGGTCCGCTGGGAGGGGACCGGGGGACAGGCTGTGGGCGGGACCCCGGGGGTGGATGCCAACGCTCCCGCGGATGTGCCCTCCTACCAGGCTGGCGACGAGGTCGGGGGCACCTACGAACAGACCGTCGACCAACAGGTCTTCGAGGTCTCCCGGGAGCGGACCGTCCGCCAGCGTCAGCCGGGCACGGTGAAGCGGATCTCCGTGGCCGTGTGGGTGGACGACGTGCTGCCCGAGGAACAGCTGGAGGCCGTCCAGTCCCTGGTGGAGGCCGCGGTGGGCATCGACCCAGAACGGGGCGACGCGGTCCAGATCCAGCGCATCCCCTTCAACGAGGACTTCTACGCCCAGCAGTTGGCCGCGTTCGACCAGGCCCGGAGGCAGGAGCTCTACCTGCGGGTGGGCATGATCGCGGCCGCCCTCCTGGGCCTGGGGCTGATCCTCTTCTTCCTGCGGCGGATGTTCAACGACATCCAGCGGCGGATGATGCCCTACGTGGTGGAGCCCGAGCCCCCGGCCCTCCACGGCAACGGGCCCCTGCCCAGCCTGCAACAACAGGCCGCGGCCGCCTATGGCGCCGCGGACCAGGCCCTGCCCGGCGGCTCCGGGGAGATGGAGCTGCCCAGCCCCGACGATCCCGAGCTGCGCCTGAAGGCCGTGGCCCGCCACAACCCCGATGTGGTGGCCTCGGTGCTCCAGAGCTGGATGGAGCAAGGCCAGGCGTTCTGACCAGGAGAGGGACCCATGCCCGTCACGACCACACTGGCCCCGCCCACCGAGATGGAGGAACAGGTGGCCATCGCCCTGGTGGTGCTGGGAGACCACCTCTCGGCCGAGGTGTTGCGCCACATGCCCACCAGCCAGGTGGAGCGGATCACCTTTGTCATCTCCTCCCTGAAGCGGATCCCGCCCAGCAAACGGCAGGAGGTGGCCGAGCGCCTGCTCCAGGAGGTGGAGGCCCAGCGGGCCTCGGCCTTCGGTGGCCTGGAGTTCGCCCGCAAGATCCTCATCAAGGCCGTGGGCCTGGAACGGGCCGAGGAGCTCCTCAGCCAGGTGGCCCAGCGGAACTCCGAGCGCCCCTTCGATTTCCTGGCCGATGTGGACCCCAGCCAGTTGGCCCGCTTTCTCCAGGAGGAGCATCCCCAGACAGTGGCCCTGATCCTGGCCCACCTGCCCCCGGTCCTGGCCGCCCGGGTCTTCGTCAACCTCCCGGAATCCCAACGGGCCGAGGTGGTGAACCGCATCGGCATGATGGACCGGATCTCCCCGGACGTGGTGAAGACCGTGGAATCCGGCCTCCAGGCCAAGCTCTCCATGGTCCTGCCCCGAGAACGCCAGGGAGACCGGGTGGGAGGTGTGGAGTTCCTGGTCCAGCTCCTCAACCAGGTGGATCGCTCCGCGGAGAAGGCCATCATGGCCCAGCTCCAGGAGATCAACCCGGAGCTGGCCGAACAGGTCCAGGCCCAGATGTTCGTCTTCGAGGACCTGGTGTTGCTGGACAACCGCAGTCTGGAGCTGGTGCTCCGGGAGGTGGACAAGAAGGACCTGCTGCTGGCCCTGCGGGGGGCTCCCGAGGAGGTGCGGGAGGTGATCTTCCGCAACATGTCCAAGCGGGCGGCCCAGATGATGCAGGAGGACCTGGCGGTCATGGGGCCGGTGCGGTTGCGGACGGTGGAGGAGGCCCAGAAGAAGATCGTCAAGGTGGTGCGCCAGTTGGAGCAGGAGGAGAAGATCGTCATCTCCCGGGGCAACGCCGAGGACGTGTTGGTGTAGGCCATGGCACGGCTGATCCGCAACTACCGCCCCGGCTCCCAGGTGGTGGTGGCCGAGCGCCCCGGGCTCCACGGCAACCGTTGGGTGGCCGAACCCATCGAACGGGCCCAGGCCCTTCTCCAGGCCGCGCACCAGGAGGCGGACGCCCTGCGCCAGGAGGCCCAGGCCATGTTGGAGGCGGCCCGCCAGGAGGCCGAGCAGATCCGGGCCGCGGCCGAGGCCCAGGCCGACACCATCCGGGCCACCGCGGAGGCCCAGGGATACCAGGACGGCTACCAACGGGGCCTGGCCGACGGTCGGGCCGAGGCCCAGGCCCTCCTGTCCCAGGAGACCGCCCGGCTCCAGGCCCTGTTGGACGCGGTGCAGGCCCAGCGGGCCCAGCTCATGCAGAACGTGCGGCAGGAGGTGCTGGCCCTGGTGGTGGCGGCCTGCGAGCGGATCGTGGGGCAACTGGCCCAGAGCCATCGCCCCCTCATCGTCCACACGGTGACCAAGGCCCTGGACGCCCTGACCGTGGAGGGGCCCTTCACCGTGCGCCTGCACCCCGAGGATCGGGCCTTCCTGGCGGCCCACTGGCAGGCCAACCAGGAGGGCCGGGAGTCCCCCTGGCACCTGGTGGAGGACCCCCAGGTGGAGCCCGGTGGATGCATTGTCCAGTGCGGTCCGGCCACCGCAGACGCCCGCCTGAGCACCCAGCTCCGGCTCCTGGCCTGGGCCCTGGACCTGGAGGACTACCGCCCTGCTCAGGAGGCGCCCGAGGATGCCTGAGCCGACGGACGCCTGGGCCCTGGACCTGAGCGCCTACCACAGCCGGTTGGCGGAGCTCCACACGGTGGAGCCCCGGGGCCGGATCGCCCAGGTCATCGGCCTGACCATCGAGGTGGAAGGGCTGGCCCCTCGGCTGGGCGAGCTGTGTTGGATCGCCGGCGACGGCGGCCGGGTGGCCGCGGAGGTGGTGGGATTTCGCACCGGATACACCCTGCTCATGCCCCTGGGCGAGATGGAGGGCGTGCGGCCGGGCAGCCCGGTGACCGCGACCCGACGTCGCTTCCGGGCCCCGGTGGGGAGGGGCCTGTTGGGCCGGGTGCTGGACGGGCTGGGGCGGCCCCTGGACGGGAAGGGCCCCCTGCTGGTGGACGACTGGGTGCCCATCCGCAACCACGCCCCCCACCCCCTGCGGCGGCGCCCCATCCGCGAGCCCATCTGCACGGGGATCCGGGCCATCGACGGGCTGATCACCGTGGGCAAGGGGCAGCGCATCGGCATCTTCGCGGGCAGCGGCGTGGGCAAGAGCAGCCTCCTGGGCATGATCGCGCGCAACACCCAGGCGGACGTGAACGTCATCGCGCTCATCGGCGAGCGGGGACGAGAGGTCCGGGACTTCATCGAACAGAGCCTGGGACCCGAGGGCATGGCCCGCACGGTGCTGGTGGTGAGCACCAGCAACGAGGCCCCCCTGGTTCGGATCAAGGCCGCATGGGTGGCCACCGCCATCGCCGAGCACTTCCGGGACGTCCAGGGGCTGGACGTGACCTTCCTGATGGACAGCGTGACCCGGTTCGCCATGGCCCAGCGGGAGGTGGGCCTGGCCGTGGGGGAACCACCGGCCATGAAGGCCTACCCCCCCAGTGTCTTCACCCTGCTCCCCCGGCTGATGGAACGGACCGGGGCCAGCCATCGGGGTACCATCACGGCCTTCTACACGGTGTTGGTGGAGGGAGACGACTTCAACGAGCCCATCTCCGATGCCGTCCGCAGCATCCTGGACGGCCACATGATGCTCAGCCGGGAGCTGGCTGCCCAGAACCACTACCCAGCCATCGACGTGCTCCACAGCGCCAGCCGGCTCATGGCCCAGTTGGTCTCCCCGGCCCACCTGGAGGCGGCCGGTCGCCTCCGAGAGGCCCTGGCCACCTACCAGGAAGTGCGGGACCTGATCCACATCGGGGCCTATGTGCCGGGCAGCAACCCGGAGGTGGACCAGGCTATTCGGGTCTTCGAGGAGGCGAAGGCCTTCCTGCGCCAGCCATCCGACCAGGCCACGCCCTTGGCCGAGACCGAGGCCTGGCTCCAGCGATTGGTTCGACCGGCCGAGGGGGACGAAGATGCCCAGGTCCAGGCAGCCTAGGGCTCCTAGGGGAGGAGAGCCATGGCCTTCCGCTTCCGCTTTCAGTCCGTTCTGAACCACCGCAAACGGCTGGTGGAGGAGCGGCAGATGGCCCTGGCCCGGGCCCAGCAGCGCCTCCTGCAGCTCCGCCAGGAGATCCGAGAACTGCAGGAGCGGCGGGAGGCCCTGGCCGCGCGGATCCAGGCCGAGCTGGAGGGTACTCTCCAGGTGGCCTCGCTCCAGGTCGGCTACACCTATCTGGAGCGGCTGGATGCCCGACTGCGGGAGCTGGAACAGGCCCTGGAGGCCGCGCAGCGCTCCGTGGAGGAGCAGCGACATGCCCTGGAGGAGGCCCTGAAGCGACGCAAGACCCTGGAGAAACTGCGGGAGAAAGACCGACGTGCCTTTGTGGAGGAGCTGGAGCGACGGGAACGCCTGGTCCTGGACGACCTGGGTGTGGCCCGCTACCGGCGCCTTCGTCTCCCATCGAGGTGAGAGATCATGGACTTCTGGCTCGCGGACCCTGCCCTCATGGGGCGCATCTACATGTGGCTCTTCTCCGATCTCCGCACGGCCCTGCTCCAACGGCTGTGGGGTTCGCTGCAGGAGCGCCCGCCGTCCACGGTGTCGGGCCGAAGCCCGTCCAGGCCCCCGGGGCTCGCCCAGACGCCCACGGCCTTCGACGACCTGATCCAGGAGGCCGCGGCCCGTTACCAGGTGGATCCGGATCTGGTGAAGGCGGTCATCCGGGCCGAGTCGAACTTCGATCCCACCGCGGTGAGCCATGCGGGCGCCAAGGGCCTCATGCAGCTCATGGACGCCACCGCGGCCCAGCTCGGGGTGGAGGACAGCTTCGACCCGGCCCAGAACATCGATGGCGGGGTCCGCTACCTGGCCATGCAGTTGCGCCGTTTCGGCGACGTGCGCCTGGCCCTGGCCGCGTACAACGCCGGCCCGGCCGCGGTGATGCAACATCAGGGCATCCCGCCCTACGCGGAGACCCAGACCTATGTGCGTCGGGTGTTGGACTACTACGCATCCGGCTCCATGGTGGACACCCGGGCCTAGCCCGACTCCTCCATGGCGCTCTTCCGTGCCTTCGTGCTGTCTGAAGCGAGTATCGCCCAGGAGTGCAAGCCATGAGCGTCGCCCGTGATTTCACCTTGGCCGTGTTGGCCAACGGCCTGGACGCCCTTTCGGCCCGGCAGACGGCCATCGCCCAGAACATCGCCAACGTGGAGACCCCGAACTACAAGGCCGTGGACGTGGCCTTCGAGCGGGCCCTGCGCCAGGCCTTGGAGGAGACCCGACGTCGAGGCCGGGGGCTCCCTGCCCAAGGGGTCGGTCGGGTGTTCCAGGAAGAGGCTGCCCGGCTGGCGTCTGTCCGGCCCGTGGCCTTTCGGCGCACCCAGACCACCCTGCGTCGGGACGGCAACAACGTGGATATCGAGGTGGAGATGGCCTACCTGGCGGAGACAGCTCTTCGGTTCCGGGCCCTCAGCACGCTGGCCAGCAAGAAGCTGGCCATGTTGCGCCTGGTGGCCCAGGAGAGCCGTTTCTAGCTCCTCCGTGTGCTGTCTCCAGCCGGTTCGCATGGCTCCGTGCGGAGGCGCGGACCGGGCCAGAGGCCCCGAGCACGCCGCCGGCCATCTTCTGCCCGACCCGATCCGTGTGATCCGTGGAGTGCGCAGTGAAAGGAGAGGATATGAGCGTACACCCGAGCATCGTGCAGCAAGGAGGACCGCCTGTGCCGGGATGGGACCGGATGTCGAACTCGCCCCTCCAGCCCGGCACCGAGACGGCCTTCGCCGCGGCCATGGAGGCCTGGCTGGCCCTGCTTCAACCCCTCTCGGGGCCCCCGATCGTCGGGAGCGGGGTGGGTTCGGGTCAGAGCCCGGGGGAAGCGGTCGGGGTGGAGATCCCATCGGCCCGGCTCTCGTTCCAGGGATGGGCGGCGGAGGGGCCGGTGGGCCCCTGGCCCACTTCCCCAGGTCTACCCGGAGAGGCTGGAGAGGCCGGTCCCGGGCGCTCGGTCTCCGATCCCGCGGCCGTGCTCCTGCCCCCTACCGGAGGAGC
Source organism: Caldilineaceae bacterium (assembly GCA_026989655.1). Lineage (GTDB taxonomy): Bacteria > Chloroflexota > Anaerolineae > Caldilineales > Caldilineaceae > JALSIX01. The sequence continues at coordinate 22,923 of JALSIX010000091.1, forward strand.
CCAGCCTGTGGACGCGTCCATTCCAGAGGGGGAACGGTTGTCCTGGCAGGCGACTGTCCCCTATCCGGGGTCGGCAAACCCGCCGCCGAGTCCAGGGGAAGGGGAGGCCGCCCCCCGTCTGCCCCAGATGGCCCCGGTGCATCCCCGGACCGAGCCGACAGTCGAACCCGGGGAGCTCCTGCGGCCGGGCTCCGGCGCCGAACCGGCTGCGGTTCCTCCGGGAAACGCGGCCGTCGCTGCCGACGCGGCGACCACGGCTTCAGCCCCCCCTGGAGAGAGCCCCCACGGGACCTCCTCGCCGGCCAGCCAGATCGCGGAGCGGGTGCAGACCCTCCTGGAGCGGGGAGAGCGGCAGGCCACCCTGCGGCTGAACCCTCCGGAACTGGGCCGGGTACACATCCGCCTGGAGCTCCAGGACGGCCGGCTGCATCTGGCCATCCGGACGGAGCACCTGGAGACAGGACGGCTCATCGACCAACGGCTGACAGAGCTGCGCCAAGGGCTGGAGGGGCGAGGACTCCACCTGGGGGACGTCCGGGTGCAGGCCGAATCGCTCAACGGCCTGGGGGAAGCCCCTCGGGGGCTCCTCCGCTCTGTGCCCATGGACCTGGGCGGGGAGATGGCCCGACAGGGCCAGCCCTCCCCCGAGGCCTTCGGGGCCATGGCCGACGGCGGCTCCCCGGGGCGTTCCCCTGCCGGTTCGGCCTACCAGGCGCCGCCGGAGGAACCGGAGGAGGGTGTGGACGTCCAGAGGACCCCGGGGACGCCGACCGTCCTTTCGGGGCGGCGAGGGATCGATACCTACGCGTGAGGAGACACGCCGAACAGGAGGTGGTGATGGATGTGAGCCCGGTGTCCGCCGGGAGCGGGGATATCGCCCGCTCCACCCAGCCCCGGAACGACCGGGGCCTGGACAAGGACAGTTTCATGCAGCTGCTGTTGCTCCAGCTCCGTTCCCAGGATCCCATGAACCCCATGGACAGCGCGGCCATGTTCAGCCAGATGGCCCAGCTTTCCATGTTGGAACAGCTCTGGGCCATCCGAGAGCTGCTGGACCAGCAGGCCACCGAGCGACAGATCGGCCAGAGCGCGCTGCTCATCGGTCGCTACGTGGAGGCCTCCACCCCGGAGGGCTCTGTGAGCGGTCTGGTGGATCGGGTGGCCCTGGGCTCCGATGGGATCCGCCTGGCCATCGGGGATGTGGAGGTGGCCCTGGAGCAGATCCGAAGTGTCCGATAGCCCCCGGTGCGGCGCCTGTGAACGTGTGGTTTCTGTAAGGAGGAGAAGGCCATGTCGAGCATTCTGACGGCAGCGTCGGCCCTGCGCAACCACCAGAGTTACATGGACGTGGTGGCCAACAACATCGCCAACATGAACACCATCGGTTTCAAGTCCAGCCGGCTGATCTTCGCGGACCTGTTGAGCCGCACCCTGAGCCCAGGGGCCGGCCCCGCGGAGAACAACGGCGGCATCAATCCCCGACAGATCGGCCTGGGGGTGACCCTGGGCAGCATCACCACCCTCATGACCCAGGGGATCCTCCAGAACACAGGACGGCCCCAGGACCTGGCCATCACCGGCGCGGGTTTCTTCGTCTACCACGACGGCTTCCAGCCTATCTACAGCCGGGACGGTGCCCTGGGCGTGGATGCCCAGGGGTACCTGGTGAGCCTGAACACCGGGCTCCGGATCCAGGGCTGGGAGGCCGCAGAGGACGGCACGGTGAACACGGCAGAGCCCCTGGGCGGGATCCAGATCCCCATTGGGGCCCCCATGGCCGCGGTGGCCACCACGGTCATCCAGATGGCCGGCAACCTGAACGCCAGCACCCCCGACGGCGAGTCCATCGCGACCACAGCCCAGTTCTACGACAGCCTGGGCGCCCTCCACACCTTCACCCTCACCTTCACCAAGAGCGGGGCCAACGCGTGGAGCGTGAGCCTGGATACCGACGACGCCACGGTGAACCTGGGTGCCCCCCAGCCGGCCACGGTCCGCTTCGACGAGAACGGACAGTTGGTGGACCCCCCGGATGGACAGATCACCTTTGCCGGCACCCTCACCAACGGCGCCGCGGACGTGAACATCACCCTGGAGATCGGCAAGATAGGCCAGTTGGAGTCCTCCGGCATGGACAACCTCTACGTGGTGGACCAGAACGGTCGGGCCGCAGGCCAGATGATGGACTTCAGCATCAACGAGACCGGCGAGATCGTGGCGGTCTACACCAATGGCCTTCGCCGGGTTCTGGGTCAGCTGGCCCTGGCCGAGTTCGCCAACCCCTCGGGCCTGACCAAGTCGGGCCAGAACGGCTATCTCCAGAGTGCCAACTCCGGCGACCCCCAGATCGTCACCGCGGACGGCAGCCGGAATGTCATCTCCGCGGGCTTCCTGGAGATGAGCAACGTGGACCTGACCCTGGAGTTCAGCGAGATGATCCGGGCACAGCGGGGTTTCCAGGCCAACAGCCGGGTGGTGACCACCAGCGATGCCATGATCGAGGAGCTGGTCAACCTGGTCCGGTGATCTCCGGAGTGGGGGTGGCCGGGCCCATGGAGAGCCCGCCCGGCCGCCCCCGTTCCCTCCCGCCATCTCCGTGACGCCTGTAACGCCCCTGTAACCATCCGCTCTTACGCAACCCCTACCCCACGACAACAGACCCGAGCTGTGGCGTCCGCGATACTGGACGCGGTCGGCCATGTCGGATCTCTTCTGCCGCGCATCTCTGTCCATCGAGCGGACCATGCAGACACCCTTGCTTTCCAGACGGCATCCAAGAACCCGAGGGGCCTGGCTGCCCTGGCGATCCGGCCTTCGGGGCATGGTGGGCCTGCTGGTCCTGGTCCTCCTGGCCTGGCTGCCCCGAGCCCTCCTGGCCGCGGACCCGGCCTGGCAGCCGCAGCCCCTGGATGCATACCCTCGCCCGGTGGACGACAACGGACGGGGCATCCACTGGGCACCTGTGCTGGTGGCCCAGCCCCCGGAGCTCGTGGATCGCTACCTGGCAGAGGTGGCGGCCATGGAGATGCGCTGGCTGGCGGTGATGCAGCCGGACCAGCCGGCCCTGGAACATGCCTATCTGCTGCAGCAGGCCATCGGCCAGGGGATGGAGCCTGTCCTCCGGGTCTACCGGCCCTTCAACGACGCCTACCGCTACCTGGATGCCCTGGTGGCGGCCGGCCAGGCCGTGGGCGTCCGCTACTATGAGCTCTACAGCAACCCCAATGTGGCCGGTATGGTCGGCGGGTGGCGCCCGGGCCAGGCGGTGGACCCCGAAGGGCTCGCCCAGCTCTGGGCCGAGGCGGCCCGCACGGTCCGCGCGGCCGGGGGGTTCCCGGGCCTGCCCTCCCTCTCGCCCACCGGCACCGTGGACGACCGGGTCTTCCTGCGGCGCTTCCTGCAGGCCCTTCGGGCCCAGGGGAACCTGGACGCGCTGGACCGCGCCTGGCTCCCCGTCCAGGCCTATATGGGCAACCGCGCCCTGGACGATCCAGAGGGCTTCCAGCGTTTCCGGGCCTACCACCGGATCCTCCAGGAGGAGATCGGCCACCCCCTGCCCCTCATCGCGACGGAGGGCGGGGCCCTGTTGGGCGATCGGAGCCGCCCCGAGCTCCCCCCGATCACGCCCCAGACCATGGCCCAGCGGACCGTGGACGCGTTTCGCTTCATGCGGGATCGGGCGCCGGACTACTTCTTCGCCTTCATGCCGTGGGTTCTGGCTGTCCAGGCCGCGGGGGGCTACGGCCCGGCCTGGGAGCGCCAGGCCTGGTTCCCGGCCGAAGGGGATCCCCTGCCGGTGGTGGAGGCCGTCAAGGCCCTGGCCCAAGGGGAGAGGGACGGACCGACAGCCCCCTCTCCGGAGGAGCGCCCCCCGGAAGGGCCCGGACCGGCCCTCCAATACGCGGAACAGGTGCCCGAAGCCCCCTGGTTCCAGTCCGCGGAGGAGGACGGCCGTCGTCCGCTTCCAGGCGGGACACCGACACCCTCCCAGACCCAGGGGGCGGCCGGCTCCTCCGGGGAGCCCGGCGAGCCCGCCGTGGTCCCGGTCCAGGTGATCGCCCAGCCCGAACGGATCCTCTCCACCGGGCCGGTGACGGTGACCGAGGGGACGGTGGTGTTGCCCACCTACGACTTCCAGGCCGCCCTGGTCCCCACCCGGCCCGGCGATCCCATCTACCCAGCACCCCGGCTGGACCACAGCCGAGTGGGCCCCCCGGAGCCCCGGACCTATCGGGCCATCTTCCTGGAGAACGACTTCCTCCGCCTGACCCTCCTGCCTGAGCTGGGGGGACGGATCTACCGCTGGCAGGACAAACAGACCGGGCGGGATATCCTCTACACCAATCCCGTGGTGAAGCCCACCCGATGGGGCATCCGGGGGTGGTGGCTGGCCGTGGGCGGCATGGAGTGGGCCTTCCCTCTGCCCGACCACGGCCTGGTGGAGTACCGACCCTGGACCGCGGAGGTGGTGGCCGAGCCCCGCTCCGCGGGGGTGACCCTGCGCTACCGGGGCCCCCAGGACGTGGAGGTGGCCGTTCGGGTGGGCCTGAGCGCGGACCAGCGCTTCTTCGCCGTCACCACAGAGCTGCGCAACCGGGGGGTGGATCCGGCCCGGATCCACTACTGGCTCAATGCCATGCTGGCGCCGGACAACACGGTGGCTCCGGAGAGTCGGCTGCTGTGGCCGGCCGACGCGCTCCGGGTCCATGACGTGGCCGATGGACCGGGCCTGGCCCCGGGCCGGGTTCTGGCCTGGCCCCGAGACGCCGGCCGAGATCTCTCGGTGTTGGCCCAGTGGCCGGGACAGATGAGCGGTTTCGCCCCCGACGGCGTCCGCCGGGGGGCCATGGGCCTGGCCGACCCCAGAGACGAGCTCGCGATCGTCCGGGTTTTCCCCCCTGAACAGGCTCCCGGGGTGAAGATCTTCTACGGGCCTGGGCTGGATCCGTCCCTGTGGACAGATGGCCAGGGAGGCCGGTACCTGGAGCTGTGGGGTGGGCCGGGCCTGGACTTCACCTCCCCTCGGGTGTTGGCGCCGGGCCAGTCCCTCCGCTGGAGCGAGCAGTGGTACACCGTACCCGGCCTGGGCCCCTTTGTGGCGGCCAACGCCCAGGCCGCGCTGGCCCTGCATGCCAGGGGCGAGCGGACGGAGCTGCGGCTGGCTCCGGTGGGGCGGGCCGCGAGCGGCGACCGGCGACTGCGGATCCAGGTGGATGGCCAGACGATCTACGACGGCCCGGTGACCCTGGGGCTCCATCAGGTCACCCGGCTGGAGGTGGGAGCGCCCTTGGCAGGCGGTCGTTGGATCGTCCAGTTGATGGACGCCCAGGGGCGGGTGCTCCTGGCCTACGACAGCCGGCCGTCGACCCCTGGGGAGTCGGAGGAGTTGCCGGTGGAATGGGATGCTCGCCTGGACGATCTGGGCATCCGGATCGTGCGGGCCCGGGTCCGGAAAGGCCAGACCTACTGGCGTGTGGTCCGGGCCGAGTTCCAGGATCCCCAGGAGGGCGGCGGCCGCCATCACATCTTCATCGAGGTGTTGGACGAGGATGGCCGACGGATCGTGGGCCAGGAGGTCCAGGTCTCCTGGCCCGACGGCAGCGCGACGGTGGTCACCGAGGACAAGCCCCCTCCGGAGTACGCGGCCAACTTCCCCATGTACGGCGACCTGGGGGGCTACAGCGTGCGCCTTCCGGGCCCGAGCGACATGGTGACCGGCTTGGGGCTGCCGGGGGGGCGGATCCATGTGGTCTATCGGCTGGTCTTCCAGCGGACGGTGAAGTGAGGCAGGCTGTGGATCGAGCGGATGGGACAGGTGGAGGGCCTGGCCGCAGGGGTTCCCGGGCCCTCCACAGCGCTGGTTGGACGGAGGCAATGCCCATGATGCGGTGGAGATCCCCACGTCGACTGTGGAGCTGGATAGGGGTGTGGAGCGTGGTGCTGGCCCTGGGCCTCGGCCCCGTGCAGGCCCTGGCCGCGCCCGCACCCCCCTACGCGGTGGTGCGGGTACCCCGGCTGAACATCCGGGCGGCTCCCAGCATCCAGGCTCCGGTGGTGGGCCAGGTGCAGGAGGGCGAGCGGGTGACGGTCCTGGGCCGGAACGGCGAGGGCACCTGGCTGCGGGTGGAGTCCGCCGGGGGGATCGGCGGCTGGGTCTACGCGGAGCTCACCCAGCCCAGCGTGCCCATGGCCGCGTTGGCGCTCTACCAGGGAAGCCCAGCCGCGTCGGCCTCCCTACCGGCGGACCTGGCCTCGGACCCCAAGGCGCGCCAGCCTGGGGCCTCCAAGGAGGCCGCCCGCGCCTCCGCATCCCAGGACGCCCCGTCGGCCCGCCAGCCGGCCCCCAACCCGGATCCCCGGCCTGTGGGTCCCAACCCAGAGGGGATGGCCCTCCAGACAGCCGCCACCGCCACGGTGCTCCAGCCCCTGTGTCGGCCGAATCGGCTGCGGACCGTGACCCTGGCCGGTCGGCCCCGGGCCCTGGCCACTCTGGACAACCGCCTCTACGTGGCCCTGGCCGAGGTGAGCAGCCTGATGATGGTGGACACCGCTCGGGACATGCTGCTGGGGACCAGCCGTACCACGGCCGAGGAGGTGATCGCTGTGGCCGCGGCCGACCGCTCCATCTACGTGGCCGACGGCCCGGGGAAGCGCCTGGTGGTCACCACCACCCAGGGAGCGGTGAAGGCCACCATCCGCCTGCCCGGCCCGCCCGGGTCCCTGGCCGTGGAAGGGGACCGGGCCTTCGTCCTCCACCCGGAGATGGGCGCGGTGAGCGTGGTGGACGTCCGCACCCAACAGGTGTTGGCCACGGTGAGCGTGGGCGCGGATCCCCGGCAGATCGCGGTGATCAGCGGACGGGCCTTCATCGCCCACAACGCGGGGTTTCTCAGCGTGGTGGATGCCCAGGGCCAGCGGCAGGAGCAGCTCCTGATCCCGGTGAACGACGTGGTGGGCATGGCCGCGGATCCCCAGGAAGGGGTGCTCTACATCGCGGGCGGAGCCGACCAGAAGGTAGTGGCCGTGGATGTGGCCACCTGGACCCTGGTGAACAGCTGGACGCTGGACACCCTGCCCAGCAGCCTGGCCTTCAACCCGGCCACAGGCCACCTCTTCGTGTTGGACAGCACCGGCCAGTTCCTGACCGTGCTGAGCAGCGTCCAGGCGGATCGGGCTGCCCAGGTCCAGGTCCAGGAGCGGCCGGTGGAGGACCCGGGCAACAGCCTGGCGGTGGTCCAGAGCAAGATCTACATCATGAACCCCGCGGACAGCCGGTTGGCCGTCTGGCTGGACCGGACATGCCCGGGGGAGACCCCCCGGCGCACCACGGCCACCCTGATCACCTACAGCAGCCGCACCGACCTGACGCCCCGCCGGGTGGAGGCCCGGATCGGCATCCTGTGGCCCCATGGGGGCGCCGCGCCGGACCAGGCCAGCTACGCCAACCTCACCGCGGTGCTGCTCCGGGAGGACGGAGCGGTGCCGGCCTGTGCCTGGGAGCCGAAGGTGACCCTGTGGGCCGCGGTGGGGGGCGAGCCGGCCCGCCTGGTGGCCCAGGGCCAGCGGCGGATGGTGACGGAGAAGGGCGTGACCTTCCCGGTCTACGACTTCAACGACGTGGACATCCGGGTGACCCGAGAACGGAACCTTCCCATCCACTTCACGGTCCGGGTGGAAGGGGTGGAGACGGTCCAGAACGTGTGGACCCACTCCGCGACGGGCCGGTATCTGCCCACGGTTCGGCCGGAGCTGGAGGGGATCATCCAGCGCTACGACGGCCCCCTGGATGTCCGCCTGTGGGTGGAGGAGACGCCCCGGGGGCGGGAGATCGTGGCCCTGTTGCTGAAGGCCGAGACCCTGCTGGCCCTGGCCCCCAGTTCCTCCGGGCCCGTGCCCCAGCTCCGCTGGGCGGTGGACAACGGCGTCACCGAGCCGGAGCTCATCGTGGGCCAATCCGAGGTGCGCCGGGAAGGGGGCCTGATCTTCGCGGTGTGGCGTTTCCCCGGCCTGGACCCGGATGAGCTGCTCCGAGGCCATGCCCAGGCCCGTTTCTGGGTGGAGATCCCCGGAGTGGAGGTCTACAGCAGCGTGTTGGCCTGGGGGCGAGACATCCGTACCCTGGGGGCCCGGCTTCCGGTCCCGGCCGTGGGCTGTGCCGAGGAGATCGCGAGCCGATGAGGTGGCCGGAAGGCCGGGGCCGGCGCTCCGCGGGGGCGAGGACCGGGAGGTCCTCGCCCCCTGCGCGCTCACCCCTTCAGCCCCGCGTAGCTGATGCCTTCGATGAAGTAGCGCTGGAAGAAGAGGAAGATCAGGGCCATGGGCAGGGTGGTGAGCATGGATCCGGCCAGGATGGCATTCCACTGGAGGTTCTGGCCGATGCCACCCCGGAGGAAGGCCAGGCCCAGGGGCAGGGTGTAGAGGTCCTGGTTTGTGCTGATCACGATCAGGGGGCCCATGAAGTCGTTCCAGCTGCCCTGGAAGCTGAAGATGGTCAGAGCGATGACCGCAGGGCGGGTGAGGGGCAGGACCACGTTCCAGTAGATCTGGAAGCGGCTGGCCCCGTCCATGAAGGCGGCCTCCTCCAGCTCCACAGGAATGGACTCGAAGAACTGTTTCATGAGGAAGATGCCGAAGGAGGTCACCAGGCCCGGGACGATGAGCCCTTGGTAGGTGTCGATCATGCCCAGGAGCTTGAAGAGGATGAAGCGGGGGATGAGGAGCACGATGCCCGGGATCATCATGGTGCCCAGGATGGCCAGGAAGAGGGCTTCTCGGCCGGGAAAGGGTACCCGGGAGAGGGCGTACCCGGCCAGGCTGGCCAGGATCACGTTGCCCAGGGTGATGCACACGGCCACGAACGCGGAGTTGAAGAGCCAGCGGTCCACGTTCAGGCCCACCATGCGTCGGTAGCCTTCCAGGGTCCACTGGTCGGGCAGGAGCTTCACCGGGTTGGCCGCGATCTCCGGCAGGGGCTTGAAGCTGGTGGTCACGGCCAGGGTGAAGGGGTAGAAGAAGGCCAGGGCCAGGCCGAACAGGATGGCGTAGGACAGGACCAGGCGGGTACGGTCCCATAGGACGGTGCTCAGGGGGCGGCTGCGGCCCCGGGGCGGCGCGTGGGAGATGGTCACGGTGGGCATCCTCCTGGGATCAGCCCTCCCGGGCCTCGGTGATGCGTCGTTGGAGCATGGTCAGCAGGAAGATGATGGCGAAGAGCAGCACGGCGGTGGCCAGCCCCAGGCCCATCTCGCTGTTGCGGAAACCGTTCCGGTAGACGATGTAGGCCATGGTGAGGGTGGTCTTGGCCGGGCCCCCGGAGGTCATCACGTAGATCTGGTCGAAGACCTGGTAGGTGCCGATGAGGCCCAGGGTGATGACGAAGAACAGGGTGGGCCGCAGGAGGGGCAGGGTGATCTTCCAGAAGATCTGCCAGTTGTTCGCGCCGTCGATCTGCGCGGCCTCGTACACGAAGCTGGGGATGTCCTGCAGCGCGGCCAGGAAGATGACCATCATGGTGCCGGTGGTGGTCCAGCTGTTCTGGAGCATGATGGCCGTCAGCGCGACGCTGGGGCCGCTGATCCAGTCCCACAGGGTCAGGCCGGCCACCTTGGCCCGCAGGAACTCCGGGCCCGTGCGCAGGGTGATGCCCAGGGGTTCCAGCAGGATGTGGAAGAGGCCTCGGGCATCGGCCAGCCAGGCGATGGGTTCCCAGCGGCCGAAGGTGATGACCTCCAACACGTAGTTCACCAGCCCGCTCTTCTGGTAGAGGAAGAGGAAGATGAGGCTGATGGCGATGGAGGAGGTGATGGAGGGAAAGTAGTAGGCCGTCCGGAAGAAGTCCTTGAAGCGCAGTCCTCGCTGGTTGACGATCACGGCCAGGACCAGGGCCGCGCCGGTCTGGAGAGGTACCACGCCCAGGGCGAAGTAGGTGGTGTTCTTCAGGGCCTTGAAGAAGTCCTGCTGTTTGATGCCCCCGGACAGGAGCAGGTCGTAGTAGTTGCGGAGTCCGATGAGGCGGGCCTCGGTGGGCGGGCTGATCCCGTTCCAGTCTGTGAAGCTGTAGTAGGCCGCGAACAGAATGGGGACGACCAGGAAGATACCCAGGATCGCCAGGGCCGGGGCCACGAAGAGCCAGCCGGCGATGGCGTCCTGGCGGGCCTGGCCGCGGATGCCGGTGGTCGCCATGGAGTTGCTCCTGTCCAGCAGGGCCCCTGGGCCCGACGCCCGGGCCGGGCCCAGGGGCATGCTTCAGCTCGTTGTCAACGGAGAGGTCACCGGGACCTCACTGGCCCTTGCGCTCCCGCCAGCGGGCCAGGATCTCGTTGCCCACGGCCTCGGCCTCGGCCAGGACATCCTCGGGCAGCTTGGTTCCGGCCATGGCCTCCTGCAGGCCCGAGTTGATGGTGTCCATCACGTCGCTGAAGCCCGGGACGAACTGCCACTTGTGGGCGTACTCCGCGCCGTTCAGGAAGGGCTCCAGCGCGGGGAACTTCTCCAGCCAGCCCTCCCGGAGGCTGCGGCGGGTGGGCATGGCCAGGCCCAGGTCGGTCCACATCTGCATGCCCTCGGGGCCGGTGAGGAAGTTCACCAGGCGGAAGCTCTCCTCCTTGTACATGCCGGCCGCGGGGACGCCGTAGCACACGGTGAAGGCCATGGTGGCCTGGCCTCCGGGGCCGCTGGGCAGCTCGGTCACCCCCCAGTTCAGGTCCGGGAACTGGTCCTGCAGGTAGGGGTTGATCCAGTTGCCCTCGATGGCCATGGCGGCCCGGCCCTTGCCGAAGGCCTCGCCGTTCCAGCCGCTGTCCAGGTCCGAGGGCTGGGCCGCGTAGCCGTCCAGCACCAGGCCCACGTAGAACTCCATGGCCTCCAGGGCCTCGGGGCTGTTGATGGTCATCTGGGTGTAGCCCTCGTCGGTGACGCTGCCCCCGGCCTGGTAGAGGAACGCGATCCAGCGGGCGAAGTCCGCGCTGAGGACGATGCCGTAGACGCCGTTGTCCGGATCGGTCAGGGCCTCGGCCGCGGCCCGCAGGTCATCCCAGGTCCAATCGGGGGTGGGGTAGTCCAGCCCGGCTGCGTCGAACAGGTCCTTGTTGTACTCCAGGGCCAGGGTGCTGAAGTCCTTGGGGGGGCACCAGAAGGTCCCATCCCAGGTGAAGGCGTTGCGCAGGCTCGGGTAGAAGTCGTCGGGGTCCAGGGCCTGGGGCTCGTAGGGCTCCAGCGCGCCGGCCTCCACCAGGTCGGGCAGCCGGAAGCTGTCGATGTAGAAGACGTCCGGTGGGCTGCCGCCGGCCAGGCTGGCCTGGAGCTTCTCATCGTAGCTGGGCACCAGGTTCAGGGTCACCTGGATGTCCGGGTTCTGCTCGTTGAAGACGTCCACCACCTGTTGGAGCCGGGTGTTCTCCGCCTCGGAGCTGGCCCATCCCATGAGGGTGAGTTCCACCACCTGGGCCTCCTCCTCGGGGGCCATCTCCTCCGCGGGGGCCGCCTCCTGGGCCGGTGCGGCCTCCTCTGCGGGGGCCTGGGGAGCGGCCGGCACCGCGCACGCGGCCAACACCATCGCGAGCACGGTGAGGGCTGCGAGCAACGTCCAAAGGGTTCGGTGACGCATGGCTGTGCCTCCTTCTCGGTGTAGGGATGAATGGATGGTTTGAAGGGCTCGTTCCCGGCGATATGGCTTTTTCGGTGGGAAAGCGCCTGGCCGGGGCGCGTCTCCCCCGGGGCTCACCGCGGTTCTCCCAGGGCTCTCTCCTCCCCGTCTGTCCAGGGCTCCTCCACCCTGCCGCCCGCCCTCTGGGGAAGCAGCTCCACCTGGTGTCGTCGACCGCGCAGGTAGAAACGGAAGGCCAGCCGTTCCCAGTGGTCGGGCAGGCAGGGCTTCAGGGTGTATTCGCCGTCGCGAACCCGTAGCCCGGCAAAGCCGAAGACCACGGCCTGCCACAGCCCCCCTGCGGACGCGGCGTGGATGCCCTCGCCGGCGTTGCCCCGGATGTCCTCCAGGTCTGCTCGGGCTGCCCGCATGAAGTGTTCGTAGGCCTCCTGGGGGCGGCCCAGGATACAGGCCGCCCAGGCGTGGATGGCCGGTCCCAGGGAGGAGCCGTAGGAATGGTCCGTGCGGGGGACGTAGTAGGCCCAGTTGGTGGCCCATGCCCGGGCGTCGAACTCCTCCTCCAACAGGGTCATCAGCAGGATCACGTCGGGCTGTTTGAGGACCTGGTGTTCGTTGGCTCCCTGGATGCCCAGGAGTGCCTGCATGGATGCCTCACGGTCCCGGAATTGCTCCCAGTTCACCTCCTTTCGTCGGAAGAAGCCCTGGAACTGCTCGATGAGGCCGGTCTCCGGGTCCTGCAGGAAGACCAGATGGTCCGCGATGTGGCGCCAGTGGGCCAGACGCTGGGGGGTCAGCTCCAGCCGTTCCCGGAGCTCCCGGGCCTTCTCGGGGGCATGGGCCTCCAGCCAGTGGAAGGCCTCCACGGCCCGCCGCAGGTGCCAGGCCACCAGGCGGTTCGTGTAGGCGTTGTTGACCACATGTTCGTGGTACTCGTCGGGCCCGATGACGTCGGAGATGGAGTACTGGCCCGGCTCCGGTGTGTCGGGCTCCACCCGGGCCTCCCAGAAGCGGGCTGTCTCCAGCAGGATCTGGGCGCCGTGGTCCCGCATGAAGGGGTCGTCTCCGGTGACCTTCCAGTACTGCCAGATGGCGAAGGCCACATCCGCGGTGATGTGCAGCTCGATGTCGCCGCACCAGATGCGGATCAGCTCCCGGCCCTGGGCATCCGGCACCCATCGGGGGGTCACCTCGTCTCCGGTCTCCGCGCTCTCCCAGGCATACCGGGCCCCGGGATGGCCCCCGGCCTGGGCGTTGCGCCGGGCGCCCTCCAGGGTGCGCCAGCGGTAGAGGAGCAGGTTCCGGGCCAGTTGGGGTTGGGTGAAGATGAAGAAGGGCAACACGAAGATCTCCGTGTCCCAGAAGACGTGGCCTCGATAGCCGAACCCGCTGAGGGTCTTGGCCGGGATGCTGTAGCGGCCATCGTGGGGAGGTGCCGCGATGCGGAGCTGGAACAGGCCATGGCGGAGCGCGAGCTGGGCCAGGTCGTCTCCCTGGACGATGACGTCGCTGTCGTCCCAGAACTGGGCCCAGGCCTCCCGGTTGGCCGCCGCCACCCGGTCGAAGCCCAGGGCCTCCAGCTCGTCCAGCCGGCCCAGGGCCCTCTGGGCCGGATCCTCGGTCTCCTCGCTGGTGTAGATGGCCACCAGTTTCTCCACAGACCAGTCCACCCCGGGCTGAAGGGTGGCCTGGATCTCCACGCCCGGGCTGCCGGGGCAGTCCGCGGGGTGGAGGGTCCGTTCCGCTGCCGGGTCCGCGCGGAGGACCATGGCCTCTGCCACCTGCTTGTTCGTGTGGCGGGTGGTGGCCTGGAGAAGTGCCCGATGGGCTGCGGGGTGGTCTTGGTGGACCCGGTCCAGGTGGATCCGGTCCTCGTTGGCCACGTGTCCATCCAGCCGGGGGCGGAGCCGCACGGACACCGGCCGCTCCAGAGGGGTCACCGTCACCCGGACCGCGGCCAGGTGGGGATCGGCCAGGCTGGCCAGCCGGACAAAGTGCAGCCGTACCGGTGCCCCTGCCGGCGGCGTCCAGCGAAGATGGCGGTGGAGCTCCCCGCGACGCAGGTCCAGGTAACGGCTGTACTCCTCTACCGTGCCCTGGTCCATCCGGAAGCGGTGGCCGTCGACCCAGAGGTCTACGGCGGTCCAGTCCGGGCAGTTGACCAGCTCTGTGTGGACGATGGGGGTGTCGTCCCACATGCCGTGGATCAGGGTGGCCTGGCGGTCGCCGGGGAAGCGTTCCTCCAGGGTTCCCCGGGTGCCCAACATGCCGTTGCCCAGGGTGAAGACCGTCTCCCGGTGGTGTTGGTGATCTGGGTCGAACGCGCGTTCCCGCACCCGCAGGGTGGCTGCGTGGAGGAGATCGGCCAGGCGAACATGGGCCAGGTCGGGCACCACCCGCTCCGCATCCCCCACCCGCTCCTCGGGCCCCACGCCCACCGCCACCATGCCGGCCCGGTGGATGGCCTGGATCCCCGCGGCCGCGTCCTCGATGCCGATGCACTCGGCCGGGGAGACGCCCAGCCGCCGGGCAGCCAGGAGGAAGAGATCCGGCGCAGGCTTGGGGCGGGCGGGATCGCGGCCGGTGACCTGGGCGTGGAAGCGGTGCCCGATCCCCAGCCGCTCCAGGACCTCCGGCGCGTTGCGGCTGGCGGAGACCACGGCCGCCTGGAGCCCGGCTGCGTGGAGTTCCTCCAGGAGTTCGGCCACCCCTGGCAGCAGGTCCGCAGGCTCCAGGGCCTGCAGGAACTCCAGGTAGTATCGGTTCTTGCGGGCCATCCATTCCTGCGCGGTGGCCTCGTCGATGGGGCGGCCGCGGAGCAGCCGCTGCAGGGACTCCCGCCGGGAGACCCCGCGCAGGGCCTCGTTGTCCTCCCGGGAGAAGGGGATGCCCTCCTCGTCGGCCAGGCGTTTCCAGGCCCGGTAGTGGTACTCCGCGGTGTCGGTCAACACCCCGTCCAGGTCGAAGAGCAGGGCTCGGATGGGTGGGTTGAGCATGGCTTCCAGGTCAAGGCGGTGCACGGATGGCTGACGGCGATGGCGGGGTGCCCCCGGACCATGGGCCGTCCTCCCTGCGCCGAGGGCTGTGGGGTCCCCACGGCCCCGGGCGAGGACCCTCTCTCAGCTTTCCCCGGGCTTCACCGAGGACGCGCGCACGATGAGCCGAGGCTCCAGGAGCACCTCCCTCTCCTCGGGTGTCTCCCCGCGTAGCAGGGCGATGAGCATCTCCACGATGCGCTGGCCGGCCTCCCACACGGGCTGACGCACGGAAGTCAGGGGGGGCATCAGGTGTTGGATGCCTGGGGTGTCGTCGAAGCCGGTGACACCGAACTCTGCGCCCAGCCGCAGCCCTGCATCCCGGGCGGCCTGCATCGCGCCGATGGCCAGCAGGTCCGAGACCGCGGCCACCGCGGTGGGGCGTCGGCCCTGGGGCAGGGCCAACAGCTCCTGGGTCAGCCGGCGACCGTCTGTCACCCGGTGTTCGCCCACCCGGATCCACTCTGGGTCCACCGGCAGGCCGGCCTGGGCCATGGCCTCCAGATAGCCGTTGCGCCGGGCACTCCCCTGGCGGGAGGAGGGGGGCCAGCCCAGGAAGGCGATGCGTCGGTGGCCCTGTTCGACCAGGTGGTGCACCGCGGCCCGGAGCCCGGCCCGGCCGTCCACGTCCACGTAGGGGAAGCGGAGATCGGGGCCGGAACGGCCGAAGGCCACGAAGGGCACCTCTGCGTCCAGCAGGTACCGGATGCGGGGATCGTCGTAGTTGGTGGTGCTCAGGATGAACCCGTCCACCCGGTTGGTCTCCACCAGTCGGCCGTAGGAGTCCGCCGGATCCTGGTCCGGCTCGGTGGGGAAGAGGAGGATGTGGTAGCCGGCCTCCTCCGCGGCCCGGACCGCGCTGGACAGGAACTTGTCCAGGATGGGGTTGGTCTGGTCCGGTGAGATGGGATACCAGGAGTAGCCGATCAGGTGGGTGGCCCGTTTGCGCAGGCTGCGGGCGGTGACGTTGGGGCGGTAGCCCAGACGGCGGGCCGCCTCCCAGATCCGCTGGGCGGTCTCCGGCGCGACGCTCCCCTGGCCGTTCAACACCTTGGAGACCGTCTGGTAGCTGACCCCGGCGGCTGCGGCCACGTCCTTGATGGTGACGCGTCGTCGACGTTGACCTCGATGCATGGCCACGGCGAGGAATTCCGTCCGTCTGGCAGGTGGTTCCCGTCGGGAGAGGCGGGGCGAACGTTCGCCCGAACGTTCGCCTTCAGTGTACGACGGCCAGGGGCCGATGTCAAGGGGTGGATCCTTAAAATTTTGCGCCTGGGCGTGGAGATGTTCCACCCGGGCAAGGGCCGATGGGAGGGAGGGACCCTTGCCCGGGTGGGGAGAGAGCGGGGAAAGCCGGCGCTGGCCGGCGGCCTGTCTATCGCCGAACCCGACGAGCGGGAAGGCGGCTCCGGCCCCGGGGACCGCGCCTGTTCCGCCCCCGGACCGGGCCTCGGCCGGGGCGATGTCCGGGCTGCGGGGGCGCGAAGCCCGCCATCTGGAGGCGTTCCAGGGGCTTGCCCAGCAGCCGTTCGATCTGGTGCACCATGCCGAAGTCCGTGGCGGTGACCAGGGTGATGGCCGTGCCGTGGTCACCGGCTCGGCCTGTGCGACCGATGCGGTGGATGTAGGCGTCCACGGTGTCGGGCATGTCGAAGTTGACCACGTGGGAGATGGCCGTCACGTGGATGCCCCGGGCGGCCACATCCGTGGCCACCAGGAGATCGGTGCGCCCTTGGCGGAAGGCCTGGATGGCCCGTTGGCGTTGGGACTGGCTCAGGTTGCCCTGGAGTTCGTCGGCCCGATGGCCGGCCCGTGCCAGGTCCTGGGCCAGGTAGTGGGCCCGACGTTTGGTGCGGGTGAAGATCAGCACGCGGTCGGTGGCGGTCTGCCGGAGCCAGGCCAGCAGCAGGCCGGTCTTGTCCTTGGGCTCCACCGCGTACATGGCGTGGGAGACGGTCTGGGCCGGGGCCCTGGCGTCCACCTGGACGGTCACCGGCTCCTGCAGGATCTCGTGGGCCAGGCCACGGATCTCCCGGGGCATGGTGGCGGAGAAGAAGAGGGTCTGCCGTTCTCGGGGCAGGCTGTGCAGGATCCGCCGGATGTCGGGCAGGAAGCCCATGTCGCACATGCGGTCTGCCTCGTCCAACACCACCATCTCCACCCCGGAGAGGCGGATGCTGTGGTCGCCCATCAGGTCGAGCAGGCGTCCCGGACAGGCCACCACCACATCCACGCCTCGGCGCAGGGCCTTCACCTGGGCATGGCGGCTGACGCCCCCGTACACGGTGGCGCTGCGCAGGCCGGTGTGCCGGCCCAGGAGGCGGAGGCTCTGGTGGATCTGCTCGGCCAGCTCTCGGGTGGGGGCCAGGATGAGGGCTCGGGGCACGCCCCGTCCTCGGCCGTCCTGGAGGCGTTGGAGGAGGGGCAGGACGAAGGCGGCGGTCTTGCCGGTGCCGGTCTGGGCCAGGCCCAGGAGGTCCCGGCCTTCCAGGGCCACGGGGATGGCCTGGGCCTGGATGGGGGTGGGCGTCGTGAAGCCGGCGGCTGCCACGCCCCGCTGGATCCGCGGGTGCAGGGCAAAGCGATCGAAGGTCATGGGTGTGCTCCTTGGCAACGTTGGACTGCATTCGAGCCAAGTCGCACACTCAGCTCTGATATGCAGAGGGAAAAGGCGGTTCGGGGACCTGCGGCCGGGGCAACAGCTCCTCGGAGAGAACGGGGACACCCGGGCGGGGCCCGGTGAACCCAGGTTCACCCCTCCAGCATACCCTGGATGGGTGAAAAGCGCAAACGGCGGGGCCTGAGCGGTTCAGGGGCCCCCTGGAGGCGGGCCGGCCTTCCCATGCCCACGTAGGGGCCATAGGGCGACGAGGCTGTGGCTCGCCAGCACACAGAGGAGCGGCATGATGGCCACCCGGAAACGGGGGGCGCCCGCGGGACCGGCCACTCCGGCCAGATAGAGGACGATGCCCCCGAAGAGCCAGGGCCAGGACGGCCGACGAAGGTGGGCGAGCAGGGTGCGGAGAGCCAGGCCATAGACCAGGGCCAGATAGGGGACGGTGAAGGCCATGTAGGCCCAGAAGGTTGGAGGAAACGTTTCCAACGCGGTCATCAGGGAACGCCATTGGCTGGGGGCCGTGATGAGCATGCCGTAGATCGCCGAAGTGTCTATCTGGGTCTCCCCGGTGAGCACGGTGTTGACGGCAAAGACGCCGGGCAGGAAGACCTTGGCGGTGCCGAGGAGATGAACCCGGGCGTAGTTCCAGGGCCGCTTGCCGATCTCGTCCAGGGCCAGACGAAGGGCTCGGTCCGCGAACTCCGCCTCGTTCCAGCGAAAGGCGCCCTGTTCCCGGAGTTGGGCGTCGTACCGTTGCGCGACGGACCAGTGGTCCTCTCCGGTCTCCAGGGCTTTGGCCAGAGCGGCGCCGTAGTAGAGCATGTTGATGCCGGGAGCCGAGGTGAGGTTGGGGACCCCGAAACGGGCGAGGTTGCGCAGCCGCCAGGGCAGCAACACCATCTGAAACGCGAGGAGGTACAGGACCGCATGCCCGACGATCTGTCGGCGGGGTGCCCCCTGGCGGAGTCGGGCCGCAGACCACGCGACGACGAAGAGCAACGGCAGGTACAGGGAGCGGGGGTGCGTGAGGGTGGCCAGGCCCAGGGCAAGGCCGCTGGCCAGGGCCCATTTCGGTTCCGGTCGCGCCAGCATGACCATGCCCAGGAAGATGGAGCCCGTCAAGAGCAGGGTGTACTCGGTATCCGACCAGAGGAGAGCGGTGTACAGGATGGAATGAGGGCTCAGGGCCAGGAGGGCCGCGGCCAGAAGTCCGGCCCGGGGAGCGATGAGCCGGCGGGCCATCAGGTAGACCCCCAGGACGGTGAGGGTTCCCATCAGGGCCTGCAGGAACAGCATGGCGACCGGTTCCCGGTCGAACAGCCTGTAGACCGCGGCCAGGGTCAGCGGATAGATGGGGGTGCGAAAGTTGTCGGGCCGGTAGGGTGGGGCCGAATCCCTGGAGAAGCCGTGGCCCTGCACCAGGTTCTGTGCGAGCTGATGGTAGCCAATGGCGTCGGTCTGGAGGTAGCGCTCCGGATAGGGCGCCACATAGGCCACCAACGCGAGTCGGAGGGCCAGGCCGACGCCCAGTACCAAGGCCAGCGCCCGGCCGTGAGGCGAGCACAGCTTGGGGCTCCAGAGTCCACCCATGGATAGACGCTGCATCTCAGGGTGTCCTCCCGGCTTGGAGGAAGACGACGGAGCTGCGTTGAGAAGCTCCCGTGGAAGGCCTGAATGCCCCGGAGATACCCTCTCGTTCCCGTGGCGGTCCACGGTGTCCCCTGGGGCGTGGTCCGGGGCGAGGTTCTCCTCATTCTAAATCTCGTCTCCTCGCAAGAGGGCTCCGGCAATCCATGGAATTCCCTCTGCCGCGCCTCGCACGGAAGCGGGCCTCAATGGCCGTGAGGGCGTTCTTCAATCCGGCGGGGATGGGTCGGACCCAGAGCTCTGTGGTTGTCCCGGTGTGGGAGGGGCAGGGGGTCACAGCCGGGATCGCACCGCCTCCTGCCTCAGGGTGTCGCTCCGCTCCAGCCGTTCTCGGGCCTGGGAGAGCCACCCACGGTCTGCCTCCAGCTCCTGGGCCAGGGCGTCCAGGAGCCGGGCAGTGGCCTCGGGCGCGGCGCCGCCCGGCCCCCGACGGACGGCCACGAAGTGCCAGGGGTCCAGGGCCTGGTGGAACGCAGCGGCATCCAGGGCCACCTCCTGGCCCAGGACGGCCCGGGCGGCGGCCTGGAGATCTGCCAGGGTGAGGTCCTGGGCCTGCTTGCCCTGGGCCAGGGCGTCGTGGACCAGGCGGGCCACCACCTGGTGGGCCGCGCGGAAGGGGAGGCCGGCGCTGTGCACCAGGGTGTCCGCGAGCTCGGTGGCTGTGGTGAAGCCCCCGCCGGCCTGCTGGGCCAGCCGCTCCCGGTCCACCTCCACGGTTTCCAGGACAGCCGTGTAGAGGGCCAGGCTCTCCTCCAGGGCGGCCAGAGCCCCGTGGACCGGCGGCAGGATCTCGTCCTCGATGTCCTGGGTATCGCCGTAGGGGATGTTGTGGCACTGGGTCACCACCGTGGCGGCCAGCCCCAGGGCCCGGCTCAGGCGGGCCCGCAGGTGTTCCAGCGCCACGGGGTTGCGCTTCTGGGGCATGATGGAGCTGATCTGGAGGAAGCTGGGGTGGAGGCGCAGCCCCCCCACCTCCGCGGTGGCCAGGAAGAGCAGATCCCGGGTCACCCGGCCCAGGTCCACAGCCCAGGCCTGGATCCCGTGGGCCATGGCCAGCAGGTGGTCGCTGGCCGCGATGGCGTGGTGGGTGCTGGCCAGGATGCCGTCGAAGCCCAGGAGCTGGGCCAGCCGTTCTCGGTCCAGAGGGAGGCCTGTGCCGGTGAACGCGGCAGCCCCCAGGGGGGAGAGGTTGACCCGTTGGTACGCGAGCTGGAGGAGGGATTGGTCGTGGCCCAGGGTGCTCAGGACACCGGCCAGGTAGTGGGCCAGGGTGGTGGGCTGGGCGGGCTGGGTATGGGTGTAGCCCGGCATGAGGGTGTGGAGGTGCTGCCGGGCCAGGGCGAGCAGGGCCGCGCGCAACCGGGCTCCTGCTTCGTACAGGTCCAGCAGGTGGTCCCGGAAGTCCAGCCGGGCCAGGGCCTGGCCCAGGTCGTTGCGGCTGCGCGCGAGCTGGAGGTTGCCGCCGAGTTCCGGTCCCACCCGTTCGATGATGGCTGCCTCGGTGCGGAAGAAGAGGTCCTCGATGCCGGGGCGATAGTCCAGGGCCTGGGGACCGGCGGCCTGGAGGGCCTGGATGGCCTGGAGGAGGGCCCGGGCGTTCTCGGGGGAGATGAGGCCCTGTTCAGCCAGGACCAGGGTGTGGGCCTGGTGGCAGGCCCACATGGGCTCCAGCCAGCAGCGCTGGGCGTCCCCGTATCCGGGCCGGAGCACCGTGCGTTCGTAGACGGGATGGGGGAAGTGGGTCACGGCGTCAGCCCTTCAGCCCGGTGAGCGCGATGCCCTTGATGATCTGGCGCTGGAAGACGAGGAAGACCGTGAGCAGGGGCACGCTGGCCAGGCTGGCCGCGGTCATGATCTTCTCCCACTCGGTGGTGGACTCGCCTCGGAAGAAGCTCAGGCCCACGGGCAGGGTGTAGTACTCTCGGCCGCTGGCGATGATCAGGGGCCAGATGTAGGCGTTCCAGTTGCCGATGAAGTTGAAGATGGCCAGCGCGGCGATGGCCGGCCGCACCAGGGGCAGCGCGATGCTCCACCAGATCCCGAACTCGCTCATGCCGTCGATCCGGGCCGCGTCCAGCAACTCGTTGGGCACGCCGTCGAAGAACTGGCGCATGAGGAAGATGCCCGCCGCGGTGATCACCCCAGGGAAGGCGATGCCCCAGTACTGGGCCAGTCCCTGGTGCCAGCCCCACTGGACGCTCATGGTGTACCAGGGGATGATGAGCATCTCGGTGGGAACCATCAGGGTGCCCAGCATGCCGATGAAGATGAGCTCCTTGCCCGGAAAGCGGAACTTGTTCAGGGTGTAGCCGGCCAGCGCGTCGAAGAAGACCACGCTGGTGGTGCTGATGATGGCCACGATGATGCTGTTCAGGTACCAGCGGCCGAAGTTGGCCGTCTGGAGCACCCGCACGTAGTTCTCCAGGGTGGGGTTCTGGGGCAGGAAGGAGAACTGGACCATCTCCGGCGGGGGCTTCAGGCTGGTCAGCAGCATCCAGATGAAGGGGGTGACCATGGCCACCGCGCCCAGGCTCAGGAGGACGTAGGCCAGGGCGCTGCTCCAGGTGAGGCCGCGGCCTCGGCCCGGCGCGGAGACCACCCGGTCGGCCAGCTCCAATGTCCGTTCCACCCGCGTCTCCACGGCCATGATGCGTGCCTCCTGGCGGATCTTCGCCGCCTCAGTACTCCACCCGCTGGGAGAGGAAGCGGAGCTGCACGATGGTGATCAGGAGGATGAGGAGAAAGAGGATCACGGTCAGCGCGGCCGCGAAGCCCATGTTGTAGCTGGAGAACCCCTCCCGGTAGACCTCCAGGACCACGGTGGTGGTGCTCTTCAGAGGGCCTCCGGTGCCCTGGGGGCTCATGTTCTGGACCAGGGCGAACATGCGCAGGTAGGAGATGGTGCCCAGGACGGTCAGGTAGACGATGACCGGGTTCAGCAGGGGCAGGGTGATGTGGCGAAAGAGCTGCCAGGGGGTGGCACCGTCGATCCGCGCGGCCTCGTAGTACATCTCGGGGATCTGCTGGAGCCCGGCCAGGAAGATGATCACCGCGAAGCCCAGGTTCTGCCACACGGCCACCGCGGTGATGGACTGGAGGGCCTGTTGCGGGCTCTTGGTGAAGGGCTGGTTGGGCAGGCCCAGGGCCGAGAGGACCTGGTTGATCAGGCCGGTCTGGGGCTGGTAGAGCCAGTTCCACACGAAGGCCACGGCCACCGCGGAGGTGACGTAGGGCGCGAAATAGGCCACCCGATAGAGGGTGACGAAACGGCGGATGTGGTTCATCATCAGCGCGATGGCCAGGCCCAGCACCAGTTGGGAGGGCACGCCGTAGACCACGTAGCGGATGGTGTTCCAGAACGCGGCCCGGACCGCGCTGCGGGGCTTGAACAGCTCCTCCCCGATCTGTCGGTAGTGCTCCAGCCCCACCCAGGGACCGCTGGCCTCGAAGACGTTCCAGTCACGGAAGCTGATGTTGAAGGCCAGCAGGGTGGGATACCAGCGGATCACCACGAAGAAGAGGACGGGGATGGCCAGGAAGATGTAGGCCCAGAGAACCTGGCGCTGGTGTAGGGTGAGTCGCATGGCATCCTCCTTCCGGGGCTCCCCCCCGCGTGGCGAGAGGAGGAGCCCCGGAACGGGGGCGTTACCGATCGCCCCAGAACTCGTCCAGCACAGCCTGCTCCTCCTCCGCGGCGATCTCCAGGGCTTCATCCGGGTCCATCTCGGCCAGGACCACGTTGTCGAAGGCGTCGATGAGGACCTGGCGCTGCTTGCTCTCGTCCACGAAGAAGGTCGCGTGCGCGTACTCCAGGCCTCGGGCAAAGGCGCCCAGCTTGGGGTCGGCCAACAGCTCGGGATCGCTGCCGGCTTCGATCTGCGCGGGCAGCTCACCCACCTCCCGCACCCACAGGGCGCCGGCCTCTGGGCTGGTGATGAACTTCAGGAACTTCACCGCGGCCTCCATGCGCTTGGGATCCGCGGCGGCCTTCTTGGTGATGCCGTGGGTCCAGTAGGAGCCGAAGGTGCTCTTGATGCCGTTGTACTCGGGCAGCTCCGCGACGCCGAAGTTCAGGTCCGGGGCCTTGTTGGCGATGGTGCCCAGCCGGAAGGAACCGTCCACGTGGAAGCAGACCTTGCCGGCCAGGAACGCGTTGGTGCTGCCGTCGAACAGGTCCTTGTCCCCGGTCTCCAGCTCGGTGCGGAAGGAGACCAGGTAGCGCCAGGCCTCCTTGCCCGCGTCGCTGTTGTACATCACCTGGCGGTAGTCGTCGCTGTAGGGCTGCCCACCGAACTGCCGGACCAGCACCTCCCGGAACCAGTGGTGGTCCTGGGCCGCGGGCTCCACCACAAAGCCCTGCACCAGGAAGTTGCCCTGGTCGTCCCGCTGGGTGCACTGGACGGCCATCTCCCGGAGCTCATCCAGGGTTCGGGGCGGCGATTCGGGATCCAGCCCGGCCTGGGCCATCAGGTCCTTGTTGTAGAAGAGGGCTAAGGTCCGCACCGCGGTGGGCAGGGTCCACAGCTTCCCGTCCCAGATGCTGGCCCGGACCATGGGGCTGAACTGCTCCTCCACCATGCGGATGGGGAACTCGTCCTCGGGCAGGGGGACCAGATAGCCCGCGTCGATCCAGGCCACCTGCCAGCCGTAGAAGAGGGTGACCACGTCGGGCCCCACGCCGGCCGGGACACTGGCCGCGATCTTGTCCCGGAACTCCGCGTAGGGGATGTCCGCGTTGTGGATCACCCGGATGTTCGGGTTCTCGGCCTGGAACATCTCGATGAGCTTGTCCATGGCCTTCACCCGGGCCTCGAAGTTGTACTGCCAGTACTCGATCTCGATGACCTCCTCCTCCGCGGCCGGGGCCTCCTCCTCTGGGGCCGTCTCCTGGGCCGGCGCGGCCTCCTGGGCCTCTGGAGCGGCTTCCTGGCCACCGGGCGCGGCCGGGGCCGGGCACGCGGCCAGGACCAGCGCGGCCGTCAACAACACGGCGAGAACCATCCACAGACGTCGGTGCAACATGGCGACCTCCTTGAGTGTGGGCGTGGAACGTGGAACACAGGTGGAAAGGATGCGCCACCGGAGGGATGCACGGCATCCCCCCGGTGGACCCTCAGTCTCCGGCCTCCTTGTGGGGGGGCCGCTCCTCCATCTTCAACAGCCTCCGCGCGTTGCCGGCAAAGATCATCTGGATGTGCTCCGCGGGCATGTTCAGGTCCAGACAGTCCCGCATCTGGTCCTGGAGATAGCGGAAGGCGAAGCCTCGGGGAAACCAGCTGGAGTCCGAGCCGAAGAGGATGCGTGTCGGCCCCACCGTCTCGTAGAACTTGCGGAAGAGGTACTTGACGCTCACCTCTCCGGGGACCCAGCGGATCCACTGCAGGCTGCCGCTGGTGTCCACGCACACGTTGGGACAGGCCCAACAGAGCTGGAGGGTCTCTCGCTCCCAGGCACAGCCGAAGTGGGGCACCACAAAGGTCACCTCGGGAAAGGCCTTGGCCACGTTGTGGAGCTTCAGGGGGTTGATGTTCTCGTGCCAGGCGATCCCACCCGCCCCGCCCTGGATGCCGAAGTGGATCAGCACCGGGATCTCCAGCTCCGCACATTTCTCCCAGACAGGCCAGATGCGCGGATCCTCGATGGGCTGCTCGATGCTGGGGGCCAGGAGCTTGTAGCCCCGCAGGCCCAGCTCCCGCACGGCCCGGTCCAGCCGTTCCACCGCGTCGGGCAGGAAGGGGCTGTGGTGGGCGAAGCCGAAGAACCGGCCCGGGTACTGGGCACAGATCTGGGCCAGATGTTCGTTGCCCCCACCGGTGACGAAGACGATGGCCCGGATGCCGTAGCGCTCCAGCTCCTGGAGCCACCGGCGGGCCTGTTCCTCGTCCCCGGGGTGGGCCTCTGGGGGCTCTGGCCGGGGGAAACCCCACATCCGTCGCCAGTGTTCCTGGTAGGGGCGGCTCATCTCCCGGATCCGCTGGGCCCGTTCGGGCCCCACCTGTGCGATGTAGCGCTGGACCGTGTCGCCCATGTCGGGGAACCAGGGGCGATTCGTCGGGAAGTGGGCGTGGAAATCGATGACCTCGAAACCCTGGTACATGGTGTGTCCGCCTGTGGATGAAAGGGATGGACGGAACGGCTCCACGGGAGCCCGGTGGCGGCTATCGAGCCGTCACCCGGATCCGGTCCACCGGGACCAGATCCGGCGAGCGGGCCAGGAGGGCCGCGCCCTCGGCCGGCGACATGGCCGGCTGGACCAGGCAGGCGCCGGGCAGGGCCGCGTGGAGGGCCCGCTCCAATGCGCTGCAGACCTGGGGGGCATGGCCCAGGATGCTGCCCAGGGAGGCCACCCGGGGGCGCCGGGTCCACTGGACCCGGCGCAGGGCCGCCACCACCGAACGGGCCAGGGCCTGGCCCGCGCCCTCCAGGATCTGGCCGGCCACCGGATCCCCCCTGTGGGCCACCTGGATCACCTCCTGGGCGAACCGGGTGATGTCCCGATGGGCCTGGACCGGGTCCCGGTTCAGGTGGGCCAGCCATCGGGCCCCGACGCCCTCGGCCGGATGGCCGAAGACCGCCGCCATCCGTTCGGTCAGCGCGGTCTCTGGCCCTCGGCCGTCCAGGGCCCGCAGGGCCGCCCGCAGTCCTTGGCGCCCAATGTCGAAGCCGCTGCCCTCGTCGCCCAGCCAGTGTCCCCAGCCGTCGGCGTGGGCGCTGCGCCCCTGGGCGTTCACGGCCAGGGCGATGGCCCCGCTGCCCGAGAGGACCACCCCACCGGGTCGGCCCTCCAGGGCGCCGGCCCAGGCCGCGACCCCGTCGTTCACGGCCAGCCAGGAACCGGTCAGCCGGCTCCGGCGGGACACCTGGGCCATCATGGCCCGGATGACCGGCGTGTCCGTCTCGGCGTCCAGCCCGGCCAGGCCGGCCCCCCAGGCCTCCACCTGGCTCGGGCAGATCCGGGCGGCCTCCAGAGCCTGGGCCAGGGCCTCCATCAGGTTTTCCACGGCCGTCTCCGGGCCCACCACCTGGTAGTTGCTGGGCCCGGCCTGCCCGGCACCCAGGCGCTCCCCTCGGGGATCGACGACCACAGCACGGGTCTTGGTTGCGCCGCCATCGATGCCGATGAACACGGGGGATCTCTCCGCTCAGGGGACCACCAATGGGATGCCGTCGACCCATATCTGGGTATTGCGCAACACCAGGGCCGCTGCCCCGATCAGGATGGCCCGATCGCCCAGCTGGGCCGCGTCCAGCTCGGGCATGGAGGGCACCAGCCCCTGAAGCCGATCGCGCAGGGCGGGCAGGAGCAGATCCGCGGCGTGGACCGCCTGACCCCCCAACAGGATCCGTTCTGGGTTGAGCACCACGGCCAGGGCTGCAACGGCCATGGCCAGATGGTCGGCCATCTCCGCCACCAGCCTGGCTGCCAGAGGGTCTCCTTCTCGGGTGGCCTGGAACACCGCCTGGGAGCTCAGGGGAGCGGCCTGGGCCAGCACACTGGATGCACCGCGCTCCAGCGCTTCCCGGGCCCGGCGCACCAACCCGTGCAGGCCAGCCACCTCCTCCAAGGGGCCATATCCCTGGTATGTCCGGCCCAAGGCCTCTGGGGTGGGTGGCAGATAGCCCACCTCGCCCGCGGCCTCGCTGGCCCCTCGGTAGACCCGCCCGTCCAACACCAGGCCGGCCCCCACTCCGGTGCCCACAGCCAGGACCGCCAGGTAGCGGCTCCCGCGGCCCGCCCCCCGCCAGCTCTCCCCCAGGGCCAACAGGTTCACGTCGTTCTCCACGAAGACCGGCACCGGCCAGCGGGACTCGATCCAGGCCTTCAGGGGCAGATCTCGCCAGCCCAGGCTGGCCGCCCACACCACCGTGCCGGACTCCCACAGGACGATGGACGGTGCACCGACGCCGATGCCCTGGGGGCGAGGACGCCCCAACCGACAGGGGCGGTCGAGCATCCGGTGGAGGAGATCCTCCAGGGCGGCCAGGTTGGCCTGGGCGTCCCCGGGCACCGGGTGGGCCTGGAAGGTCTCCACGATCTCGCCGTTGAGGTCGGTCAGGGCCGCCTGCCAGATCTCGCCGCTCAGGTCCAGGGCGGCGATGCATCCGGCCTGGGCGTTGAAGCGCACCAGCCGGGCCGGGCGCCCTCCCTGGCGCCCGGTGGCCCGGGCGCCTGTCTCCTGGAGCAGCCCCACCGCCAACAGGGGATCCACCAGACGCCCCACCGTGGAGGGGTTCAACCCCAGCTCTCGGGCGATCTGGGCCCGGCTCAGGGGGCCCCGATGCCGGAGCAGCCGCAGGATGGCCTCCTGGTTGATGCGACGAGCCGTTCGGGGGTCGCCGGTCGGGTAGGGGATCATCTCCGCCTCGGGTGGCACGGGACAGGCCTTTTTTGCGAGGTGCAACAAACTGGTTGTGCCATCCTATTGTATGGATTCCAGGCAGGCTGTCAAGCTGACGAAACCGTAATCTCGGGGCAGTTTTGACGCAGCGGATCGGTGGGCCTATAATGGCAGGGCCTCCATCGGGAGTTCCGGCGCAGCGGGGTGGGACATGCCTGCCCATCCCGTCTCGGGGCAGAGACAGGCGCACCTCTGGCCTGTCCAGGAACTCTCCTTCAAGAGCGGGCAATTTGGCCCAAACCGTACGCCCACGGCGTGCGTCCTGAATAGGGACAGGAGCGCCTTCGGCATGAGCACGTCCAGGCCAGAGCCGAGCCTCCAGGACAGCCCTTCGCTCAACGACCGGGAGCTGCTGGCCCGGATCCGCCAGCAGGACACGGCTGCCTTCGAGGCCTTCTACGACCGTCATGCCGCCACGGTATACGGTCTCCTGCAGCGGATCGTCCAGGACCGCGGCGTCGCGGACGACCTCCTCCAGGAGACCTTCTGGCAGGTCTGGGAGAAGGCAGCCCAGTTCACGGCGGCAGGCAGCGGCGCGAGCTGGCTGTACCGGATCGCTCGCAACAAAGCCCTGGATCATCTGCGTCGTCGCCAGGCCAGGCCCCAGGCCGCGGAGCCGCCCGAGATCGGGTGGGAGCTCTTCCTGGTCGGCGACGAGGACGTGGAGGAGGCGGTCCAGCGTTCCTGGGATCGCGAGGCAGTGGTCGCAGCCCTGGCCGGCCTGCCTGCCGAACAGCGGCGCTGCCTGGAACTGGCCTACTTCGAGGGGCTTTCGCACCGGGAGATCGCCCAGACGCTGTCCATCCCCCTGGGCACGGTGAAGACCCGCCTGCGCATGGCTCTGGAGAAGCTGGAACGGGCCCTGCGGGCTCAGGGGTACCCGGTGGAAGAACACTGATCGAACCATGGATGTCGAACCCATGAATGGAACGGAAGGAGCCATCCCGCCGGAGATCGAGGCCCTCCTGCCCGGCTATGTGTTGGGCGCCCTGGAGCCCGAGGAACAGGCCCAGGTGGAGCAGTACCTCCAGGCGTATCGGGCCCTGGCCCATCGTCTCCAGGCTCTGGCCACCACCGTGGACGCCCTGGCCCTTTCGGTGGAACCCGTGGCGCCCCCGGCCCACGCGCGGCGGGAACTCCTGGCCCGGGTTCGGGCCTCCAGCACGGCGAGCCCCTCCAGGGGCGACGATCCGGTCCCCTACACCCCTCCTGCAGAGACCCCGGCCGCCTCTGCCTCTCCCCAGCAGCGCCCAAGGAGGCGTCTCGGCCTTTCCCCAGGGGTGTGGTCGGGGGCGGCCGTCATCTCGGCCGCCGCGGCCCTGGTCCTGGCCCTCCTCTGGTTCCAGGCCCTGGGGCATCTTCGGAACCAGACCCAGCAGGTGGCCCGTTTGCAGGATCGGTTGGCGGAGGTCCAGGCCACCCTGGCACGCCTGGAGGAGGAGAACACCCGGCTCCGGGCTCGCCTGGACGAGGTGGAGTCCCGGTGGGCTCGGCTCACCGAGCCCGAGGCATACATCGTGCTCCAGGGCACGGAGGAGGCCCCGAACGCGGAGGGTGTCTTCTACGTCGCGGGGGACACGGGCCTGCTGGTCTTCTGGGGCCTGTATCCCCCCCCGCCCGGCAAGACCTACCAGCTCTGGCTTGTCCCGGAGGATGGACCGCCCATCCACGCGGGCTTCCCCCACGCGGATTCCCAGGGCTACGGGGTGATCCGGGTCCAGGTACCGCCGGACCTGAAGGCGAAGTTGGGCCGGGTGGGCATCACGGTGGAGCCGGCCGGCGGAAGCCCAGGGCCCACGGGACCTCGGGTCCTGGTGGGGTTCTCCGGCTAGCCTCCCCACATCGTCGTCGGTCCTCTTCCCCGTTTCCCAGCCCAGGACGGGGCCGGGTTCGTCGTCTTTGTCTAGGGGCCCCATCGCTGTGCAGAGGAGCCGCGATGTGAACCCATCCCCTGCTGTGTACCCACCCCCGGAGACCGTGGCCGCGGCCCGTGCGCTGCGGGAGGCCATCCAGGACAACGTGGCCCAGGTCATCGTGGGCAAGGCCCCGGTGGTGGACCTGCTCCTGGTGGCCCTCCTGAGCGGCGGCCATGTCCTGTTGGAGGACGTGCCGGGCATCGGCAAGACCACCTTGGCCCGGGCCCTGGCCCGCAGCCTGGACCTGGACTTTGCCCGCATCCAGTTCACCCCGGATCTCCTGCCGGCGGATGTCACCGGGATCGCGTTCTACAACCAGCAGACCCAGGACTTCGAGTTCCGTCCGGGCCCCCTCTTCAGCCAGATCCTGTTGGCGGATGAGATCAACCGGGCCACGCCTCGGACCCAGTCTGCGCTGTTGGAGGCCATGCAAGAGGGGCAGGTGACGGTGGACCGGGAGAGCCACCCTCTGGCCCGCCCCTTTCTCGTGTTGGCCACCCAGAACCCCATCGAGCTGGAGGGCACCTTCCCTCTGCCCGAGGCCCAGCTCGATCGCTTCCTCATGGTGGTCCAGATGGGCTATCCCACCCTGGAGGAAGAGGAGGAGATCCTGGTCCGCTACCAGCGACAGGATCCCCTGGCCGCTCTGGCCCCGGTGGCCTCCGCGGAGACGGTGCTGGCCCTGCAGGAGGGCGTTCGCCACATCCACGTGAACCCGGAAGTGCGCCGCTACCTGGTCCAGGTGGTGCGGGCCACCCGCGACCACCCGGCCGCGGAGCTGGGCGCCTCTCCTCGGGGCACCCTGGCCCTCTACCGGGCTGCCCAGGCGCTGGCTGCCCTCCAGGGGCGGGACTTCGTGGTGCCGAGCGATGTCCAGTTCCTGGCCTCCCATGTGCTGGCACATCGGATCCACATCAGCCCCCAGACCCGGTTGCGAGGTCGCACGCCGAGCCAGGTGGTGGCCGAGGCCTTGGAACAGGTGCCGGTG
This sequence comes from Caldilineaceae bacterium, assembly GCA_026989655.1. GTDB lineage: Bacteria > Chloroflexota > Anaerolineae > Caldilineales > Caldilineaceae > JALSIX01. The sequence goes on from JALSIX010000091.1 coordinate 53,127, forward strand.
CCTGTGGTGGAGTGAGACCATGGCCCAACGGCCCACCCCTTCGCCGCCGCCATCCCTGCCCGACTCCTCGGGGTGGGCGTTCCTCTGGCGCCCGGGCCGGCGGCGCTTCATCCTGGAGAACAAGGACACCCAGTTCAACGAGGCCTGGCTGGCTCTGGCCCTGCTGCTGATCGGGGCCGGGCTCCTCCTCCGGCAAGGGTTCCTCACCGGAGCGGGCCTGGGCCTGGTGGTTCTGGTGGGCGCGGCCTGGCTGTGGAGCTACTGGAGCCTGGCCGGCCTGGACTACCGGCGCCACTTCCAGGAGCGTCGGGCCTTCGTGGGCGAGCGGATCCGGATCACTCTGGAGGTCCGCAACCGCAAACCCCTGCCGCTCACCTGGTTGGCCGTGCGAGATGTCTTCCCGGCCGCCCTGCCCGTCTCCAAGGCCCCGGTGATCCTGAACCAGGCCACCAACCAGGCCGAGTTCCGCACCTTCTGGATGCCCGGTGCCTTCCAGACCCTCCGTCGGGAGTTCGAGATCCAGTGTGTGGCCCGGGGGTTCCATCGCTTCGGGCCCGCGCGGTTGGAGACCGGCGACGGCTTCGGGTTCTTCAGCCGGCAGGTGCGCCTGCCCCAGGAGGAGTACCTGATCGTCTACCCCCGTCTCTACCCGGTGGAGGCGCTGGGCCTCCCGGCCCACAGCCCCTTCGGCTCCCAGCAGGTCGCCAGCCCCCTCTTCGAGGATCCCCTGCGTCCGGCCGGTGTCCGGGAATGGCAGGAGGGCGACAGCCCCCGGCGAGTGCACTGGAAGGCCACCGCGCGACACCGGCGGCTGCTCAGCCGGGTCTACGAGCCCAGCCGAGAGGTGCAGATCCTGGTGGTGTTGAACGTGGCCACCCTGGCCCGGCCCTGGCATGGGTCCATTCCCGAGCTGTTGGAACGGGCGGTGAGCGTGGCCGGCAGCCTGGCCGCCTGGGCCACGGAACGGCGACTGCCGGTGGGTCTGTTGGCCAACGGCACCCTCCCCGGCAGCGACCGCCCGCTCCGGCTGATGCCCGGCCGGAGCCCACGCCAGCTTGTCCGGATCCTGGAGCTCCTGGCCGCGGTGACCTCCTTCGCTGCCCAGCCCATCGAACAGCTCCTCCTGCAGGAGGCTCCCCGCCTTCCCTGGGGTACCACTGTGATGGTGGTGACCGCGGTCACCCACCCCGAGCTTCTGGCCGTGTTGTCGGAGCTGGCCCAGGCAGGGCGCCCGGTGACCCTGTTCACCCTGGCCGAACGGCCGCCCCAGGTGCCGAGTTCTGGGTTCCAGGTGTACCATCTGCCCCATCGGGTGGCCGACGGGGTGGCTCCGGCCCGGGTGTGAGGGGATATCATGTTGTTCTCCCCGCGCCATCGGCTCCTCTACCTGGCCCTCCTGGGCATGGAGGCCACGGTCCACACGCCCTTTGTGTGGCTGGTAGCCCGGCGCTGGGCCCAGATAGGGGTGCCCCTGGCCGGGCTCTCCCTGGGGGAGACATGGGCCCTGCTGGCCGGGACCCTGTTGGCCGCGCTCCTGGTGTTGGAGCTCCTGGGCCGGGCCATCCACCACCAGGGGTTCTATCGCGGGGCTGTGGCGGTGCTGGCCGTGGCCACCGGCCTGGGGGCCGTTCGGATGTGGGTCTACCCCCACGGCGGATCTCGCTGGCTGACGGAGACCGTGGGGGCCCTCTGGGCCCTGCCCGCGCGGCTGGAGCCGCCGGCCTTCGTCCTGCTGTGGAGCCTGGTGCTGTGGTGGCGGATCGCGGTGCTGAGCAGTCGGGAGCGGGGTTTCTTCAGCGTTGGCCTGAGCTTCCGCCTGGGCCTGTTGCTCCTCCTGGTGGAGGCCGGAGTGCTTGCCTGGGGGGATTCCACGACCACCCAGGCCGGCCTCCAGGTGCTGGCCCTCTACCTCTTCTGGGGGCTGTGGGCGGTGTCCCTGGCCCGAGCGGACGACAAGGCCGCGGATGCGCCGGGGAGCGCGGTGGCCCTGCTTTCCTGGGGACGATTGGCCCAGCTCCTGGCCCTGATCGGCCTGACCGTAGGGGCTGTCTATGGGGTGGCTGTCTGGCTGGCCCCGGCCCGGCTGTGGGCCATCCTCCACAGCCTGGACCCGCTGTGGGCCCTGTTGGGGTGGGGGCTGAGCTGGGTGCTCTACGGGCTCGCGTTCGCCCTGGCCCAGGTGGTCCGGGGAGTGGCCTTCCTCCTGGCCCCCTTGGTCCAGGAGTTCGATCTGGCCGAACTTCTGGCTCGGATGGATGCCCTCTTCCCTCGGGAGGAGCTGGCCGAGGAGGGCGCCGGGGCCACGGCCCCAGCCGGACCCTACGCCCGGTGGGCATGGATCCTCCTGCGGTTGGGCTTCCTCGGGCTCCTCCTGGCGGCCCTGGTGGGCGGGATCCTCCTCTTCCTGGCCCGAGCTCGGGACGAGGCCCATGCGATCCGGACGGACGAGGAGGTTGGGCCGGCCCGGTTCGCGCCCGAGGAACCCCTGTCGCGGCTGCGTTCCTGGCTGGAGCGCCGGCTCCGGGCCATGGCCCGCCTCGGCGGAGGTCCTGGACTCCTGTCCCCGATCTCCGTAGAGCACATCTACGCCAACCTATGTCGGATGGCCCGGGGCCGGGGACACCCCCGACGCCCCTGGCAGCCGCCGGATGGCTATCTTCCGGAGCTGTGTCGGGCTTTCCCCGGCCACGAGGAGGCCCTGGTCCGCATCACCCAGGCCTACATGCAGGTCCACTACGGCGACCGCCCCCTGGATCCAGAGACCCTGGCCCAGGTCCGTCGCGACTACGACCTGCTCTGTCAGGGCCTCTTCTCGGCCGGCGGAGGCTCGACAAGCTGAGACAGGACCCTGGGCTGCGCCCGTTGTCCTGCCACACGGCCAGGGCTTGCCGGGCTCGGTCGGCTTCCTGCGGTTTGGGGGACGGTTTTTGCGGACTTGACAGGGGGTGGGAAGTGTGGGATACTCGGTCCAACATGCCCGCTGGAGCCGGAGGTCGGGTCGCTGCCGACAGCCTTTCCCGGCTCCACCCCGGAAATGCCATCCCAAAAGGAAAGGAGGTGATGCCCTATGGATAGTCGTCGTATCCAGGGTCCGGTAGCATCACCTCGGAGGTTCCTCCGTTAGAGGCTACCGGACCCAACTGTCCGAGGACGCCGCAGCTCCACGGCTGCGGCGTCCTCGCGTCTATCCCTGGGCCGTCGAGGCCTGGGGCGCGGCGCTGCGGGCCCGGGCCAGGGCGAAGGCATCGTCCTGGGGTTCGTAGCCCAGGATCTCCCGGGTGTCGCTGATGTCCAGCCGCTTGTAGCGGTTGTCCGAGAGGCCGTGGAAGATGCCGAACCGGACCGAGTCGGGGGCCTCGATGCTGGCCACCATCAGGCGCACACAGTCCTCCATGGTGAGGATGATGTCGATGTAGGGGTGTTCCAGGTCGATCATCTCCGAATCCCGGGGCTGGACCGCGCCGAAACGCAGGCAGTGGACCGAGACCCCTCGGCGGTCCGCGTAGAGGCGGGCCAGGGCCTCTCCCCAACACTTGGTGGCCCCGTAGAGGTTGATGGGGCGAACCGGCATCCCCGTGTGGACCTGGACGTCCTTCGGATAGCCGAAGACCGCGTTGATGCTGCTGGCGTAGACGATGCGGCGCACCCCGGCCTGGGCCGCGGCCTCGAAGACGTTGTAGGTGCCGATGATGTTGGCCGGCAACAGCCGCTCCCAGGGCGCGTACATGCTGGGGTCTGCTGCCAGATGGATGACCGTGTCCATGCCCTGGCACAGGGGCTGGACGGCCTCGGGATCGCTGATGTCCGCGGGGATGAAGGGGTGCCCGAAGGTGTCCTTGGGTTCCTGGCGGTCGGTCAAGGTGAAGGCATAGCGCTCCGCGGTGGAGGCCAGGAAGAACTGACCGATGCGGCCAGCCGCTCCGGTGAGCAGGACCTTGCGTTTCATGGGGACATACCTCCTGGTGTGCGGGCAGGTCGGTCTCAGAGGCGCTCCCCGATCATAGCCTGGACCGGCTCCGGGGTCAAAGTGTTGCCGAGGCAGGGGATAGAACGCGCCTCACCGGTCGGCTGTTCCCGTGCCCCTCTGTTCGAGGTCCCGCGACGCGCCCCAGCATTCGGCCCCGGGGAAGGCCTGGCACCGTATCCGGAGGCTGGACGGGGCAGGCTGTGGTATGATCGGAGTGCTGTCCCGATTCCCCCGTGGAGAGGGCCGTCGAGGGTGCCAGTCCTCCGGCGTCCGGGCCAACAGCAGGCGCTCACCGGCCGATCCGCGGTCAGGTCGGCCCTCTCGCTCCACGCTCTTGGAGGTCTGCCATGTCCGATCCCGTCGGTTTCATCCCCATCGACAGCCCGGATCCTGCCACCTACCGGGTGATCACCCGGGCGCCAGGCCCTGCAGGGCGGCTTCCCCTGGACCCCGACCTGCTGCGCCACGCGCCCAGCGGCGATCTCTTCGGGTGGAGCCAAGACGTGGGAATGGGGTGGGATCCTCGTCGGCTGCGGCGGAAGGCGTTCCTGATCCTGAGCACCCTGGGCGGCGTCCGCCAGGAGGACGGGACCCCGGTGGCCCTGGGCTACCACATCGGCCACTGGGAGGTGGGGTTGCTCGTGCGGGCGGCTGCGGAGGCCTTCACCGAGCTGGACACCGTCCCCTTCGCGGGCCACGTCACGGATCCCTGCGATGGCCGCACCCAGGGCACGCCCGGCATGATGGATTCCCTGCCCTACCGCAACGACGCGGCCTTGGTCCTGCGGCGGCTGATCCGCTCTCTGCCCACTCGGCAGGGGGTCATGGGGGTGGCTACCTGTGACAAGGGGCTCCCGGCCATGTTGATGGCCCTGGCCGCGCAGCGTCACCTGCCCGTGATCCTGGTGCCCGGCGGGGTCACCTTGCCGCCCGAGGCCGGTGAGGACGCGGGCAAGGTCCAGACCATCGGTGCCCGTTTCGCCCACGGGGAGATCACGGTGGAGGAGGCCGCGGAGCTGGGCTGTCGAGCCTGTGCCACGCCGGGGGGCGGGTGCCAGTTCCTGGGCACCGCGGCCACGTCCCAGGTGGTGGCCGAGGCCCTGGGCCTCACCCTGGTCCACGCGGCCCTGGCCCCTTCAGGCCAGCCCATCTGGCTGGAGATGGCCCGGCGCTCGGCCCAGGCCCTGGTGGCTCTGGAGGCCCAAGGCCTCACAGCCCAGGCCATCCTGACCCCGGAGGCCCTCCACAACGCCATGGTGGTTCACGCGGCCTTTGGCGGCAGCACCAATCTGCTCCTCCACCTGCCCGCGGTGGCCCACGCCGCGGGGCTGCCCCGTCCCACCGTGGAGGACTGGCACCGGGTCAATCGGGCGGTGCCCCGCCTGGTGGACGTGCTGCCCAACGGGCCGGTGGGCCATCCCACGGTGCGGGTCTTCCTGGCCGGTGGCGTGCCCGAGGTGATGTGCCATCTGCGGGATCTGGGCCTGCTCCACCTGGATGTCTGGACGGTCCACGGGGCTCGGCTGGGCGATCTGCTGGAGGCCTGGGAGCGGAGCGAGCGCCGTCGTCGCCTCCGGGAGCGGCTCTTCCAGCAGGATCGGGTGGATCCCGATGAGGTGATCTTCTCGCCGGCCCGCGCCCGCGACCGGGGCCTGACCAGCACGGTGACCTTTCCCCGGGGCAACCTGGCGCCTGAGGGCTCGGTGATCAAGAGCACGGCCCTCGCCCCGGAGCTCTTGGGTCCGGACGGTGTCTACCGCAAGGAGGGGCCGGCCCGTGTGTTCACCAGCGAGCGGGAGGCCATTGCCGCGGTGAAGGGCAACCATCCCCGGCCCATCCGACCCGGGGACGTGATCGTGCTCATGGGGCGCGGACCGCTGGGCTGTGGGATGGAGGAGACCTATCAGCTCACCTCTGCGCTCCGCTACCTGCCCTGGGGCGGCCAGGTGGCCCTGGTGACCGATGCCCGCTTCAGCGGGGTGAGCACAGGGCCCTGTATCGGCCACGTGGGCCCCGAGGCCTTGGCCGGCGGCCCTATCGGTCGAGTTCGGGAAGGAGATCGCATCCGGATCTGGGTGGACACGGTGAAGTTGGAGGGTTCCGTGGACCTGGTGGGCCATGGCGGTCGGCGCTACAGTGCCGAGGAGGGCGCCCGGGTCCTGGCCCATCGGGAACCCCATCCGGATCTCCGGCCGGATCCGGGCCTGCCGGACGACACCCGGCTGTGGGCGGCTCTCCAGGCGGTGAGCGGCGGCACCTGGGGCGGCTGTGTCTACGAC
>JALSIX010000092.1 GCA_026989655.1 Caldilineaceae bacterium
GAACCTCCTGGGATGTCGGCGCGCGGGAAGAATGCACGCCCGGGATACGGAACGTCGAAGGCTCGGTCAGGAACGGGCGGGATGCGCGCGCCCAGGACAGGTCATGCCGCCTCTCCGGCCGCAAGGGCTGCGCGGCGGGGATGGGATCCGGATGGAGAGGGCAGGCGTCGGGCGCGGCCGGCTCAGGGAAATTCTGGTGGAGGGGTGATCACGGGGAGGGGAGGCGTGCGGTCCATGAGGGAGTGGCCCAAGGCCCGGATGCTCTGGGGGAGCGGGGCCAGACGGGCCTGTCGTCGCATGGCCAGGAGAAGCCACACGGCCAGGGCCAGGAGCACGGTGGGGGTGGACTGTCCGGCCACCGCGGGGAGTCCCTGGCCCGCCAGGTCCATGGGCATCCCCTGGGCCGGCTGGGTGGTGGGATCGCGGGCGAAGACCAGATGAGGGGTGGCGTGGGGGTGGTCCGCATCCCCCACAGCTCCCCAACAGGTGAGGGGGAAGAGAAGCACCCAGAGAAGGGCGTAGCCGGCCCACAGGAACAGGTACCACTCCCCGGGAGCCGGGAGCCGAACACCTGGCATGGACAACCGAAGCCGACGGACAGACCAGTGGACCATGGTTCCGGCCATTGTACCATGGACCCATCGCCCGGCGGAAACCCAGGACCCGTCCATCTGGCCCTCTCCCCCTTGTTCGAACGGCCCCGAAGAAGGGGGGCTCAAAAAACGCGTTTGACAACCCGGAAGGGACCCGCTAGAATGGGGGCCACCCCCGAATCTAAAACATTGTTCTACTGAGTAGAACGACGTGGCCGGGCGCTCCGGCTCTCTGAGCCGCTTCAGAGGCCTGGGCCTCCTCCGGTCTCGTTCTACCTCTTCCCGACTGTCTTGGAGGCGGTTTCCCACCATGTACACCATCGCCATCCTGGAAGATGCGCTCTCCGTGTTGGACACCCTGGTGGACACGGAGGCCGGCCTCTCCCTGGCGGAGATCGTGCGCCGGACCGGCCTGAGCAAGAACAAGGCCTTCCGTATCCTCTACACCCTGGAGCAGCGCAACCTGGTGCGCAAACAGAACAACGGCCACTACGTCCTGGGCGTGGGCTGTCTCATCTACGGCGAGCGGGCCCGGAAACAGATCGACCTGATCGACGCGGCCCGTCCGGTGATGGACCGGCTGGTGGCGGAGACAGACGAGACGGTCTTCCTGGGGGTCCTGGACGGCCAGCAGGCCCTCTGCATCGACGCGCGGGAGTCCTCCAAGTCCATCCGTCTCTACGCCCGGATCGGCCGGCGGGTGCCCCTGCACGCGGGGAGCATCCCCAAGCTCCTCTTTGCCCATCTCCCGGATCCGGTGCGGGAGCAGTGGTTGGGTGAGATCGAGCTGACGCCCATGACGCCCTACACGGTGACCGATCCCGATCTGCTCCGCCAGCAGCTCATCCACATCCGCGTCCAGGGGTATGCCATCACCTCCAACGACCTGGACGAGGGCGCGACCTCCGTGGCCGCGCCCATCCGGGACCATACGGGCCGGGTGGTGGCGGCCCTTTCTGTGGCGGGCCCCTCCCCGCGCTTCTCCCAGGAGCGCGTCGGGGCCGTGCTGGCCCTGGTGTTGGAGGGCGCGGCCCAGATCTCGGCCAACCTGGGCTATCGCCCGGCCCGTCGGGCATCGGAGCCGGAGGGCGAGGCCCTCCTCTCCCCTTCGCATCCCACCACCGTCCCTTCTCCCTCATCCCCTCCCAGCGCAAAGGAGTGAGCCATGCAAGTCCTCTATGGCCCCAAGGAAGCCACCCTGGAACAGCGGCTGTTGGACGAGCTCTCCATCCAGGAGCCCTGGGCCCTGATCGAGCGTTTCAGCACCCTGGTGCGGGAGTCGGGCAGCGAGGACGAGCGCATCGCCGCCCGGTACATCGCGGACCGGCTGACGGCCCTGGGGATCCCCCACACGGTCTACGAGCCCGAGCTCTTCATCAGCGTGCCCGTGTCCGCCCGATTGGAGGTGGGCGGACGCACCTTCCGGGCCAAGACCCCGGCCTTCTCGGCCTCCACCGGGCCCGAGGGACGGCCGGGAGAGGTGGTCTACGTGCCGGGCAAGGCCCCCTCTGAGGTCCAACGTCTCTTCCACTTCGACTCGGACCTGCCGGTGGATGTCCGGGGCAAGATCGTGCTCACCGAGGGGTTCGGCTTCCCGGGGGCCGTGCGCCATTTCGAGGAACAGGGCGCCATCGGCCAGATCTACATCAACCCCGGGGTGGACATCCACTGGGGCATCTGCACCACCATCTGGGGCGCGCCGGACCTGGACAACTACCGGGACCGGCCCCGGACCCCGGTGCTCGCGATCAGCCGGCCGGATGGGGAGGCCCTGAAGGCCCAGGTGGCCCAGGGGCCCACCCAGGTGACCCTGTACACGGAGCTGAAGGAGGGCTGGTTTCCCTGTCCCGTGGTGGTGGCGGAGATCCAGGGCACCCGGGAGCCAGAGCGCTTCGTGTTGGTCCACGGCCACTACGACTCCTGGGACGTGGGCGTGGGGGACAACGCGGTGGGCGACGCGACCCTCCTGGAGCTGGCCCGGGTCTTCCACAGGCACCGGGAGGGCCTGGCCCGTTCCCTGCGCATTGCCTGGTGGCCGGCCCACTCCACCGGCCGCTACGGCGGCTCCACCTGGTACGCGGACACCTTCGGCCTGGAGTTGGACCGGAACTGCATCGCCCAGGTGAACATCGACTCCCCGGGCTGCCGTTGGGCCACCGAGTACTACGACATCTCCTGGATGACCGAGGTCGAGGACTTCTGTGTCCAGGCCATCCGAGACGCCACCGGGCAGCCGGCCCAGGGGGAACGGCCCCACCAGGCCGGGGACTACTCCTTCAACAACATCGGCATCTCCAGCTTCTTCATGCTCCTCTCCACCATGCCCCGGGAACTCCTCCAGGAGAAGGGCTACTACCCGGTGGGGGGGTGTGGCGGCAACATCGCCTGGCACACGGAGCACGACCGGCTGGAGATCGCGGACCGGGACAACCTGATGCGGGATCTGCGGGTCTACGTGACCGCGCTGCATCGGGTGCTCAACAATCCCCTCCACCCCTTCGACTTCCGCAAGCTGGGCCGGGAGTTCCACGAGACCCTGAGCCGGTACGCGGAGGCTGCCGGCGATGCCGTGGACTTCGGCCCGGCCTTCCGGGCCCTGGGCAGGCTCCAGGGGGAGCTGGCCGAGCTCTACGCGCTGGCCCCAGAGCTGGGCCAACAGCCGGTGACGGATCCCCGGGTGCGGGCCTTCAACGACGCCCTGTTGGAGCTGGGGCGCCTGCTGGTCCCCATCAACTACACCCGGCGGGGCCGGTTCCGCACCGAGCCCGCGGTGCCCATCCCCCCCCTGCCCGACCTGGCACCGGCCACCGAGCTTCCCCGGGCGGAAGGCCACCTCTACCGGGTGTTGCAGACCCACCTCCTCCGGGGCATCAACCGGGTGGCCTGGACTTTCGAGCGGGCCGCGACGGTGGCCCAGATGGCCCGTGAACAGGTGCACCGTGCATCGGCTTCCTGAACCTGAATCGGAGGAGGGTCTCATGCGTATCTGTTACCTGGTGCCTGGCCCCATGGGGCGGACCCCAGAGGGGCGCGCGGAGATGGAACGGCGCGCCACACTCCTGCGGCACTACACCGGTCCAGATACCCAGGTGGGCATCGTGGACGTGCCCGAAGGGCCGGCCTCCATCGAGAGCATGTACGAGGAATACCTCTCCATCCCGGCGGCCGTACGCCGTGCGGTGGAGCTCCAGGCCGAGGGTTGGGACGCGCTCATCCTGGGCTGTTTCGGGGATCCCGGCCTGGACGCGCTGCGGGAGCTGGTGGAGATCCCCGTGGTGGGGCCGGGGGAGGCCACGGCCCTGGTGGCCGCGTCCCTGGGCCACCGCTTCTCCATCATCACCATCACCGAGAGCGTGGTGCCCGGCACGGAGAGGCAGATCCGCAACGTGGGCCTGGGCGAGAAGCTGGCCAGCGTCCGGGTGGTGGGCATCCCGGTGTTGGAGCTCCACCGGGACCGAGCCCGCACCGTGGAGGCCGTCGTCCAGGTCGGCCGCCGGGCCCTGGAGGAGGACCGGGCGGACACCTTGGTCCTGGGCTGCATGAGCATGGGCTTCCTGGAGATCGCGGAGGAGGTGGCCCCTGTGCTGGGGGTGCCGGTGCTCAACCCGGGCAAGGTGGCCCTGAAGTTCGCGGAGGCCCTGGTAGGGGCAGGGCTCTCCCATTCCCGCCGGGCCTACATGACGCCTCCCAAGCTGGCCGCGGGGAAGGTGGCCTCGCCCCTGGAGCTGCTCCATGCCCACGGAGGCTGAGGTGGAGCTCCTCATCGCGGACTGCACCCTGTGGGATGGGCGCGCGCCCGATCCCCTGCCCCATGCCGGGATCTGGCTCCGGGATCGGGTGATCCACTGGACAGGCCCCATGGCGGCCTGTCCCTCGGAGGCCCGGGGGGCTCCGTGCCTGGATGCCACGGGCCTCACCGCGATCCCAGGCCTGATCGACGCCCATCTCCACGTGTGTTGGAACGGCCGGGAGCCGGTCCACAGCCTGGTCCACCGGGACCGGGACGCCCTGCTGCTGGAGGCGGTGCAGACCCTGGAGCGGATCCTGGCCAGTGGCACCACCGCGGTGCGGGATGTGGGCGGCCAGGAGTACATGGAGATGTCCCTGCGCCGGGCCGTCCAGGCCGGCCACATCCGGGGGCCCCGGATGCGCACCGCGGGCCAGATCATCTGCATGACCGGGGGCCACGGCCACGTGGTGGCCCGGGAGGCCGACGGCCCGGAGGAGGTGCGGAAGGCCGCCCGGGAACAGATCAAGGCCGGCGCAGACCTGGTGAAGCTCATGGCCACCGGCGGCGCAGCCACCCCGGGCCAGGAGGTCCAGGCCACCCAGCTCACGGTGGAGGAGATGGCGGCCGCGGTCCAGGCTGCCCACGCCATGGGGCGTCGGGTCGCGGCCCACTGCCACGGCACCCAGGGCATCCTGGACGCGGTGGCCGCCGGCGTGGACTCGGTGGAGCACGGCACATATCTGACCGAGGAGGCGGCCCAGCGCATGGTGGCCCGGGGCACGGCCCTGGTCCTCACCCTGGGGGTGGCCCGGCCCGACGAGACCGGGCACACGCCGGCCCAGCAGGCCGAGGCCGAGCGCCTGCGTCCGGTGCTGGCCGCCCTGAACGACCGGGTGCGGGAGAGCATCGCCATTGCCCGGGCCCATGGGGTCTTCATCGGGGCGGGCTCCGACGCGGGCGGCAACGCCCTGGCACCCCACGACTTCAGCATGGCCCGGGAGGTGGAGCACCTGGTGCAGATGGGGTTCTCGGCCCAGGAGGCCCTCACCGTGGCGACCCGCCACAACGCCCGGATCCTGGGGTGGGAGAGTTTGTTGGGCACCCTGGAGCCGGGCAAGCGGGCCGATGTGGCCCTCCTGGAGGGAAATCCCCTGGAGGATCTGGGAGCGCTGCGCCGTGTGGCGGCCGTGGTCCAAGACGGGCGCCGGGTTCTCTGAGGTGCTGTACCCGCTCCTGCTGCTCTTCAGCCATACACCGTCGCGGTTCGTCCTTGCCAACCTGTCAAAGGAGGGTACACCCATGCGTCGAAGAGTCCTGTCCATCCTCCCTGTGCTGCTCGCGCTGGTCCTTGGGCTGAGCGCATGCGCCCCCGCGTCCGCCCCGGCCTCCGCCCCCCAGGGAGCGGCCCCCGAGGCTGCCAAGGCCGAGCAGGGGGCCGAGCCGGCTGCCGAGATGGGCGAGCTGGTGCCCCAGATCGTGGTCCTGTCCAACGTCCAGGCCGCGGATCCCATCGAGTTCGAGTCCACCCGGCTCGTGGTGGAGAACATGAAGCAGTTGGGCCTGGATGTGGAGCATCGGGCCATGCCCTGGGAGCAACAGGCGGATCTGGTCTGGTACAACCGTACGGAATGGCAGATGACGGCCTGGCGGATGGTGGGCCGGCCCGAACGCCTGGATCCGGATGAGTTCGTGGTCAATCTCTTCCACAGCTCCACCGCGGAGAAGGGCTACAACTTCGTGGGCTTCCAGAACGACCGCTACGACCAGGTGTCCCTGGCCCAGCGGGCCACCACGGATCGGGAGGAACGCCGGCAGCTCATCTGGGAGGCCCAGGAGATCATCGCCAACGAGGTCCCCTACGCGTTCGTGGCCTACCCCCAGCTCCCCTTCGCCTACCGCAGCGATGTCTGGAAGCCGGACACCATCGTGGACGCCAAGGGCATCGGCATCAAGAACTTCTGGACCTTTGTCCAGGCCGAGCCGGTGGGCGACCAGGCGGACTTCATCCTGAACACCGGGGACGTGGTCCAGGCCATCAACCCCCTCTTCATCTCCGGCGCCGCGGACTCCTGGATCACCGAGCTGATCTGGGATCGGCTCATGCGGGTGGGGCCAGACGGTCTGCCCCAGCCCTGGGCCGCGGAGTCGGTGGAGTGGGAGGACAACACCAACGTGTTGGTGACCCTGCGGGAGGGCATGAAGTGGCACGACGGCCGGCCGGTCACCGTGGAGGACGTGATCTTCTCCTTCCAGGCCCCGGCCACGGACGAGGCGCCCATGTACAAGCCCTTCGTGAGCAAGATCGCGGGGATCGAGAAGGTGGATGAGCGCACCGTCCGCTTCACCCTGAGCGAGCCCTGGGCCGCCTTCGAGGTCGCGTCCTTGGCCAAGATCAACCTGATCCCCAAGCACATCTGGGAGCCCATCCTGGCCGACCTGGCCACCAAGGAGGAGAACGCGGAGAGCTACCAGGAGGAGACCCCCATCGGCTCCGGGCCCTTCCGTTTCGTGGCCTTCAAGCCCTCGGAGGAGGTGATCCTGGAGGCCAATCCAGAGCACTTCGCCGCGCCCAAGGCCTCCCGCTGGATCCTGCGCATCATCCCCAACGTGGAGTCGGCCCTGGGCCAGCTCCGCAACGGCGAGATCAACTTCCTCTCCGAGTGGGAGGGGGATCCCACGGTGCTCCAGGGGGTGGCGGACGCGGATCCCAGCATCGAGCTGGTGGCCACCACCGAGGTGGGGTTCCGCTTCTTCGCCATGAACAACCGGGTGGCCCCCTTCGACGACACGGCCTTCCGCCAGGCCGTCGCCTATGTGGTGCCCAAGCAGGCCATCGTCCAGAACATCTTCAAGGGCTTCGCGGTGCCCGCGGACTCCCACGTCTCCGTGGCCCTGGAGTTCTGGCACCATCCGGACCTGCCCCAGTACGACTTCAGCCTCGAGAAGGCCCGAGAGGTCCTGGCCCAGGCCGGATACACCTGGGATGAGGAGGGCCGTCTCCGCTATCCCGCGGGGCGGTAGTTCGGCAATCGGATCCTCGGGGGCGGGGGCAGGCCCTGCCCCCTGGGATCTTCCCACGGAGGTCCGCCGTGCAGCGCAGCGTCGTGGTCTACCTGGTCGGGCGCATCGCCCAGAGCCTGCTGGTCCTCTGGGTGGTGGTGACCTTCCTCTTCTTCCTGTTTCGTCTGGCCCCGGGCAACCCCCTGGTGGCCTACATCGATCCCACCTTCACCGAGGAGCAACAGCAGGCCCTGATGCGGCAGTTCGGCCTGGACAAGCCCCTGTCGGTCCAGTACCTGGTCTACCTGGGCAACCTGGTCCAGGGCGAGCTGGGGGATTCCTTCTTCTACCGGAGCCCGGTCATCGAGCTGGTGATGGAGGTGTTGCCCAACACCCTCTACCTGACCTTCACCTCCCTGCTGGTGGCCTATGGGGTGGGGGTGGTGGGCGGGATCCTGCTGGCCTGGCGGCGCGGCAGCCGTCTGGAGCAGATGGGGGTCACCTTCACCCTGATGACCCGGTCCGCGCCGGAGTTCTGGGTGGGGATGATCCTGCTCACGGTCTTCGCCTTCAACCTGGGGTGGTTTCCCTCCTCCGGCGCGACCAGCCCGGGGACCCTCTACGCCTCCGAGTGGGACAAGCTCACCTCCTGGGACTTCTGGAGGCACATGGTGTTGCCGGCCACCACCCTGGCCCTCTACCTCCATGGCCTGCCCTTGCTCCTCATGCGCTCCAACATGTTGGAGGTGCTGGACGAGGATTACATCACCATGGGCCGCTTCATGGGCTACTCCGAGCTACGTCTGATGGTGCGCCACGCGGCCCGGAACGCCCTGCTGCCGGTGATCACCGCCATGGCCCTGGGAGTGGGCTACTCTGTGGGCGGCAACGTGGTGGTGGAGAACGTCTTCGGATGGCCGGGGCTGGGCCGGATGTTGGTCCGGGCTGTGGCCGCCAGCGACTACCCCCTGGCCCAGGGCGCGTTCTTCCTCATCGCGGTGGTCATGGTCACCATGAACCTGATCGCGGACGTGCTCTACGGGGTCTTGGACCCCCGGATCGGGGCCGGCCAACAGGCCCAACACTGAGAGGTGATCCCGTGAGCGTGCAGTCGGCTTCCCTGACCCCGGCCGCCCAGGAGCCTCGCCCGGTCTCCGGCCTGGCCCAGTTCGTCCAGATGAACCTGGAGGTCTTCCGCCGGGATCGGATGGCCCTGGTGGGCGCGTGCATCTACCTCTTCTTCGTCCTGGTGGCCCTCCTGGCCCCCTGGATCGCGCCCTACAGCCCTCTGGAGGTGATCCAGGAGAACGGCATCTGGCTGGCCAACGAACCGCCTTCCCCCCGCTTCTACCTGGGCACCACGAACCTGGGACGGGACATCTTCTCCCAGCTCGTCTACGGCTCCCGCACCGCGCTCCTGGTGGGCTTCTCCGCCGCGGTGGCCGTGGCCCTCATCGGCACGGTGGTGGGGTTGGTGGCCGGCTACTATGGAGGCTGGGTGGACACCCTGCTCATGCGCCTGGCAGACATCGCCTTCGGGGTGCCCTTCCTGCCCCTGGTGATCGTGTTGGTGGCCCTTCTGGAGCCCAGCATCTGGAACATCGTCCTGGCCATGGCCCTCCTCCTGTGGCGGGACACCGGTCGGGTGATCCGCTCCCAGGTGCTCACGGTCAAGGAGCGGGCCTTCGTGGCCGCGGCCCGGATCTCCGGCGCCGGGGACCTGCGGATCCTCTTCCTGCACATCGCGCCCAGCATCCTGCCCCTCTCCTTCCTGTACGGCTCCCTGGCCATCGGCTGGGCCATCCTCACCGAGGCCAGCGTCAGCTTCCTGGGCTTCGGCGATCCCGATGTGGTGAGCTGGGGCTTCATGCTCCAGGACGCGTTCGTCTCCCAGGCCATGTCCCGAGGGGCCTACTACTGGATCGTGCCCCCGGGCCTGTGCATCATGCTGAGCGTGATGGCCGGCTTCTTCATCGGCCGGGGCTACGAGGAGATCCTGTTCCCCCGTCTGCGCAGGAGCTGAACCATGGCGATCCTGGAGATCCGCGACCTGGTGGTGGCCTATCGCACCCAGCGAGGCGTCGTCCATGCCGTGGACGGGGTCTCCCTGGACGTGGCGCCGGCCCAACACCTGGGCGTCATCGGCGAGTCCGGCTGTGGCAAGACCACGCTCCTGCGGGCCATGGTCCGGGTGTTGCCCCGCAACGCGTCCGTGCCTCGGGGAACGATCCGGTTCAAGGGTCGGGACCTCCTGGCCCTTTCCGACCGGGAGATCCGGGCCCTGCGCTGGCGGGAGATCGCGACCATTCCCCAGGCCTCCATGGACTCCCTGAACCCCGTCTACCGGGTGGGCGCCCAGCTGGTGGAGGTGCTCACCGTCCGCGGGGGGCTGGACCGAGGCGCGGCCCGACGCCGAGCCGTGGAGCTCTTCCAGATGGTGGGGCTGGAGAGCCAGGCTCTGGACCGCTACCCCCACGAGTTCAGCGGCGGCATGAAACAGCGGGCGGTCATCGCTATGGCCCTGGCCCTGGGCCCCTCCCTCCTCCTGGCGGACGAGCCGGTCACCGCCCTGGATGTCATTGTCCAGCACCAGATCCTGGAGGTGTTCAAACGGCTGGAACAGGAGCTGGACCTGACCGTGATCCTGGTGACCCACGACATCTCGGTGGTGGCCCAGGTGTGCGACTCGGTGGCCGTCATGTACGCGGGGCGGGTGGTGGAACAGGCCGGCACCCAGCCCTTCTTCCGCACCCCGTACCACCCCTACAGCCTGGGCCTCCAGAACGCGTTCCCCAACCTGGCCCAGCCCCGGGCCGAGCTGATCGCCATCGAGGGCTATCCCCCCGACCTGGTGACGCCACCGCCAGGCTGCCGCTTCGCCCCCCGCTGTCCCTTTGCCGTGGACCTGTGCCACACCCAGGACCCGGCCCTGGGGGCCGTGGGGCCCGGCCACCAGGCTGCCTGCCACCGAACCCAGGAGATGGAGGCCCTGCGGGCCCAGGCCGCCGATCCCGAGACCTGGCTCCAGGTGTCGGGAATGGAGGCACCTCTCCGGCCTCCGGCCTCTCCACACGTCCAGGAGGATCCTGTCCCATGACCTCCCATGCCCCCACAGGGCGCGTCCCCTCGGCCCCGACGGCCGTCTTCGAGACCCTTCCGGATGGCCCGGCCTCCGCCACCCCCCTGGTCGCGGTGGAGGATGTGTCCAAGCAGTACCGGATCGGCGGCGGCCTGGCCGGCCTGTTGCGGGGCGAAGCGGCCATGACCGTCCACGCGGTGAACCGCATCTCCTTCACCCTGCAGCGAGGCGAGAGCCTGGGCCTGGCCGGGGAGTCCGGGTGCGGCAAGAGCACCACGGGCAAGCTCCTGGTCAAGCTGTTGGAGCCCACCTCGGGCACCATCCGCTTCGACGGCCAGGACATCCGCACCCTGCGTGGGCCGGAGCTGAAGCGATTCCGGCGTCGGGTCCAGCTCATGTTCCAGAACCCCTACGAGGCCCTGAACCCCCGCTTCACCCTCTACCGTTCCCTGAGCGAACCCCTGGTGATCCACGGCTGGCCGGACGAGGAGGAACGGCGCCGTCGGGTGCTGGCGATCCTGGAGCGGGTCAACCTGCGGCCCCCGGATCGTTTCCTGGACAAGTTCCCCCACCAGCTCTCCGGCGGCCAGCTCCAGCGGGTGGTGTTGGCCCGGGCCCTGATCCTGGAGCCGGAGTTCCTGGTCGCGGACGAGCCGGTCTCCATGTTGGACGTCTCTGTCCGGGCCGGGATCCTGAACACCATGCGGCGCCTGGCCCAGGAGATGGGGCTCACCAGTGTCTACATCTCCCACGATCTCTCTCTGCTCCAGTACACCTGCGATCGGATCGCCATCATGTACCTGGGCCACATCGTGGAGATGGGGCCCACCCGCCAGATCCTGGGCAATCCCCAGCATCCCTACACCCAGGCTCTGGTCTCCGCGGTGCCTGTGCCGGACCCAGACCTGCCTCGGCCCCAGCCCCGGATTGGCCCAGGGGTGCCCCGGGCCACCCACATCCCCAGCGGGTGCCCCTTCCGGGAGCGCTGCCCGGACGCCATGGCCCTCTGCAGCCAGGCATTCCCGCCCAACGTGGCCACCGAACCGGGGCGCCGGGTCCTGTGTCATCTCTACGCCGCTCCCCCGCCCGCCCAGGGAACAGACGTTGGGCCCCCAGGAGGAGGGGACCATGGGTGAGACCATGCGGGCCGCGGTGCTCCATGCCCACGGCGGCCGGGACGCGATCCGTCTGGAGGAGGTGCCCGTGCCGCGGCCCGGCCCTGGGGAGGTACGGGTCCGGGTCCATGCCTGTGGCCTCAACTGGCTGGACGTGGGCGTCCGTCGGGGGCCCAAGTTCGGCCCCATCCCCTTGCCGCTCATCGGCGGCGCGGACATCGCAGGCCGGGTAGACGCCCTGGGGCCGGGGGTCTCCGGTTGGCAGGAGGGGGATCCGGTGGTGGTCTACCCCCTCATCACCTGTGGCCTGTGCGAGTTCTGTCGGCGGGGCGAGCCCACCATCTGCCCTCACCACCGGATCGTGGGGGAGCATGTGGACGGGGGCCTGGCCGATTACACGGTGGTGCCGGCCGCCAATCTCCTGTCCAAGCCCTCGGGGCTCTCCTTTGTCCAGGCCGCGGCCCTGCCCGTGGTGGCCATGACCGCCTGGCACATGTTGCTCCACGTGGGGCAGCTCCGGGCCGGGGAGACGGTGTTGGTCCAGGGGGCCGGAGGCGGGGTGGCCTCCTTTGGGATCCAGTTGGCCCGCCATGCGGGGGCTCGGGTGCTGGCCACCACCTCCACCCAGGAGAAGATGGCCCGGGCCCGGGCGTTGGGCGCCCATCAGGTCTTCGACTACCGGGATCCCGACTGGCCGGACCAGGTCCTCGCGGCCACCCAGGGGCGAGGGGTGGACCTGGTCCAGGACAACGTGGGCGCGGCCACCTGGCCTCACGGCCTCCGGGTCCTGGCCCGGGGCGGCCGATTGGTGACCTGTGGCAGCCACTCCGGGGCTCAGGTCCAGGTGGAGATCGGTGCCATCTACCACCGGCAGCTTCGTATCCTGGGCGCCAACGGCGGCACCTACCCGGACCTGGCCCGGGCTCTGGCCCTGGTGGAGGCCGGGGCCGTGCGCCCGGTGGTGGATCGGGTGCTGCCCCTGGAGCAGGTCCACCAGGCCCACCGGATCTTGGAGGAGGGGCGTCATTTCGGCAAGGTGGTGATCGAGCTGGTGGAGCTCCCGTCCGAGGCGACCAGGCCCTGACCCCCGGCTTCACCTCCAGCGGGCCCCTGGAAAAGGGCCTTCCCGGTGTTTTCCACGGCCTTGCCAGAAGGCCGTAGATGTCCTATGATTCGGATCGATCCAAGGCCCCCCAGAGAAAGGAGCGAACCATGCCCTACCGTCGCGTCACCGCCCTCGTGTGGATCCTGGTGTTTGTCCTGGTGTTGGCGGCCTGTGCCGCGCCTGCGCCGGGCACCACAGGGGCCCCGCCCGCGGCCGGTCAGGCCGGGGCCCCGGCAGAGGAGACCGGTCCGAAGCGGGGCGGCACCCTGACCGTGGCCCTGGACGGCGAGATCGACACCATCGATCCCCATCGTTCGGTCACCATCGTGGGCTTCCAGGTCTACACCCAGATCTTCGAGGGGCTGGTCACCCTGAACCCCACCCTGGACGACGTGGTGCCCCTGCTGGCCGAGTCCTGGGAGCAGCCGGACGACACCACCTACGTCTTCAAGCTGCGCCAGGGCGTCCAGTTCCACAACGGCAAGCCCTTCACCGCGGAGGACGTGATCTACAGCTTCAACCGCATCATGGACGAGGAGTTCGGCTCGCCCCGGCGGGCGGACTTCCTGCCCGTGGACACGGTGGAGGCCCTGGACGACTACACGGTCCGGTTCACCCTCAAGCAGCCCTTCGCGCCCTTCCTGAGCAAGCTGGAGACCCTGCGGGTGGTGCCCAACGATCCGTCCATCGACATCGCGCAGAACCCCATCGGCACCGGCCCCTTCCAGTTCGTGGAGTGGATCTCCGGCCAGCGCATCACCCTGGCCCGCAACGAGAACTACTGGCAGGAGGGGCTTCCCTACCTGGACGAGGTGGTCTTCCGGCCTATTCCGGAGCCCTCCACCCGGGTGGTGGAGCTCCAGACCGGCGGGGTGGAGCTGCTCAACGCGGTGCCCTTGAAGGACGTGGCCACCCTGGAGGAGGACCCCAACGTCCAGGTCTTCCGGGTGATGGGCGTGGTCCGGGATCACCTGGGCTTCAACATGGAGAACCCCATCTTCAAGGACAACGTGAACCTGCGCAAGGCCATTGCCTGGGCCATCGACCGGGAGACCATTGCCCGGGACATCATGTTCGGCCTGGCCAAGCCCGCGCAGGTGGCCATCCCCACCACCCACTGGGCCTACAACCCCGCGGTGGAGGGGGCCTACGGCTACGACCTGGAGAAGGCCCGGCAGTTCTACGAAATGGCCGACCCCAAGCCCACCACCCTGGAGGTGAAGGTCAGCCCCACCTATCCGGACGAGATCAAGATGGCGGAGCTCCTCCAGCAGAGCCTGGCCCAGATCGGCATCGACCTCAACATCGTCCAACTGGAGTGGTCCACCTGGATCCAGCAGGTGGTCAGCGAGGGCGACTACGAGATGGAGATCGTCCTCATCTCCGGCGGCAGCGACCCGGACGACTTCTTCTACCAGTGGCACCGTACCGGCGAGGTCTTCAACATCTGGCGCTACTCGGATCCGGAGATGGACCGCCTGCTGGAGGAGGCCCGGGCCACCACGGACCAGGCGAAGCGCAAGGAGCTGTACTACCGGATCCAGGAGAAGCTCATCGAGGACGTGCCCCTGACCCACATCGTCTATCGGGAGTCGGTCATGGCCGCCAGCGCGGACCTGCAGGACTTCGTCATGACCGGTCGCTACGACATGGACTTCCGCTCCGTGTGGCTGGATCGGTGATCGGCTGATCCCAGGGGCATCGGAGCCCTTTCCCGGCCCCGATGCCCCTTTTTCCCCTGCACCGCCCATGTCCCGCTACATCCTTTCCCGGCTCATCCAGGTGATCCCGGTGGTCTTCGGCGTCCTGGTCGCGGTCTTCATCATGCTCAAGTTGACCCCCGGCGACCCGGCTGTCGCGCTGTTGGGCGTCCAGGCCACCCCCGAGGAGCTGGCCCGGGTGCGCCAGGCTATGGGCCTGGACCGGCCCTGGTATGTCCAGTTCGGTCTCTGGCTGGGCAACGCCCTGCGGGGGGATCTGGGGGTCTCCTACATCAGCAAGAAGCCGGTGGCCGAGATGATCTGGACCCGGTTGCCGGTGACCCTGGAGCTCACCCTCTTCGCCATGTTCCTGGCCATCCTGATCGGCGTCCCCGCGGGGATCCTCTCCGCGACCCGCCGCTACACGGGGCTGGACTACCTGATCACGGGCTTCGCGCTGTTCGGCATCAGCATGCCCTCCTTCTGGTTCGCCATCCTGCTGATCCTGCTCTTCTCCCTCTACCTGGGGTGGCTGCCCCCCTCGGGCTACATCCCCTGGAGCCGAGGCGCGTGGCTCCACCTCCGTTCTCTGGCCATGCCAAGCCTGGCCCTGGGCCTCTTCCTGGCCGGGGCTCTGGCTCGGTTCAGCCGGGCCTCCATGATCGAGACCCTGGTCCAGGACTTCATCCGGACGGCCCGGTCCAAGGGGCTCTCCCATCGGGCGGTGCTGCTCCGTCACGCCCTGAAGAACGCGCTCATCCCCACGGTGACGGTGATCGGCGTCCAGTTCGGTGCGCTGCTGGGCGGTGCGGTGATCATCGAGACC
>JALSIX010000093.1 GCA_026989655.1 Caldilineaceae bacterium
CCAGGGTGGTGGCCTTCTCCAGCTTGCGGGGGCTGTCGCCGGGCATGAAGAGGAAGCAGCGGCGGGGCGACGGGGTCGTAGCGGACATCTTCCCGGCTCCTTTCAGGGTCCGGATGGCCAGGTGCGACAATTTGTTGGGGATTGTTGGGGGATCCGGTACGGTTTCCGCCCCTTTCCAGCGAGCTAGCGGGTCACCACCTTGCCCGGGGTGGCGCCGGTGTGGTCCCCGTTGCGGAGCACCCGCACGCCGTTGATCCAGACCTCCAGCACACCCTCCGAGAGCTGGTGGGGCCGCTCGTAGGTGGCCCGATCCCGAATGGTCTCAGGGTCGAAGACCACCACATCCGCGTAGAGCCCTTCCCGGAGCAGTCCCCGGTCTCGGATGCCCAGGCGGGCGGCCGCGGCACCGCTGAACTTGCGGATGGCGTCCTCCAGGGGGATGACTCGCTCCTCCCGGACGTATCGGCCCAGAATGCGGGGGAAACTGCCGTAGGCCCGGGGATGGTAGGGGCCCAGGGGCTCGGCCCATGCGGGATCGAAGCCCCCGGCGTCGGTGCCCACGGTGATCCAGGGCTGTTGGAGCTTCAAGCGCAGGTTGTGTTCGCTCATCATGAAGTAGATGGTGCTGATGCGCTGCCCCTCGCTGGCGAAGAGGTCCATGACCGCGTCGGGCCAGTCCTGGCCGCGCAGGGCCGCGATCTCGGAGAGACGTTTGCCGATGTAGGGCCGGTTCTCCTCCTTCTCGAAGCCGATGGGCATGACCCCTTCCGGCCCGCACAGGTCCACCAGGGCCTCCCAGTCGCCCGAGGGGTGCAGGGCCTCGGCCTTGATCCGGGCCCGCATCTCCGGATCCTGGACGTTCTCGAAGAACTTGTCGTCGGCCGCGGCCCAGGGGGGCAACACCGAGGCCAGGCCGGTGCCGGCCGCAGTGTAGGGATAGATGTCCGCGGTGATGTCCACGCCCTCGGCCCGGGCCTGGTGGATCCGGGCGATGGCGCCGGGCAGCTTCCACCAGTTGCGGCGGCCCGCGGCCTTCAGGTGGTAGATCTCCACCGGCACCTGGGCCTCCCGCCCCACGGCGATGGCCTCCTCCAGGGCCTCCAGGAACTGATCCGCCTCGGAGCGGAGGTGGGTGATGTAGAGGCCGTGGTGCTCTCGGATCACCCGGGCGATCTCCACGAGTTCCCGGGTGGTGGTGTAGGCCGAGGGCGGGTAGATGAGGGCGAAGGAGATCCCTAGGGCGCCGTCCTCCATGGCCTCTCGGGCAACCCGGCGCATGGTCTCCAGGGCCTCCTCCGAGGGATCGCCCATGGCCATGCCCATGGCGTACATGCGCAGGGTGCCGCCGCCCAGGAACGCGCCGATGTTGGGCGAGACGCCGTGCTCCATCATGGCGTCCAGCCAATCCCGGAAACGGGTCCACTCCCGCATCCGCTCCTTCCACTCGCCCACCTGTTGGGCGAAGAGGCTGTGTTTCACCGGCTCCTCGATCTGGCCGCCGAAGGGGGCCGGAGTCCACCCTTCGCCCAGGATCTCGGTGGTCACCCCCTGGGTGATCTTGGAGAGGCTGCGGCCGTCCACCATGAGGGAGAGGATGGAGTGGCTCAGGATGTCGATGAAGCCCGGGCAGACCACCTTGCCGGTCGCGTCCACCACCTCGCCACACTGGGCCTCGGCGAGGCTGCCCGGCGGCGCGATGGCCCCGATACGCTCGCCCTGGAGGGCCACGTCCGCGTAGAACCAGGGGCTGCCGGTCCCGTCCACGACCCGGCCGTTGCGGATGAGCACATCGAATTCGGCCATGGGAGAAGCTCCTTGGGGTTCTGGTGGATGGATGGGGCTCCGGGGTGGGGCCCGATGCCGGCCCGGGAGTGCCCGGTCGGGTGCGCGTCTCGGGGTCCCGAGGATTTGCGCCGGCCCCATTCCTGGGGGTATTCTGCCATTGACCAGGCGGATCGGGCAACGTGGGCCCGGGGCCGGCCCGAGCTGATCCGGCGGAGAGCCTTCTGGACGGCCCCCGGTCCCCTGGGACAAGGATGGTCTCCCCGGGTACGCCCGGGGCGCTGGCTGGGAAGGAGGACACGGATGCGGGAGTCGCAGGCCATGGACGGGAGGGCAACGGCCGACGCCCCCACCATCCGGCTGGACAGGCGGGGGGTGGCCTTGGGGGTGGCGGCGCTCCTGGCCGGGCTCCACGGGGCTCTGACCGTCGCGGTGTTGTTGGAGCCGGCCATCTCCGGGCCGGTGGGCTTTGGGCAGACCTTTCTCCTGCTCCTCTTCAGCCTTCTGCACGGGGTGGTCCTGTGGGGTGGGCGAAGGCTGGGGCTCTTCTTCGTCCTGGCCCTGAGCATCCCGTGGGCTCTGGAGCAGGTGGGGGTGGCCACGGGATGGATCTATGGGGGCTATCGCTACGAACGCATGGCAGGGCCCTGGCTGGGCCACGTGCCCCTGTTGATCCCCCTGGCCTGGTTCATGATGCTCTACCCCAGCACGGTCATTGCCCACCTCATCGACACGGGACAGCCGGCTCCTCGCTCCCAGAGCTGGCGCGACGACCTGTGGTTGGCCCTCCTGGCCGGCCTGGTGATGACGGCCTGGGATCTGGCCCTGGACCCGGTGATGGTGGAGCACGGCATGTGGGTGTGGGAACGTCCCGGCCCCTACTTCGGCGTGCCCATCCAGAACTACGTGGGGTGGGTGATCACCGGCTTCCTCGTCGTGGGGCTGGCCCGGCGCCTGTGGCACTGGAGTGGTTGGCAGGCTCCGTCCGCGGTGCCGGCCTGGGCCGTGGCACTGCCCCTGTGGATCTACGCCAGTGTCATGGTGCGCTTCTTCTCCCGCCCCGATCTGGGCCTCATCGCCGCCTTTGCCATGGGGCTCCCCCTCCTGATTGCGGGCCGGCGATGGCTCCAGAGCGCCTCTTGACCCGACCATCCACATGGGCCATAATGGACGCAGCATGAGCGAGCAACCCCCTTCTACCCAGCCGGAGACACCCACGGCGCGGGTGGTCTTCCAGCCGGACGGCCGACAGGGCCAGGTGCCTGTGGGCATCTCCCTGTTGGAGGCCGCGCGCCGCCTGGGCGTGGAGATCGAGTCCATCTGTGGCGGCCACCAGACCTGCGGCAAGTGCCGGGTGGTGGTGGAGGAGGGGAGCTTTGCCAAATACGGCCTCACCTCCCGGGCGGATCACCTGACCCCTGCCGGGGAGCGGGAGCAAGCCTACGCGGAACGGCGGGGCCTGCGGCCGGAGGAGCGCCTGAGCTGCGCCTGTCGAGTCCAGGGCGACCTGGTGATCCGGGTGCCTCCGGAGAGCCAGCTCCGCAAACAGGTGATCCGCAAGGCCGCGAGCACCCAGCGCGCCATCACCGTGGATCCCGCGGTGCGGCTGTACTACGTGGAGCTCCCTCCGGCCCACCTGAAGGACCATCGGGGCGACTGGGAGCGGCTGCGGGACGAGCTGGCCGCGGTCCACGGCCTGGAGGCCCTGGCCATCGATCCGGCCATCCTCCCGGATCTGCAGCCCGCCCTGGCCGCGGGGGAGCGCCGGGTCACGGCCACGGTGTGGGACGAACGCCAGGTGATCCAGGTGCGCCCGGGCTTCCACGAGGACCTCTACGGCATGGCCTTCGACATCGGCACCACCACCGTGGCCGGGTACCTCTGCCATCTGCGTACCGGCCAGGTGTTGGCCACGGTCAGCGCCATGAATCCCCAGGTCCCCTACGGCGAGGACCTGATGAGCCGGGTCAGCTACGCCATGCTCCACCCGGACGGCACGGAGCGGATGCATCGGGCCATCGTCCAGGGCATCAACGAGCTGATCCGGCAGGCCTGTGACCAGGCGGGCATCGCCCCCGAGGAGGTGGTGGAGCTGGTGGTGGTGGGCAACACCACCATGCACCACCTCTTCCTGGGCATCGATCCCCGGGAGCTGGGCGGCGCGCCCTTCAGCCTGGCCACCCACAGTGCCCTGGACCTGAAGGCCCGGGACCTGGGCCTGGGCATCGCCCCAGGGGGCAACGTCCACGTGCCGCCCTGCGAGGCCGGCCATGTGGGCCCGGACAACGTGGCCGTGCTCATCGCGGAGGCCCCCTACCGACAGGACGAGGCCACCCTGGTCATCGACGTGGGCACCAACGGGGAGATCCTGCTGGGCAGCCGGGAGGAGATCTTCAGCGCCAGCAGCCCCACCGGCCCGGCCTTCGAGGGGGCCCAGATCCGCCATGGCATGCGGGCGGCTCCCGGCGCGATCGAGCGTGTCCGCATCGATCCGGAGACCCTGGAGGTCCGCTACAAGATCATCGGCCAGGAGGAGTGGATCGAGAGCCGCCCGGATCCGCTCCGGCCCGACTCCCAGGACCCCGCCTCGGAGGAAGCAGGGCCCCGGGCCCGAAGGCGTCGCCGGGACCGCCAGGCCCCTCTGAAGGCCGCGGGCATCTGCGGCTCGGGCATCATCGAGGCCGTGGCCGAGCTCTTCCTGGCCGGTGTGCTGGGGCCCAGCGGCCGCTTCGTGGAGATCCACCACCCCCGGCTCCGTCGGGGCCTGGGGGAGGGCGGTGCCAAGGCCGAGTTCATCCTGGCCTACCCCCACGAGACCCGGACCGGCCAGGCCATCACTGTCCACTCGGACGACGTGCGGGCCATCCAGTTGGGCAAGGCCGCGCTCTACGCGGGGACCCGGCTGCTCATGGACCGACTGGGCCTGGAGAAGGTCCACCGGATCGTCCTGGCCGGGGGCTTTGGCAGCTACATCGACCCCCTCCACGCCATGGTCCTGGGGTTGATCCCCGACTGCCCCTTGGAGCGGGTGACCGCGGTGGGCAACGCGGCCGGGGACGGCGCCCGGATGATCCTGCTGGATCGCTCCAAGCGGGCCGAGGCCCAGTGGGCGGCTCGCTGGGTCACCTACGTGGAGACCGCGGTGGAGCCCTCCTTCCAGGAGGCGTTCGTGGAGGCCATTCCCATCCCCCACGCCCGGGATCCCTTCCCCCACGTGGCCCAGGTCCTGGCCAGAGCCCAGACGCGCTGGAGCCCCGAGCGGGTGGCCGCGGTGGCCGAGCAGCAGGAAGGGCCGCGCGCCGGCCGGCGAACCAGCCCAGAGGCCCGCGCGGCCCGCCGCGCCCGACGCGCGGCCCGTCGGCCGGCATAGGGAAGGGAGACGTGCCCATGTCCTGCCAGGAGGAGTCCCCATGGCCCAGTACCAGATCACCTACTGGCGGGAGTTCCCCGCGATGGTGACCGCCCGGGAGGGACGTCGCCGGGTCAAGGTGGAGCTGCCGCCCCGTTTCCAGGCCGCCATCGACGAGGCCGCGATGCGTCTGGGCCTCATTGGCTCGGACGAATATCTCCGGCTCTGGCGGCGCAGCGAGTGGATGGCTCGGGAGGGCAGCCCCGAGGAGGTGGCCCAGGCCGTGGCCGCGGAGCTGGAGGCCACCTACAGCCGAGAGCGGATCCGGCAGATGTTGGACGCTCTGCTACAATGATCGCGGGCCCTGTCCACGTGGCCGCGGGGGCCGATGGCCCCACCGCGAGGACCGGGCCGGCCCACAAGAGCGGAGGGGCCCGCCGCTTCCTGGGGCCTGGACCGCGCGAAGCACCCAAGGAGAAGGCTGCATGAGCACTCGAGGCCAGGAAGACGCCCTGGTGGCCCGCCTCCAGGAGGAGGGCCTTCTGATGAGCGATGGGGCCATGGGCACCATGCTCCAGCGGCTTGGCCTGACGGACGGCGGCGCGCCGGAGCTGTGGAACGTGGAGCATCCCGAACGGGTGCAGTCGGTCTACCGGGGCTACATCCAGGCCGGTTCCCGGATCATCACCACCAACACCTTCGGGGGCTCCCGGGCCCGGCTGAAGCTCCACGACCTCCAGGGGCGGGTGCACGAGCTGAACCGGGCCGGCGTGTGCCTGGCCGTGGAGGTGGCCCATCCCCGCGGGGTGTTGGTGGCCGGCAGCATGGGGCCCACCGGCGAGCTCATCCAACCCCTGGGGGAGCTCACCATGGCGGAGGCCATGGAGATCTTCGCGGAGCAGGCCCAGGCCCTGGCCGCGGGCGGCGCGGATTTCCTGCTGGTGGAGACCATGAGCGACCTCCGGGAGGTGGAGGCCGCGGTGCAGGGGGCCCGTCGGGCCACGAACCTGCCCGTGGTGGTCACCATGACCTTCGACACCAACTACCACACCATGATGGGGGTCAGCCCCCGCCAGGCGGTGGAGACCCTGGCCTCCTGGGGCATCCGGGTCATCGGGGCCAACTGCGGAAACGGCCCCGACGAGATCCGCGCGGTGATGACGGAGATGGCCCGATATCGGCCCGAGGGGGTCTTCCTCATGGCCCAGAGCAACGCGGGCCTGCCCAGGTACCACCAGGGAGCGATCCGCTATGACGGGACCCCCCAGGTGATGGCCCAGTACGCGGTGGCGATGCGCAACCTGGGGGTGAACGTCATCGGAGGATGTTGCGGCACCACTCCGGAGCACCTCCAGGCCATGCACGCGGCCCTGGAACAGGTGAGGGACCAGCCCATCCCAGGGCCGCCGACAGAGGAGAGCCGGACGCCGGTGGAGAGCCGAGAGGCCCGCACGGCCCGGCGGGAAGCTCGCCGGGCGGCACGGCGCCAACGGAAGGCCTAGCGAGACACCCATGGACAACCGCCTGCAGCCACCCCTTGAGGACCCCGGCAACGGCCAGAGGCCCCAAAGGGCCCGCGGCCCCAAGGTGGGCATCGTCGCGTGCGGCGCCATCGTGCGGGAACTGGTGGCCGCGGCCCGGGCTCTGGGGTGGGACTACGAGCTCACGGCCATTCCCGCCCAGCTCCACAACCGACCCGAGCGGATCCCCCAGGCGGTCCAGGCCCGGCTGGACGCATGGGCCCATCGTTTCGACTGGATCCTGGTGGGATACGGCGACTGCGGCACCGGCGGCCGATTGGACGAGCTCCTCGCCCGTTATCCCCACGTGGTCCGCATCCCTGGCCCCCACTGCTACGAGTTCTTCGGGGGCGCGGCCTTCCACGCCCAGGCCGCGCGGGAGCCCGGCACCTTCTACCTGACCGATTTCCTGGCCCGCCACTTCGACGGACTCGTGGTCCAGGCCCTGGGGCTGGACCGCTATCCCCATCTCCAGGACCTCTACTTCGGCAACTACCGGGAGCTCCTCTACCTGCGTCAGATGTCGGAGAACGACCAGTCGGAACGGGCCCAGGCCGCGGCGCAGCGATTGGGCCTGGTCTACCGGGAGGCAGACACCGGCTTGGAGGAGCTGCTCCAGCGTCTGCGAAGGCTGGAACGGATGTGGGAAGAGCGCCAACGCCATGGCTAGGACCTGTGTAGGCACTGTCAAAGGGCCCGGCGAGAGCCCCCACGAGTTCACCTTCATCGCGCCCGATCCAGAACGGCGGATCCGCCACGGCGAGTTCGTCTACTACCTGGCCCCTGTGGACGGCCAGGAACGGGCCATCCTCGGCCGGGTGACCGGCCGTGTGCCGGTGAAACTCTTTCCCGATACCTTCCTGGCCGATCCCTCGGTCCCGCCGGATACAGTGGCCAGCCTGTTGGGCTACGAGGGAGGTTCTCGAGAGCTCTTCGAGATCACGGTCTCTGTGCTGGGCTACCACGACGAGACCCTGCAGGACTTCGTCAACCCCCGGGTGCCGCCCCAGATCGGCGCGCCGGTCTACATCGCCGAGGACCATCGGCTGGTCCAGGTCCTCGGCCGAGGGCACAAGGGGGAGCGAGGCAGCGCCTACATCGGTGATCTGCTGAGCCGTCCCCCTGGGGCGGTGCCGGTGGCCCTGAGCGTGTCCGGCTTCACCAGCACCCACCTGGCCATCATCGCCAGCACCGGGAGCGGCAAGAGCTACCTGGCCGGAGTCCTCCTGGAGGAGCTGCTCATGCCCTACAACCGGGCCGCGGTGCTCATCGTGGATCCCCACGGCGAGTACGACACCCTCCAGCAGGTCCAGAACCACCCCGCCTTCCAGGAGGGCAACTACCGTCCCCGGGTGCGCATCTTCCGCCCCGACGATCTGCGGGTCCGCATCAGCAGCCTGACCCTGGCAGACCTGCGCTACCTGTTGCCGAACCTGACGGAGAAGATGCACTACCAGTTGGGCCGGGCCTACAGGTATGCCCAGCGGGAGTGGGGCGAGCGGTACACCCTGAAACAGCTCGAGCACGCGGTGCGCCAGGTGGCCGACGGGGCTCGGGGCGAGGGGGAGCTGGAGGATGAGGACGACCCCACCACCGGGGCGCTCATCTGGCGGCTGGGAGCCGCCCTGGGCAACAGCCGGATCTTCCACGATTTCGAGCACATGGAGCTGGACGAGCTCTTCCGGCCGGGCATGTGCACCATCGTCCAGCTCAACGAGGTGGACCGGCGAGAGCAGCAGGTCATCGTGGCCACCTTGCTGCGGCGGGTCTACCAGGCCCGGATCGACACGGCCAAGGGCAAGGTCGTCCGGGGCGACCGGAACTACGTCCCCTTTCCCGTCTTCTGCCTGCTGGAGGAGGCCCACAACTACGCGCCGGCCAACGCGGACGCGGTGAGCTCCGAGGTGCTCAAGCAGATCCTGGCCGAGGGGCGGAAGTTCGGCGTGAGCGTGGGCCTCATCAGCCAGCGGCCAGGCAAGCTGGACAGCGATGTCCTCAGCCAGTGCATGACCCAGTGCATCATGCGCATCGTCAACCCCATCGACCAGAGCCGCATCGCGGAGTCGGTGGAGAGCGTGGGCCGGGATCTGCTCCGGGAGCTCCCCGCGCTGAGCAAGGGGCAGGTCATCGTGGCCGGGGCCAGCGTCAACACACCGGTGATGCTCAAGGTCCGCACCCGCTACACGGAACACGGCGGCCAGGACCTGGACGCGCCCCGGGAGTGGCTCCGTTGGTTCGAGGAGGAGCAGGGCCCCCAGCAGCAGGACAGCGCGCTCCCGGCCGATCGGGAGCTCCAACGGGACGAGGACGACATCCTGTGGGCCTAGGAGCCCCCAGGGCGGGACAGACGAGGGGGGCAGGATGATCCTGGTGACCGGCGCTGCGGGCAAGACAGGCCGGGCGGTGATCCGGGCTCTGGCCGCCCGGGAGATCCCCGTGCGGGCCTGGATCTTTCGGGAGGCCCAGCGTGGACAGGTCCAGGGAGCCACCGACTGGGTGGTGGGGGATCTGTTGGACCCCGGAATCTGGCCCCGGGCCCTGGAGGGGGTTCAGGCCGTCTACCTGATCTTCCCCAACCTCCACCCGGAGGAACAGGCCATGGGGGAGCGGGCCCTGGCGCAGATGGCCCGGGCCCAGGTCCCCCGGGTGGTCTACCACTCGGTCCTCCATCCCCAGACCGAGGAGATGCCCCACCACTGGCGGAAGCTCCGGGTGGAGGAGGCCCTCTTCCGCAGCGGCCTGGGCTTCACCGTGCTCCAGCCCTGCGCCTACATGCAGAACCTGCTGCCCTACCTGGACCGGGTCCTCCGGGAGGGGGTCTACGCGGTGCCCTATGGCCCTCGGGCTCGCATCAGCATGGTGGACCTGGAGGATGTGGCCCAGGTGGCCGCTCGGGTCCTCACCGAGCCCGGACATCTGGGCGCGATCTACGAGCTGGCC
This sequence comes from Caldilineaceae bacterium, assembly GCA_026989655.1. Lineage (GTDB taxonomy): Bacteria > Chloroflexota > Anaerolineae > Caldilineales > Caldilineaceae > JALSIX01. Next base: position 9,592 of record JALSIX010000093.1, read on the forward strand.
GGCCCGGAGCCTCTCTCCCCCGCGGATGTGGCCCGGCACTTGGCTCTCATCCTGGGAAAACCGGTGAAGGCCTGGGAGCTCTCCCTGGTGGACTGGGAGCTGGGGGCCCGCCAGGCGGGGCTGACGAACCAGGCGGTGGCCACCTTGAAGGCCATGTTCCGCTACTACAACGCCTACGGGTTCTGGGGCAACCCGAACGTCCTGGGCTGGCTCCTGGAACGGGAACCCGTCTCCCTCCAGGCCTTCCTGCGCCGGGAGCTGGGCGGCGGATGAGGCTCCTGGTCGTCACCACCAACTTCCCCCGCTGGGAAGGAGACCCCCATTCGCCCTGGCTGGTGGAGCTGTTGTCCCGGCTCCGGGGTCGGGGCATCCAGGTGGACGTGCTGGCCCCGAGCTTTCGAGGCCTGGGCAGCCACCGGGTCTACGGATTTCCGGTCCATCGGTTCCGGTACGGGCCCGGGGCCTGGGAGACCCTGACCCACGAGGAGGGTGCGCCGGCCAAGATCCGACGCCAGCCCCTCTACATGCTTCTGGTCCCCCTGTATCTCCTGGGCGGGCTGAGGGCTGCGGCACGGCTGGCCCGTCGCCATCCCTACCAGGTGATCCATGTCCACTGGCCTGTGCCCCAGGGCCTGTTGGGCTGGGCGGCCCGGACCCTGGCCCCCAATACCCCTCGGCTGGTGGCCACCTTCTACGGCGCGGATCTGGTGCTGGTGCGGCGCTTTCCCGGGATGGACCGGCTGGTCCGGGCCTTCGTGGCCCGATGCGACGACGTGGCCGCCATCTCCACCTACACCCGCCGGGAACTGGAACGGCTGAGCGGGCGCGCCGCACGGCTCCTCCCCTACGGGATCTCCCTGCCCCCTCCGCAGGCCTCCTGGCCGGCCGAGCCCGGCAAGATCCTGTTCGTGGGGCGCCTCATCCCCCGGAAGGGCGGCGTCTACCTGGTCCGCGCGTTGGCCCTGTTGCAGGACCTGCCCTGGGTCCGCCTGGTGATGGTGGGCCAGGGCCCCGAGGCCCAGGCCATCCAGGCCGAGGTGCGACGGCTGGGGCTGGAGGACCGGGTCACCCTCACAGGACGGATCTCGGACGAGGCCCTGGAGAGGCACTACCGTACCTGCCAGCTCTTTGTCCTGCCGGCCATCGTGGACGATACCGGGGACACGGAGATGTTGGGGATGGTGTTGTTGGAGGCCATGCGCTACCGCAAGCCTGTGGTGGCCAGCCGGGTGGGGGGGATCCCGGACATCGTGCAGGAGGGCCGGAACGGGCTGCTGGTGCCGGAGAAGGATCCCGCGGCCCTGGCCCAGGCCATCCGCCGGGTGCTCCAGGACGCTGACCTGGCCCGGCGCCTGGGGGATGGGGGGTACGCCTACGCCCGCGAACGCTTCTCGTGGGAAGCGGTCCTCGCGGAGACCCTCTCCATGTACGGAGCACCCACCACAGATTCGAAGTAGTCCTCGAAACGCCGCTGCAGTTCCCGGGTGATGGGGCCCGGTGTCCCCGGCCCAATGGGATGGCCGTCCAGACGCACCAGGGGCAACACGTGGCGGCTGGTGCTGGTCAGGAAGGCCTCGTCCCAGGTGTCTCGCTCCGCCAGAGGCAGGGGTCTCCGTTCCACGGGGATGCCCAGGGCCCCGGCGAGCTGGACCACGATCTGCAGGGTCACCCCTTCCAGGATGGTGTCGGCTGGGGGCAGAAACAGGCCCCCGTCTCGCACCACGTAGAAGTTGCTGGTGGCCCCCTCCCGCACACACCCCTCCCGATCCACCAGCAGGCCCTCGTGTTCCCCCGCGGCCTGGGCCCGCCGACGGGCCAGGGTGTTGACCAAGGTGTTCAGGGTCTTCGCGGTGGGCAGGGCCCGTTCTCCCAGGTAGGTGATGGCCCCCACCCCCCGGACCACCATCTCCGGCGTGGGGATCCGGGGCGGGGTGAGCCAGGCAAAGGCCAGGGCGCCGTTCTTCCCGTCTGGCCCCAGCACCACCAGCCGGATCAGGGCCCGTTCCACCCCTTCGGCCGCGATCACGGCCCGGATCCACGCCTCGTGCGCGGGGAGCGTGCCGGGCAGCGCCAGGTCGATCTGGGCCGCGGAATGGGCCAGCCGCTGCAGGTGATCGGCCAGGTGGAAGAGGGTCCCGTTCCAGAGCTGGATGCTCTCGTAGACCCCGTAGGCCCCGTAGAGGGTCTCGCCCAGCACGGAAAGGGTGGCCTCTTCGGGTGGGATCAGGTGGCCGTTGCGGCTCACCACCCGGGGCAGGGAAGCGGATGGAACGGCGCTCATGGGGTGGCCAGCTTCTCCAGCTCCTGCAGGAGGGCCTCACGTGGACCGGTCAGGCGGTGGACCTTCACGCCCCGATGCCACAGGGAGATGAGCTCGAACTCGGACACCGTGTGGCCGTCGCCGACGACGAAGACCTCCTGGGCCCGGGCTGCCATCTCGGGGTCGAAGCCGAAGTCCAGCCCCCAGGCAGCCAGCGCCGGTGCCAGGGCCTCCACCTGTTCCCGCACATGGGGCTGGGTCGGGTCCCCGAAGAGGACAAAGACGCGAGGGGCCGGGGGGACAGAGGGCTTCTCCGATGTCGGATCCTCCAGGGGCAGCTCCAGCTCCAGGGTGCTGCGACCATCCATGGCCAGGGGCTGGGAGCGCAGCAGGCGCTCCTGGCCATTGGGAGTCCATACCTCCAGGAAGTAGGTCCCGGCAGGCAGGTTGCGCAGCCGAAAGCGCCCACTCGCGGGCAGGATGCCCTCGGCCACCCGTTCCTCCCCGGCCAGCAGTCGGAGCAGACGGCCCTGGCCGCCGTGGACCACACCCTGGATCACGCCGGCCGCGAGGAGGACCAGGGTCACGGGGGTCGTGGCCCCGGCCGCCACCGTCACCGGCTCCTGGACATCGTCCACCGCCACCAGGTAGTCCCCTGGGGCCACCTCCGCGAAGCCAAAGGTGCCGTCTGGAGCCAGGCGGGTCTCGGCCACTGGGCTCTCGCCCTTCGGGGTGGGCCACAGGCGCACGGGCAGGCCCGGGAGCCCGTTCTCCACCCGTCCCTGGATCTGGCCCACCTGAGCTGGGGCCACCGCCTGCTGGAACTCCACCAGGAAGGAGTGGTGGAAGAGGGTGTTGCCGCTGGTGGTGCCGTCGGGATTGGGTTCGTCGGGGTGGTCGGTGCGCAGGTTGTGGACCTTGTCGCTGGGCAGGTCCAACATCTCCACGCTGCAGACCTGCCACTTCCACATGGGGAAGTTCGCGCCGGGTTCGGTGAGGGGCTTGTCCACCGGGACCACCTGTTCCCCTCCCTCCCAGGTCACCCGGGCCCGGCTGCCGAAGGCCCGGGTGCCGTCGGGTTTCCAGGCCTCGATGAAGATGTGGTGGCGGCCCCGGTTCTCCTCGGGCGTCAGATGATGGACCCTCCGGACCTGCCAGTAGAGGGTTCCTGCCGCGGGGTGGGCCTCTTCCACGGTGACACCGTAGGCCGCGGCGTCGTTCTCCGGGGGCGAGGACGGTTCCGTCCGGGTTTCGGCCTCGGAGCCAGTATGGGAGAGGGGATCCTCCTCTCGGGGTGCGTCCTCTCCGGTCAGGAAGCGGACCACGCGGTCCAGGATGCGGGCCATGGCCGTCTCCTCGGCACGAGGGTTCCCACGGTGTGGCGTATTGTACCACTCCGGTCACGGGGAGAAAAGCCACGCGCGAGGCGGCGCCGAGGAGAGAGAGCGGGGCCCCAGGCTACATGGCCCTGGGACCGGGCCCGTGACCGTTCAGCCACGGGCCCGATCTGCGGGCCGGTCAGCCCTTCTGCAGGTGGGCCTCCAAGAACCACAGCCCTTTGTCCAGGCCTCGGGAGATCTCGGTGAACAGATCGGATGTTCCCATGTCGCCGGCCTCGGCCGCGAGGTCGATGGCCTTCCGGGTGGACGCGCAGAGCAGGGCATAGCGCGCGGCCAATGCCTCCACCACCTGGAGGCCCTCCACGGTCTCCTGGGGATATTCCGGCAGGCGCGAGGCCCCGGCAGCCATGCGGACGGTCCCCTGGGCCATGCCGCCCAGGGCCGTGGCCCGCTCCGCGATCAGGTCGAGGTACTCCTCCAGCTCCCCTGCCAACCGATCGAACAGCTCGTGGAGAGGGTAGAACTGGGCCCCTTTCACGTTCCAATGGGCCTGTTTGAGCTGGCTGTACAGGTCAAAGGCATCCGCGAGCTGCTGGTTCAACAGCGCGACCATCCTCTCCCGGGTTTCCTGGGACAGATCCATCTGGGTGGAAAACATCCTGGTTGCTGCCATGGTTCACCTCCCATGTGTGGTTGGGTGTCCATTGTGTGGACTGGGACACCACGATAGGACGGCCAGAGCTCCCCGCGGGTTCCCCCAGCCCTCTGCAGTGTGTGGCACTCCGACCGCCGCCGGTGCCCGGGGAGGGCGCTCTCGACGGCCAGGTCAAGGGGCCACTCGCACCTGGCCAGCCTGCGGATCGAACCGCCACCGAAGACCGCTCTTCAGCATGGCGTTGGCACCGAGGATCACGTCGATCCGGTGGCCCAGGGCCTCCTCGATGCCCTGGAGGTCGGTGGCGAAGCCGTCGAATGGGGGCAGGGAGAGCCCGTGGAGCCGGAGGCCCGAACAGAGGGCCACCTCCTGGATGCTCTTGGCCCCTGTGGCATCCTTGATCTCGATGGTATACGCCGGGGACAAGGCCAGCCCGTTCGCATCCAGGTGCCGCGCGTTCATCACCGAGAGCCCTGCGCCGGTGTCGAACAGCGCCCATATCGGTCGGCCTTCCGGGGACGTGCCCTGGACGAGGCAGAGCCCCTGGGCCGTGAACTGTCCGGGGACCTCGGCCCATCCGTTCTCGGTCCTCTCCGGACCGGGGCGGTATATGGCTATCAGGCGAAAGTCGAGGACGATCGGTTGGGCAAACAGGGTGGGCGCGTCCAACGTGAGGGCCGAGTCAAAGGGGAGCTCGGCCTGGCCCTCGTGGATACGTGCCTGTACGGATCGCCGGGCATGGCCGAGGAACTCCACGTCCACGGCTGTTCTCTCGAACTCCTCCTGGCCAAAGGCACCGCGGATGGCCATCGAGCCTGTGCGGGGGCCATCGCCCGCGACCTGGGGGGAGACCGTGATCTGGTTGGCTCCTGTGTCCAGGTAGGCGAAGGTGCTTTGGCCGTTGACCCGGGCGGGCGCAAACAGCTTCAGCTCGTAGAGCAGAAGATAGGTGAGGCGTGAGGTGTCGATCGAGGGGAGCCGGTGCATGGGCTGTTCCTTTCGGCGCTCGTGCTGGGCGTTTCCTCGGCAGCATCCTGTTGGAAGGCGGTCAGAG
>JALSIX010000094.1 GCA_026989655.1 Caldilineaceae bacterium
CCCCACACCTACCCCCACTCCGACACCCACCCCCACACCCACACCCCGTTACGACCTGGTGGCCGAGGCCCTGGAGGTGACCCAGGGGGTGCAGGACCTGGACAACTCCGTCTCCCTGGTGGCCGAGAAACTCACTCTGGTGCGCTTCTACGCCCGGCTCGACCGTGCCAGCACCACCCGTTCGGATCCGGTCACGGCCCGGCTTTGGGTCCGCAAGGGAGATCGGGCCATCGAGCTGGCTCCGGTCGAGCGGACCCTTCGCCTCCGCCTGAAGCGGGACGCCCTGGCGGATCGGGACGACCCCGACGGCGCGTTCCTCTTCTTCCTCCCCTACGAGTTCACCACAGGGACCATCTCCCTGACCGCGACGGTCAACCCCGATCGGGAGGTCCAGGAGTGGGACTACGGCAACAACACGATCTCCCGGAACATCTCCTACCAGACGGTTCCTCAGCTGAACGTCCACGTGGCCCGGGTCCAATACCGACATCGTCGGGACGATCTGGGCGTCTCGGGCACGGTACCTCCACCGCCGGGGGCCCATCTTGCGGCCCTCTATTACTGGCTGATCGCGGGCTATCCTGTGAGCCGGGTGAATCTGTTCGACAGCACCTTCAACTGGGACATAGAGTTCGTCACCGATGCCAGCGGCAACACCACACCGAATCCCCAGAACGTCGCTGGCCGGCTGAACTCTGCCATCGAGAGCGCGCTGGCTGCATCCGACCGCGATCGTTCCCTCCCGGGAAGTCCGGTCTTCCGCTACGGGATGGTCTGGGACGGTGTGGGCGACGGGGACGGCCTGGGCGTGATCTACCGGGGAGCTTGCTGCTCGGGTCGCACCAGCTCCGGGCCCACGGGCATCGATGCCAGCCGGTACGGATGGGGCAGTTGGGACACGGATGGCTCCTTCGGTGACTGGTACGCCGTCCATGAGCTCGCACATGCCCTGGGCCGAGCCCATGTGCGCTGCACCGGGAGCGAGAGGAACCCGGACTCGGCGTACCCCTACGCCAATGGACAGATCGGCAACGGCAATCGGGACGGCATCTACGGCTACCACATCTACCGGGCCGAGGTGTACCCGGGGGGCACGTGGAACGATGTGATGAGCTACTGTCAGAACCAGTGGATCAGCGACTACACCTACGAGGGCATCCTGGATCGGCTCCGGAGCTTTGCCCGCACGGCCCGGACACCGGGCCAGCCCGCGGATCGTCTCCTGGTGGTGGGCACCATCGATCCCGACAGCAAGCGGGTGGAGCTGGAGCCCATCTTCGTGGTGCCCAATGCCCCGGCCGAGGCGCCCCACGGATCTGGAGAGTACGCCATCGTCCTGCGAGATGCAGAGGGGCAGGAGCTGGCCCGCCATCCCTTCACGCCCTCCACCCTGTCGCCCGGACCCCCCGCGGGCGATGGGGGCGGTGATCCGGTATGGCTGGCCTTCTCCGAGAAGGTGGCCTATGTGGCCGGCACCGACCGGGTGGATATCGAGGGGCCCGGGGGCACCGTGCTGCAGAGCGTCACCGCGGGCGGCAACGCCCCCACGGTGACCATCACCGAGCCGGCTCCCAATACCTCCTTCGGCGGCGATACCCTGCGTATCGCCTGGACTGCCTCGGATCCGGACGGTGATCCCCTCTATGCACTGGTCCAGTACAGCCCGGACAATGGCCAGACGTGGCTGTCCGTGGGCCTTTCTACCCAGGCGAACGTGCTGGATGTGCCGGCCGGGAACGTGGTCACCAGCGACAGCGGACGTTTCCGGGTGCTGGTGAGCGACGGCATCCACACCACCGTGGCCCAGGTGGGCCCCATCGTGGTGGCCAACCGTTCCCCCGAGATCACCCTCCTCTCCCCCCGCAACGGCGCGACCTTCCTGGCCAACCAGACCATCGTCCTCCAGGCCTTCGTCTACGACCCGGACGAGGGGACTCTCTCGGGCGACCGAGTGGTCTGGAGCTCGGATCGGGCTGGTGAGCTGGGAAAGGGCGACACCCTGCCCGTCACCGGCCTCCAGGTGGGGCAACACCGCATCACCGTGCGGGCCACCGACAGCCAGGGGGGTGTGAGCACGCAGACGGTCACCGTCCGCATCGTGGACAACCCGGACGAACTGGGGACTCGCTGGATCTATTTGCCCCTGGTCCAACGCCCGGCCCAGTGAACGGTCCTGGAGCGCACTTTGGCCTCTGTCGGGGTGGGTGGGCCGGGTCTTCCGCCCGCCCACCCCGGAACGCGAGGAGGGCCACCCAGCCACCCGGTATCCACGCCATCCATCGCGTCGGGGCCGTCCCGTCCCGCGCGGGCGCGGAGGAGGGAGGGGCGAAGGGTCCCGGACAACACCCGCTCCCCCGATCGCGTTGGACAATTCCCCCTTCCTCTGCTACACTGATCCCGCTTCTGGCTGTCGTCCTTCGTGGGGGAGGCTCTGCCGACGTCCCCTTCGCTCCGTCTCCCCTCGAGCCTGTTTCACCGCCGAGGAACCGGTCCCATGTACGTCCCGTTTCCCCTGGAGATCGCCGCTGAGGACCAGGCCCTCATCGACCGTTATCGACAGGAGCCGGCCCCCCTGCTGCCCATCCTCCATGCCTTCTATGCCCGGGACGGCCACCTCTCCCCGGATGCTCTCCGGGCCATCGGCAAGGCCCTGGGCATTCCTCTGGCCGACCTCTACGGCACGGTGACCTTCTACCATCACCTCTCCCTGGAGCCGGGAGGCCGAGACCGGCCTCGGGTGTGCACCGGCCCGGTCTGCTGCCAGCGGGGCGCGGAGGCGATCCGGGCCCACCTGGACGGCGCGCTCCCCATGGCCTGTGCCGGCCGCTGCGACGAACCGGTGCCCGTGCTCGTGGCGGATGAGACCTTCGTCGCCCAGGCCCCAGGCCGCCTGGAACGCCGGACCTCCTCGCCCCTGCCTCCTCCCAACCCCGGCGGTGTGGAGGAGTGTGTCTTCGCCCACATCCGCAGGCCAGAGCGGGCCACGTTGAAGGGATACCGACATACCGGAGGCTACCAGGGGCTCATCCGGGCCCTGACCGAGATGACACCGGCGCAGGTGGTGGAAACCGTCCAGGCCTCGGGGTTGGCCGGCCGGGGCGGCGCGGGCTTTCCCACCGGCCTCAAGTGGCGCTTCGTGGCCGCGGAGACCCGGGGCCCCAAGACCATTGTCTGCAACGCGGACGAGGGCGAGCCAGGCTGCTTCAAGGATCGGGCCATCCTGGACCACGATCCCTTCGCGGTCATCGAGGGGATGACCCTGGCCGGATACGCCACCGGCGCAGAGCGGGGCATCATCTACCTGCGCTACGAGTACCCGGAGACCTACCACCGGCTGGCCGCGGCCCTGCGGGTGGCCGAGGAGGCCGGCCTGTTGGGGGAGGATATCCTGGGCACGGGCTTCGACTTCCGCATCTACCTGCGCCGGGGCGGGGGGGCCTACATCTGCGGCGAGGAGACCTCCCTGCTCAACAGCCTGGAGGGCCGGCACCCCTTCCCCCGCAACCGCCCACCCTATCCCACCACCCACGGCTTCGAGAACCGTCCCACCGTGGTGAACAACGTGGAGACCCTGGCTGCGGCCACCCATATCCTGGCTCGGGGAGCCGATTGGTACCGGGGTCTGGGCCTGGGCGACCGTGCCGGCACCAAGGTCATCAGCCTCTCGGGGGACATCCAGCGGCCGGGCAACTACGAGGTGCCCTTCGGCCTGCCCCTGCGCACCCTGCTCTACGAGTGGGCCGGGGGGCCGCTTCCGGGCCGACGTATCCAGGCGGTGACCATGGCCGGGCTCTCCGGCGGTTTCCTGGCCGGCGACGCGCTGGACACGGTGACGTTGGACGAGGAGAGCGTCCGGTCCGCGGGCTCCATGCTGGGGGCCGGAGGCATCGTCGTCATCGACGACAGCCGGGACATGGTGGAGATGGCCCGCCAGGCCATGGCCTTCTTCGCCCATGAGTCCTGCGGCAAGTGCTTTCCCTGTCGTATCGGCACCCAGCGTCTGCTGGAGCGGCTGGAAGATCCGCCGCCCGTGGGCTCGGTCTCCCGATGGGAGGAGGAGGTCCGGGACATCGGCCGGGTCATGCGCACCATGAGCGCTTGTGGCCTAGGGGTGGCGGCCAGCTTCGTCACCGACAGCCTGTTGCGCCACTTTCCCCAACAGGTGCAGCAGACCGTGGCCGAGCGCATCCACGGTCACAGGGCCTCGGCGACAGGAGGAGCCCATCCGGAGCAGGAGGATCCGGCATGAGTGCACAGGAGAGCCTGGCCCCCAACGGCCGGGAGGCGGTGCCCACCATCACCATCGACGGCCAGACCGTCGCCTTCACCCCGGGAGAGACCATCTACGAGGTGGCCCGACGGATCGGCGCGTGGATCCCCACCCTGTGCTACGATCCCCGGCTGGAGCCCTTCGGCGGCTGTCGGCTGTGCATGGTCAGCGTGGAGGGGATGGCCGGGCCGGTGGCCTCGTGCACCTTTCAGGCCGCGGACGGCATGGTGGTCCACACGGCCACGGCGGAGATGGAGTCCCTGCGGCGTATCCTGTTGGAGATGGTGGCCTCGGAGAACCCCCGGATCCAGGTGGATCCCCTGCGGGGCTACGCGAGCCAGGAGCTGGCCGACCTGTTGGCCCGCTACCGCGTGGCACCCCACCAGCGCCTGGCAGGCGCCCACTCCGGCCGCAGCCGCCTGGACGATCCGAACCCCTTCATCCTGCGGGACTACGACCTCTGCATCTCCTGCTATCGATGCGTGCGGGTGTGCGCGGAGCAGGAGGGGGACTACGCCATCTCCGTGGCCCATCGGGGCTTCCGGACCCAGATCACCGTGGAGTTCGACGGTTTCCTGCGGGATTCTGCGTGCACCTTCTGCGGTCAGTGTGTCCAGACCTGCCCCACCGGGGCCCTGGCGGACCGCAAGGCCTTGCGTTTTGCCCTGGAGGAGAAGGGCGCGCGATCGGCGTGAGTGGGGGAGAACGGGGTGGATCCTCAGGAATTCGACGCCTGGGCGTCCCCTTGTGCGGTGAGAGCGTTTGGTTCGAGATCTCTGGAGGGAAGCACTCCATGCAGACCAAGACCTTGGCCGATCCCCTGTCCCGACACGGCATCCGAAAGGTGCGTACCATCTGTGGCTACTGCGGTGTGGGCTGCGCGGTGGACGTGTTGGCCCGGGACAACCGCATCGTCGCCATCCATCCGGCCTGGGATGGGCCGGCCAACCAGGGGGCCCTGTGCATCAAGGGCCAGTTCGCCTACGACTACGTCCATCACCCGGACCGGCTGACCCATCCCCTGGTCCGGGGCCGAGACGGCCGTTTCCACCGGGTGAGCTGGGACGAGGCCCTGGACGCGGCCGCGGAGGGCTTTCTGCGGGTGCAGGCCAAGTACGGCCGCCACGCCATCTACGGCGTGGCCTCCGGCCGCACCCCCTCCGAGGCGAACTACCTGATGCAGAAGTTCATCCGGGTGGCCTTCGGCACCAACCACATCGACAACTGCAGCCGTGCCTGACACGCCCCCACCGTCGCCGGTCTGGCGGCAGTCATCGGGCGAGGCGCCATGTCCAACCCCCTGGCGGACATGGAGAAACCGGACGTGATCTTCTGCATCGGCACCAACATGACCGAGGCCCATCCCGTCGCGGCCACCCGACTGAAGAAGGCCCTGGCCCGGGGCGCGAGGCTCATCGTCGCGGATCCCCGGCGCATCCGCCTGGCCGAGATGGCCCACCTCTATCTCCCCATCCGGGTGGGCTCGGACACGGCTCTGCTCCTGGCCATGGCCCACGTGATCGTGCGGGAGGAGCTCTACGACCTGGAGTTCATGGAGGCCCGCACCGAGGGGTGGGAGGCCTTCCTGGAGTACGTCCAGCCCTTCACCCCGGAATGGGCCGCGGGGATCACCCAGGTGCCGGCCGCGGACATCGAGCGGGCGGCCATCTGGTACGGCTCCGCGGACAGGGCGGCCATCTACTACACCCTGGGCATCACCGAACACATCTGCGGGGTGGAGAACGTCCAGAGCCTGGCCAACCTGGCCCTGCTTACCGGCAACGTGGGCCGGGAGGGCACAGGCATCAATCCCATGCGGGGCCAGAACAACATCCAGGGCGCGGGGGATGCCGGGGCCCTGCCCAACAACTACCCGGGCTTCCAGCCTGTCACGGATCCGGCCAACCAGGCCAAGTTCGAGCAGCTCTACGGCCGCAAGATCGACCTGGAGAAAGGTCCTACCAAGGTCCAAGCCCTGGAGATGGCCGGGGACACCATCTTCGCCATGCTCATTGACGGCGAGAACACCGTGGTCTCCGACCCGCATCAGGAACACACCGTCCGGGCTCTGAAGAGCCTGGAGCACCTGGTGGTCATCGACATCTTCCTCACCGAGACCGCGGAGCTGGCCCATGTGGTCCTGCCGGCCGCAGCCTGGGCCGAGGTGGACGGCCACTTCACCAACACGGAGCGGCGCATCCAGCGGATCCGCAAGGTGGTGGATCCTCCCGGCCAGGCCCGCCCCGACTGGTGGATCATCAGCCAGTTGGCCCAGCGGATGGGCCTGGAGGGCTTCGACTACGATTCCCCGGTGCCGGTCTTCAACGAGCTGTGCCGGGTGTCGCCCATCTACCAGGGCATCGACTGGGAGCTGGCCGACTCCGGTCGCTACCAGTGGCCCATTCCCTACCGGGGCCACCCGGGCACTCCCCGGCTCCACGAGGGCGGCTTCATCAACGGACGGGGCAAGTTCACCTTCACCCACTACCGGGACCCCGCGGAGGTGGTGGACGACCAGTATCCGGTCTGGCTCACCACCGGTCGGCGGCTGGAGACCTACCACACCCGCACCCAGACCGGTCGCTCCCTGGGCATGGACTACCTGGTGGCCGAGGAGTTCCTGGAGGTGCACCCGGAGGACCTGGCCGCCTGGGGTCTGGAGGACGGCGACTGGGCTCGGGTGTCCAGCCGCCGAGGATCCCTCCTGATCCGGGTGAAGGCCACCCGCCGATCGCCTCGGGGCACCGTTTTCGCCAGCTTCGCGTTCAGCGACCGACCCATCAATGTCCTCACCGGATCCGGGTACGACCCCATCACCCACACCGCGGAGCTGAAGGTATGTGCCGTGCGGGTGGAGGCGGTGGCCCCGGAGGAGGTAGGCCCGATCCAGGAGACGCTGGCCCTGGCGTAGACCGCTCCGGGTTTCCCTGGGCCCACACCCGGGGAAGTCCCATGTCCACACAGGGCAGGTGCCCCCCACGCACCTGCCCTGTCTCCTCTTCCGAGAAGATCCTCTCTCGTTCCCCTCCAGGAAGCTCCCGTTGTGGCTCCAGCCCGCTGGATCTCCTCGTCCACCGAGACCTTCCAGCGAGTCCATGGCCTGTAACCGGGAAGCCTCTGGGCAGATGCTCCGCCAGAATTCGGAGCGGACGGTTGGCCCCGAACCGGTGGTGGGCCTGTTGGGAGCTGCGAGGGCCTGTCTCCTCCTGGGAACCGGCAGAGGGTGTCGCGGGCCCATGGGCTCGGGATCGATTGGGAGGGATGCCCGGGATCGGGTATAGTGTATGCCAAGGCGGTGTTCCACGAGTCAACGGCCCGCATACGTCGGGGATGCGGTCGGTGTGCTCGGTCCAGGCAGGTGGCGTCCTCAGAGGGGGACGCGGCCGAGTCGACATCGGACCTCCCTGGCCTGTGGAGGCCATTCCCCTCTCCGCAGAGGCGTTCGCCATGGCACGGTTTCTCCCCTCGATTTGGCTGGGCGAGTTTCGCTCCAAGGCCGAGTACGATGCCCAGGGCCAGGCCCTGGCCGCGGCCTTCTCCGTGTACGATTGGATCGACGATCGGCTGCTCCACTCCCGCCACCCCTTCTCCTATCCCGCCTACTGCGTCGCGTGTGCACAGGTCACGCCGATCCAGGTGGGTTGGGTGCTGGCTCTCGGCAACGAGGACGGCTCGGTCCATCCCGCGTGGACGGAGACCGGCATCTGCTCCCGCTGTCAACTGAACAGCCGGATGCGGGCTCTGCTCGATCTCCTTCAGACCCGATGTCTACTCCAGAAGACCTCACGTGCCTACATCGCGGAGCAGACCACACCCCTGTACAGAAAGCTGAAACAGTGGATCCCCTCGTTGATCGGCAGCGAGTACCTGGGGCCGGGCTACCCCAGCGGCACGCTTCTGTCCTCCTGGCAAGGGTTCGCCTCGGTCCGCCACGAGGACCTGACCGCTCTTTCCTTTCCCGATCGCGCTTTCGATCTGGCCATGACCCTGGATGTCTTCGAGCATATCCCGGACTACCGGAAGGCCTTTGCCGAGCTGTGGCGAGTCCTGGCGTCGGGTGGATCCCTGGTGTTCACCATCCCGTTCTTCCCTGAACTGGAGACCACACGGATCCGGGCCTCTGTGGACAAGACGGGGAAGGTGATCCACCATCTGCCTATGGAGCTCCACGGGAACCCGGTGGATCCGGCAGGCTCCCTTTGCTTCCAGAACTTCGGCTGGGATATCCTGGCCGCTCTCCGGGAAGTGGGCTTTGCCGACGCGGTGGCGCACCTCTACTGGGGGCCCTGGCAGGGCCATCTGGGCTATCCCTTCTTTGTGTTCCAGGCTGCCAAGGCCTAGAGGCTGCGGAGACCGTTTCGGCCGCTGGCCCCAGGTGTGCCCCACGGGCTCCTTGGTCGTGCCCAACCCTCCCCTGGACGGTGCAGGCGGGGTGGATGGCTACGCGCATATCTCTCTTCTGTCGCCATGTAGCCCCTGAGAGGCAGGCTGTTCAGGAGAGGGACGGGAGGGGGAGGGTGTGTCCGACGGGATGAGCCGGGTCCTGGGAATGGACCACCACCGCCACTTCTTGGGGAGGATAGGCCACGGCGATCCAGGGCAGATCGTGGTAGGCCCGAACCAGCCCCGTGTAGATCCAGAGGGGAAGCTTGCCGCTGAGGATAGTCCCGTGGCCCGTTGGCAGGCGGGGGAGCTTTGCGTCCCGCAATTGCGCGTAGTCAATATAGCTATGGGGGAGGTGGAGGGTCATATGGGTCCAGGTTGGGCCCTCGGTGACCTGCCACAGGAGGTCTGTCCGTGCCTCCAGGTCTCGGTCCGGCGCCGGCGTCAGGGGCAGGGCCTCGACCCAGCCCAGGCGCGGGTCGAACTGGTAGAAGGGGGCCGGAAAGATATGGGCGGCTCCGGCCGCGAACAGCCAGAGGGGCCCTCGTCCGTAGAGGGCCAGGGGTTCACCCCGGGGCAGATACGACTGAAAGGCCGGCAGATCCGACGGCTGCCATCGGGAGGCTGCCCCAGGGCGCCAGGTGTGCAGGAGGCGATCCAGGTCTACGGTCAGCTCCGCGGGCGCGCTGCGCAGGTGAAGCTTTCGAGCGTCCTGGGCGACGGCCTGGAAGAGGGAGGCCACCCGCTCCACCAGGTCCCAGAAGACGGGAGCCTCCTGGGGACTTCCCGGGGCTCGTCGGTGGCGTTCCAGTCCGTGGATACGGCCCCGCAGCGGGGGCCCGGGATCCCAGAGGGTCTCCGGTTCCGTGAGGCTGGAGTGGAGCTCGGCCAGGATCACCAGGCTGTAGCGCTCTGCACGTTCCCGCCACCATGCCAGGGCCTGGGCATCTGGGCCGAGCAGGATCGCGTGGGTGCAGTGTTCCAGGATGGCCTCCTGCTCCGGGGTGGGACGTCCTCCCATGTCCACCAACAGGGGCAGGTGGCGCCGTTGCAGGTCCAGGCACATGGCCTGGACGAACTCCGGGGTGAAGGGCATCTTGGCCCGCAACACCCGGACCGTCTCTGGGGAGGCCTCCTGGCTCCAGTCGCCCTCGCCGTCGGGACAGGCCCGAAGCACGTAGTGGTCCACTTTCCGCTTTCGCAGGGCCTGGGTCAGTCGGTAGACCAGGACGGACTTCCCGCTGTGGGGCGGGCCTCCCACCAGGATGGCTGGAAAGTGTGCCATTGTCTGACCTCCGTGGGGCTCTGTGGGCCCTCATCATATCATAGGTATCGTAGGTCATAGGCGTAGGGGGTGTCGCGGATGACGAGAACGGTTGTGGTGGCTACGGTAGGCGGGCAACCCCAGGTGGTGACCTTCGCCCTGGATGCCCTGTTGGATCAGGGGGTGCCGGTGGAGATCGTCTACCTTCTCCACCTGTCCCCTCGCACTCCTCGGGTGGCTGCGTCGCTGCGCAAGCTCCTGGCAGAGTGGGAGGACGGCCGCTACCGGGCTCGAGATCATCTCTGCCGGGTGGAGCGGATCCCCCTGGGGGTGGATGGCCACGTGCTGGACGACATCCGCAGCCAGGGGGACGCTCGCGTGGTCCTGCGGAGCGTCCAGGACCTGTTGGCCGACCTGAAACGCCAGGACTGTACGGTTCACCTGTGTGTGGCCGGGGGCCGCCGCATGATTGCGCTGTTGGCCGTGGTCGCGGCCGCGCTCCTCTCGGATCACCGGGATCGGGTGTGGCACCTCTACACCCCGGATCCCATCCGAGAGCGAGCCGCGGAGGGTGCGATCATGCACGTGCCGCCCGAGGCCGGTGTCCGTCTGGTGCAGGTGCCCCTGATCCCCTGGAGCGAGTACTTCCCGGGCCTGCGCTCTCTGGCCCTGATCGACGAGGGAGCTGTGGAGCGGCACCTCCGCCGCCTCTCCAAGCTGGACGAGGCCCGCTGTCGTGCGGTCTTCGAGGCCCTGTCCCCTAGGCGTCGGGCGGTCCTCCAGGCCTTTGCCCAGGGGCTGTCTCCCCAGGAGGTCGCGGAGCGGCTCCATATCAGCCTGCACACGGTGAACAGCCACAAGACCGTCATCCTGTCCGAGTGTCGCAACGCCTGGGAGCTGGACGAATCCACCCGGCTGGACTACCGGTTCCTCCGGGACCAGTTCGAGCTCTTCTTCGCCCGGAGGGCAGACTTAGCTTAGCACAGTCCGCGCCGTGGACATCCTCGAAGGCTGTGAGATCTTTCCCCATCGCCGGTGATGTCGCTCCTTCTCCATTGCGGTAGGCTGTGATGGCCGGGAGAACCCGACGGACACCGGTGAGACCTGCACACATCCAGGAGGCGCATCGATGGCTCCGAATTCCCCTCTTCTGAGCGCTTTGGCAGGGCTGCTCCACGACATCGGGAAAGTGATGGTGCGGGCTGGGGTGGCCGGTAATCGTACCTGGGATGGGCTGGCACGCCGGGATTTCGGCTACAAGCATGCCATGCTCAGTGCCTCCTTCGTGGACAAGTATGTCCCGGAGAGATGGCGCGGCCAGATCACCGGGCCCGTGGGCAACCACCATCGGCCTCGATCCCGGGCCGATCGGCTTGTACAGCTCGCGGATCGGCTTTCGGCGGGGGAACGGGCCGATTCCATGGAGGAGGAAGAGCCCAGGAAGGTCCATCCGCGTCAGCTCCGCTCCATCTTCACCCGGATACGGGTTGGGGGAAAGGGGCATCCGACCCCAATGAAGGCCTATCTGCCCCTGGCCCCTCTCAAGGTGGACCAGGATGTGCTCTTTCCGGGGGAACCTCTCTCGTCGGATGGGGAGGTGTGGCAGCGCTACCGGATGCTCTGGGAACAGCTCGAGCAGATGGCCCAGGCCCTGTATCAGGCCCACGCCGAAGACGGCGACCTGGAAAGCTACCTGGAAGGACTCCTCCTGGCCCTTCAGGGCACGACTTGGTGTGTCCCTTCCGCCTACTACGGCAGTGTGCCGGACATCAGCCTGTACGATCACAGTCGCACGACCGCGGCCCTGGCCGGGGTGTTGGACCGGCCAGGGGTGGACGAGGCTCGGCTGGACCAGTGGTTGGCCAACCCTGAGGCGGTGGAGGAGGAGATGGCCCTGCTGGTGGGCGGGGACATCAGCGGGGTGCAGGAGTTCATCTACACCATCACCGCCCGGGGCGCGACGCCGGGACTGCGGGGCCGCTCCTTCTACCTGCAGCTCCTGACCGAGGCAGTGGCCCGCTTCGTCCTGCGGGAGCTGGGCCTGCCCATCACCAACCTGATCTACGCCGGCGGGGGCAACTTCTACCTCCTGGCTCGCCCTCAGGACCGAGAACGATTGCCCGAGATCCGCCAGACCATCAGCCGGGCCCTGCTCCAGCATCACCGGGGCAGCCTCTACGTGGCCCTGGCCGAAGTGTCCCTCTCCGGTCGGGATTTCTTCCAGGGGCGTATCAGCCAGGCCTGGGGCCATCTGCACGAGGCCTTGCAGGAGGTCAAGCAGCGTCGCTTCGCGGAGCTGCCAAAAGAAGATCTGGTCCAGCTCTTCCAGCCCCAGGGACACGGGGGCAACGAGGACAGGCAGTGTCAGGTCTGCGGCCAGGAGCATGTTGGCGTCGTTGAGGATGCACAGGCGGATGCTGAGCCGGTGCGCAAGTGTCCGGCCTGTCTGGCCTTTGAGGACCTGGGCGATGACCTGCGCAACGCCCGCTTCCTGGCCCTGGACCTGGTGACACCCCAGGCTGTAACGCTGGATCTGGGGAAACCCTATGGAACCTGGAAGGATGTGTTGAGCGCCCTGGGCCTTCAGGCCCAGGTGGCAGAGGAGCTGTCGGATATCAAGGAGACGCCGTCGGAGACCCGCCGAGTGCTCCTGGCCCTGGACGACGAAGGCATGGCGGAGATCCGGCCAGGGTCAGACCAGACTGTGGGCCGGCGGCTCCTGGTCAACGTGACGCCCATCTTGACAGAGGGCGAGCGTGGGCGCCTGCTGGACGATGCCAGCTTCCCGGATGCCGACAGGGACGATCTGCCCCAAGCGGGCAGAGTCAAGCCCTTCAGCGTCCTTGCCCACCAGGCCCAGGGCATCAGGCGGCTGGGCGTCCTGCGCATGGACGTGGACAACCTGGGCAAGCTCTTCCAGGAGGGCCTGGGGCCCAGGGCCTCCCTCTCTCGGGTGGCTGGTCTGAGCTTCGCGGTGAGCCTCTACTTCGAAGGCTGGGTGGGGGCCCTGGCCGAGGCCATGGAGGCCGACCGGGGCAACCGGCTCTACGCCATCTACTCCGGCGGGGACGACCTCTTCTTCGTGGGCTCCTGGGATGCGGTGGCGGAGCTGGCCATCCGCATCCGGGCCGATCTGGGCCGGTACACCGGGGGCCATCCCGGCGTCCACGCCAGCGGCGGACTGGTCCTCATCGGCGGCAAATATCCCCTCTACCAGGCGGCCCAGGACGCCGGCGAGGCTGAGCACCAGGCTAAGTCCTTGCGCTGGCAGGGGACGAACGGCGCCTCCCACACCAAGGACGTCCCCCGCACCAAGGACGCCTTCTGCTTCCTGGGCGAGCCCCTCCCCTGGGAGCGGTTCGGCCTGGGGACGAGCTGCGACGCCAATCTGCAGACCGTCCATGGGCTCATGCACTTTCTGCACGGCTTGACCCAGCCGAACGGGGCAAGGAACGGCCCGGGGAAGGGGGGGAAGGCCGCGCCCAAGGCCCTGTTGCGGCGGCTGGTGGAGCTTTACGGCCAGTACGTGGAGGCTCGGGAAGCGTGGCGTCGCTCCCACGGCGACGTGACTCGGGAGGGGGAGCCCCAGGTCCTGTGGGGGCCGTGGACCTGGCGGGCGGTCTACACCCTGGCCCGAATGGCAGAGCGCACGAAGAAAGACGAACTCCGAGAGCTCATGGCCGAACTGCGTTCCACGGACTACCGGATCATGGAACGGATCGGCGTCGCAGCCCGCTGGGCGGATCTCCTGGGACGACGTTCGTAGAGTCCGTTCCGTTCGTAGTGCCCGTTCGTAGTGCGCACTTCAGTGCGCATCTTGTGGGGGATGGAGAGACTTATGGACGTGTTTGAGTGCTGAAGCGCTCTACGAACAGGGGTTGGTAGTGCGCACTTCAGTGCGCATCCTGTGGGGGATGGAGAGACTTATGGACGTGTTTGAGTGCTGAAGCGCTCACTACGAACAGGGGTTGGTAGTGCGCACTTCAGTGCGCATCTTGCGTGGGATGGAGAGACTTGTGGACGTGTTTGAGCGCTGAAGCGCTCACTACGAACAGGGGTTGGTAGTGCGCACTTCAGTGCGTATCTTGCGGGGATGGAGATGCTTGTGGGCGTGTTTGAGCGCTGAAGCGCTCACTACGAACAGGGGTTGGTAGTGCGCACTTCAGTGCGCATCTTGCGGGGATGGAGAGACTTATGGACGTGTTTGAGTGCTGAAGCGCTCACTACGAACAGGGGTTGGTAGTGCGCACTTCAGTGCGCATCTTGCGGGGATGGAGAGACTTATGGACGTGTTTGAGTGCTGAAGCACTCACTACGAACAGGTGTTTGTAGTGCGCACTTCAGTGCGTACACGGAGAAAATCATGTACGAATCTCGCAGACTGCCACCCGAGGAACGCAAGCGACGAGCCGAAGAACGTATTCGCAGAGGCTATCCCGCCCATGCGCCCCCGCACCCCGTGAGAGGCGCGCAGCACTATCTCATCACAGCGGCGTGTTATGAGCATCGAGAGCACATGACGACCGCGGATCGCCGTTATCAACTTCTGGCCCAGTGGACCGAGGAAGGCCGTCATCGTGGCCTGGAGATCGCTGCTTGGGTGGTGTTGCCAAATCACTATCATCTCCTCATTCGGGTGGATGATTTCGAGCAAGTGGGAGTGATTACACGCTTGGTTCACGGTCGTACATCTCGAAATTGGAACGGGGCAGACGGTTCACCAGGGCGCAAAGTCTGGTACCGGTACACCGATCGGGCCATTCGTTCGGAGAGACACTACTACACCACCCTCAACTACATCCACTACAACCCGGTCAAGCACGGATTGGTGGAGTCACCCTACGATTGGGAGCCCAGCAGCGTCGGGTGGTATCTGGAGCAGTATGGCCGGGAGTGGCTTAGGGACTTATGGAGCCGCTATCCCCTGCAGAGCTA
>JALSIX010000095.1 GCA_026989655.1 Caldilineaceae bacterium
GAGGAGCGGGAAGGGGCACCCAGGGCCTTTCGTGCCGGAACCCCGGCACAGGATGGGCCATCTTGTCGCTCCATGCACGGCCGGGTGGGGGACGATGCCCCTGAGCGGCCTCCCGCGCGGGGGCTGCCCCAGGAACAGGACCCCGTTACCTCAGAACCCGGGTTGTGGTGTACAATTTCCTCCGCAACCTTCGTTGCCTGTGGAGAGCTGTCGTCGTGCACCACACCGAGGAGCCACCGACCATGGAGCCCATCACCATCCCCTGTGCCCTGATCGGCCTGGGCCACGTGGGACGCAGCTTCCTGCGCATCCTGGAGACCAAAGCCCCGGTGCTCGCGGCGCGCTATGGCCTGGTCTTCCTCCCGATCCTGGTCGCGGACAGCAGCGGAGTGGCCCTGCGCCCCCAGGGCTTCGAGCCCGGGACGCTGCGGGCCCACAAGGAGGCCGGGGGACGGGTGGCCGACCTGGCGGAGTATCTGCCCAATGCCTCGGTGGCGGAGCTGTTGGAGTCGTCCGGCTGCCGGCTTCTGCTGGACGCCTCGCCGGTGAACCTGGAGACCGGAGAGCCTGGCCTTCCCCTGGCGCGGCGGGCTCTCTCCCTGGGCATTCCCTGTGTACTGGCCAACAAGGCTCCCCTGGTGTTGGCCTTCCAGGAGCTGGAGCAACTGGCCCAGGAGCATGCCGCCGGCCTGGCCTTCAGCGCGACCGTGTGCGGCGCGCTCCCGGTGATCAACATCGGCCAGCGGGACCTGATCGGGGGGGAGATCGCCCTCTTCCAGGGGATCCTCAACAGCACCACCAACTTCATCCTGACCGAGATGACCCTGGGGCGCAGCTACGCGGAGGCCTTGGCCGAGGCCCAGCGCCGGGGCATCGCGGAGGCGGACCCCACCCTGGACGTGGAGGGATGGGACGCGGCCAACAAGCTGGTCATCGTGGCCAACGCGGTGCTCGGCTATCCGGCTCGGCTGGAGGAGGTGAGCGTGGAGGGGATCACCGGCCTGACCCCGGAACATCTGGATCTGCTCAGCGGCGAGGGCAAGGTGATCAAGCTGTTGGCCTCCGCACAACGCCGGGAGGACGGCAGCTACCGCCTCCAGGTGGCTCCGACCGAGCTGCCCCTGTTCAGCTTCCTGGGCGGATGCGCCGGCTGGGAGATGGGCGTGGAGTTCCACAGCGACCTCTATGGCCGGATGTACCACAAGATCTGGGAACGGGATCCCCTGCCCACCGCGGCGGCCATGCTCCGGGACGCGGTGAACCTGTGGCGGGGCTGAGGGATCATGCGGGTGGTGATGGTGAGCAAGGCGTTGGTGGTGGGAGCCTACCAACGCAAGGCCGAGGCCCTGGCGAGCCGAGGCGTGGAGCTGACGGTGTTGGTGCCGGCCTACTGGCGCGATCGGCGCGGAACCCAGATGTTGGAACGGGCCCACACCCGGGGCTACACCCTGCGCACCGTTCCCCTGGTATGGAACGGCAGCTACCATCTCCACTTCTATCCCACCCTGCCCCGAGAGCTGGCCCGGCTGCGCCCCCAGGTGGTCCACATGGACGAGGAACCCTACAACCTGGCCACCTGGCTGGGAGTCCGGGCGGCCCAGCGGATCGGCGCCCGGCCCCTCTTTTTCACCTGGCAGAACCTGTTGCGCCGCTATCCGCCCCCCTTTCGATGGTTCGAGCGCGCGGTCCATCGAGCCTGCCCGATGGCCATTGCCGGCAGCCAGGCCGCGGCCCAGGTGCTGGCCGCGAAGGGCTATCCGGGCATCGTGCGGGTGATCCCCCAGTTCGGCGTGGACCCGACCCGGTTCACGCCGGCCGCCTCTCCCCCGGAGACGTCCCCCTTTCGCATCGGCTACGCGGGGGGACTGATCCCCGAAAAGGGGGTGGACCTGCTGCTGCGGGCCTGTGCCGGGCTGGAGGTGGACTGGCAGCTCCTCCTGGCCGGCGAGGGGAGCGCGGCCCGGTCCCTCCAGGCCCTGGCCCAGGAGCTGGGCATCTCGCCCCGGGTTCGCTGGCTGGGGCGGCTCTCCAGCCTGGAGATGCCGGACTTCTACCGCTCCCTCCACGTGCTGGTGCTGCCCAGCCGCCCCCGGCCCAACTGGAAGGAGCAGTTCGGCCGGGTCCTGGTGGAGGCCATGGCCTGCGGCATTCCGGTGGTGGGCAGCCGTTCGGGCGAGATCCCCCACGTGATCGGCCAGGCAGGCTGGACCTTTCCCGATGGGGACCCGGAGGCCCTGCGCCGCTGTCTGGAACGCCTGGCCGCGGATCCGACCCTCCGGGAACGCCTGGCCCAGGAGGGCCGGGCACGGGCCCTGGCCCATTTCACCATGGACCAGGTGGCCGAGCGGACCGCGGAGGTGTACCGTCTGCTCCTCTCCGGTGCCCACACCGCCCACGTCCAGGATCGCCCAGGATGCGCATCGCTCTGAACGCCCAGCTCATCTCCACCGGCGCCGGATACCGGGCGGCCGGAGTGAGCCGGTACAGCCAATGCCTGGTCCAGGGCCTAGGACGACTGGAGCTCCCCCACCATCTGGAGGCCTACGTCCGCGATCCGGCCTTCCAAGCCCCGGGCGTGGAGCTGGTCCGGACCCGGTGGCCCACCCATCGGCCCCTGGCCCGGATCCTCTGGGAACAGCTCGTCCTTCCCAGGATGTTGGCCGCACGTGGGGTGGAGCTGGTGCACGGCCTGGTCAACGTGTTGCCCCTGGCCACGCCGGTGCCCGGAGTGGTCACGGTCCACGATCTGAGCTTTCTCCACCTGCCAGGCGCGCTGCCCTGGGCCAAACGCCTCTACCTCCGGGCCCTCTGCCGGGCCAGCGTGCGCCGGGCCCGGGCCGTCATCGCGGTGAGCCGCCAGACGGGACAGGACGTGGTGCGTTCCTTCTCCGTGTCGGCTCGCCGGGTCCATGTCGTGTATAATGGAGTGGATGACCGGTTTCGGCCACCCGACCCGGCCCAGGCGGCTGCCTTCCGCCGGGCTCGGGGGTTGCCCGAACGCTATGTGCTCTACCTGGGCACCCTGGAACCGCGCAAGAACCTGGAGCGTTTGCTCCAGGCCTTTGCCCTCTGGCGCAGCCGCCACCCAGGCGAGGAGGATGTGGTCCTGGTGTTGGCCGGCGCTGGAGGATGGTTCTACGAGAGCGTCTTCCGCCGGTCCGAGAGCCTGGGGTTGACGCGGGTGGTCCGCTTTCCCGGCTATCTGCCCCCAGAGGAGCTCCCTCTGTGGTACGGGGCGGCCACGGTCTTCGTCTATCCCAGCCTCTTCGAGGGCTTTGGGCTGCCGGTGTTGGAGGCCATGGCCTGCGGTACCCCGGTGCTCTGCAGCGACACGGCCAGCCTGGGGGAGGTGGTCGGGGACGCCGCCTGGACGGTGCCCCCTCAGGACACGGAGGCCTGGGCCCAGGGGCTGGCCCGTCTCCTCTCAGATCCCGAGGCTCGGACGCAGTTGGCCAGGCGCGGTCTGGCCCGTGCACAGATGTTCTCGTGGCAGCGGACTGCCCAGGAGACGGCCGCTGTGTACGAGGCCGTTGGCCGCAGCGTATCCCACCGCCGCCCATGAAGCCGTTGACCCGGACATCCTCCATGTCTCCCTCTGTGCCCACCGGCCTTGGCCCCTCGGAACCGGGGGAATCTGGGAGCCGTTCGCTCCACGGTCCGGCCCGTCCCCCTCTGGTGGCCTGGATCGCCCGGGTGGATCCCCGCTGGTGGCCCTATCTGCTCCGCCTGAGCGATACCCTGCTCATCGGGGTGGCCTTTGTCCTGGCCTACTGGATCCGCTATCGGCTCCAGTGGTTCCGGGCCGTGGATCCGGCCTTCCAGACCGATCTGGCCACCTACCTGCCGTCGGGCCTGGCGCTGCTGGTCCTGCTCCAGCTCTCCTTCCACTTCTCCGGAGTCTACCGGCATCGTCGGGACCGTTCCTGGCTGGAGGAGGTGCACGCGATCGCGGGGGCCACGGCCCTGGGTGTGGTGATCCTCATCGTCATCAACCTGGCCTTTCGCCCCTTGCTGTACAGCCGGCTCCTCTTCCTCTACACGGTGGTCCTGATCACCGGCCTCCTGGGCCTGAGCCGGATGGCCATCCACCTGGTCCGGGGGTACCTGCGGCAGTACGGTGTGGCCGTGGACCGGGTGCTCCTGGTGGGTGCGGGGGACATCGGGCGGATGGTCATGCGGACCATCGCGGCCCGCCCGAACCTGGGCTACCAGCTCATCGGCTTCCTGGACGACAACCCGGCCAAGAACTCCCGGGACATCGGGCGCTTCAAGGCCCTGGGCCCTGTGGACAACTTCGGCCAGATCCTGCGGACCCACCGGGTGGACCTGGCCATCATCTGCCTGCCCTGGCAGAGCCACCGGACCGTGGCCCGCCTGCTCCACGAGTGCGCACAGGTGGGGGTCCGGGCCCAGATCGTGCCCGACCTCTTCCAGATCACCCGCAACCAGATGGAGGTGGAACAGCTCAACGGCATCCCCCTGATCAGCATCCGGGACGTGACCATCACCGGGTGGAACCTCCTCCTCAAGCGCGCCTTCGACATCGCCCTCTCCCTGGCCATCGGCATGGCGGTTCTCCCCCTGGGGCTCCTCATTGCCCTGGCCATCCGCCTGGACTCCCCCGGCCCGGTCCTCTACAGGCAGACCCGCATCGGCAAGGACGGACGTCCTTTCGAGATGTACAAGTTTCGCTCCATGGTGATGGATGCCGACGAACGTCGCCAGGAGGTGGCCGACCTGAACGAGGCCACTGGGCCTCTGTTCAAGATCCGGAACGACCCCCGACAGACCCGGGTGGGCCGGCTCCTGCGCCGCCTCAGCCTGGACGAGCTCCCTCAGCTCATCAACGTGTTGCGGGGAGAGATGAGCCTGGTGGGCCCACGCCCCAATCTGCCCGAAGAGGTGGCCCAGTACCAGGACTGGCATCGGAAACGCCTGTCGGTGAGCCCCGGGATCACCGGGCTGTGGCAGATACGAGGCCGCAGCGACCTGACCTTCGACGAGATGGTGCTGCTGGACATCTACTACGCGGAGAACTGGAGCCTGGGCCTGGACCTCTACATCCTCCTCAGCACCGTTCCCAAGGTCCTGCTGGGCCGAGGAGCGTACTGACCATGCCCCGGGTTCTGGTCCTCATGAGCGAGACCGGAGGCGGCCATCGGGCCAGCGCGGAGGCCCTCCAGGCCGCCTTTGCCGAGCGCTATGGGCCGGCGCTTCAGGTCCAGATCGTGGATCCCTGGAGCGACCACACGCCCTGGCCCATCCACCACCTGCCCCGGATCTACGGCCCCATGGTCCACTATACCCCCTGGCTGTGGAAGGCCCTCTGGATCCTGGGGGAACGGAACTGGATTGCCCGCCCGGTCCTGGCCCTGATGGGGCTCCTGACCCAGCGGTCCCTGCTCCGCCTCTACCAGGCCCAGGCCCCGGACCTGGTGATCTGTGTCCATCCCCTGGTGCAGCACCCGGCCCTCCGGGCCCTGCGGCGGTATGATCCCCGGGTGCCCTTCCTCACCGTGGTCACGGACCTGGCCTCGGTCAGCGCCACCTGGTTCCACGCGGGCGTGACCTGCTGCCTGGTGCCGAGCGTGGAGGCCCGAGAGAAGGCCCTTGCCCTGGGGCTGGGCCCAGACCAGGTGGCGCTGGTGGGCCTGCCGGTGCGCCCTGCCTTTGCCCGCCCCCTGCCCGACAAGGCCCGCCTCCGCGCGGAGCGGGGCCTGGCCCCGGACCGGGACACCGTGCTGCTCATGGGAGGCGGGGAGGGGGTGGGGCCCCTGGCGGCCATCGCGACGGCCCTGGCCGAACGCCTGAGCCGGGATGGGCGGTCGGCCCAGATGGTGGTGATCTGCGGGCGCAATCGCCGGCTGCGGCGACGGCTCCTGGAGCGTGCCTGGCCCCTCCCCGTCCATGTCCTGGGCTTTGTGGAGGAGATGCCCGGGTGGATGGCCGCCGCGGACGTGATCGTGACCAAGGCCGGGCCGGGCACCATCGCGGAGGCCCTGATCTGTGGCCTGCCCCTGGTGCTCTTCAGCTACATCCCGGGCCAGGAGGAGGGCAACGTGGCCTATGTGACCGCCCAGGGGGTGGGGGTCTATCTGCCCGAACCCGAGGAGGTCGCGGCCCAGGTCAGCCACTGGTTGGGACCCGGCCGGGCTCAACGGGAGGCCATGGCCGCCCGGGCCCGAGCCCTGGGCCGGCCCCAGGCCACCTTCCAGATCGTGGAGCAGGCAGCCAACCTCCTGAGCTCGATCCCCGTCAGCCCGTAGCCAGGGCGTGGCGGTAGACGGCCAGGGTCTCCGCGGCCGCCCGGGCCCACCCAAACTGGGCCGCCCGGGCACGGCCGGATGCCCGCAGGTCCGCGGCGTATGCGCCATCCGTGAGCACCCGGGCCATGGCCGCCGCGATGTGGCCCTCGTCCCGCGGATCCACCAGGGCAGCGGCCCCACCGGCTACCTCGGCCAACGCGTCCACCTGAGAGGTGATCACCGGCGCGCCACACGCCATGGCCTCCAACACCGGCAGGCCAAAGCCCTCATACAGGGACGGGAACACGAACACGTCCGCCAGGTTGTAGAGCGCGCACACGTCCTCCGTGGGGACGTAGCCCAGGAAGCGTACCCGGTCCGCCAGCTCCAGGCGGGCCACGGTGTCGAACACGGCCCGGTCCTTCCAGCCCCGCGGCCCCACCACCACCAGGCCACAGTCCAGCCGATAGCCGGTGTGCAACAGGGACATGGCCCGGATCAGCCGGACCAGGTTCTTGCGCGGCTCGATGGTGCCCACGTAGAGCGCGTACCGGGCGGGCAGGCCATAGCGGGCCCGAAGTCGGGCCTGCCACCGACCCGGCGGAAGGGGCCGAAAACAGGGGGCCGGCGCCTCATAGACCACGTGTACCTTGGACGTGGGCAGGCCGAGCACCCGGACCAGATCCCGGCGGGCGCTCTCCGACACGGTGATCACCGCCCGGGCCCGGCGGACCACCCAGGGGATGAGCGGCCGCATGGCCAGGAGGCGTCGGGGATAGTGGTACTGGGGATAGAGCCAGAGGCTGGCGTCGTGCAGGGTCACCACCATGGGCACAGAGCAGAACAGGGGAGCCACCCCATTGGTGAAGTGGCAGAGGTCCACCCCCACACGCTGTACCTGGAAGGGCAGGATGGCCTGCATCCACAGGGTCTTGTTCAGGGGCAGGGGAGAGGCCAATACCCGGCCAGGGGGCCGAACGCGGCCATGGCCGAGGAGGCCGTTGTGCCGGTGGACCAGCGGCAGGGGCGGCTCGTCCAGCAGGGCTTGCAGGTGTCTCAGGAGCTGCGCAGTGTAGACCCCCACACCGGTGGGTGCCCCGCAGAGGGGTGTCACGTCGAAGCCGATCCGCATGGGATCCCCTTGTCCTCCACCGTCTCATCGCCCAGGCGCACGCTCAGGCCCACCACCATCCAAAAGGGGATGAGCGTGGGCAGAAACTCGTAGAAGGAGTCCAGCACCCCGTGGACAAACCAGACCACCAGCACAGCGCTGCCGGCCAACAGCCAGCTCCGTTCCTGCCGGGCCAGGGCATCCACCCGCTGCAGGCCTCGCCCCACGTGCCAGGCCAGGAAGGCCAATGAGAGCAGGAACGCGGCGAAACCCAGCACGCCGGTGTCGGCCAGCCACTCCACGTAGATGCTGTTGGCGTGGATGGCCCGATCCCACTCCCCCACCCCCGCGTACCTCCCGTACACCAGCCGGAAGTTGTCGGGCCCCACCCCCAGCAGTGGATGGGCCTGGACCATGCGCCACCCGGCGCGCCAGAGGGTCAGCCGCCCCGGAGCCGGCACGGTCAGGCGCACGTCCTGGGGCGGGCGGGTGGGGGGCAGCGCCACGGGCGGCGGGGCCGGGGCCGGCGCCACCTCCAGCCAGGTGATTGCCGGAGGGGTCCCCTTCCAGCTGAACCAGGTCACCGCTTCCTGGACCATGTCCCACTCCACCCGGTAGCGGCCGGCCTCGGGCGGGGCCTGGATCCGGGCCCTCACCTGGACCTCCTCGCCGGGCGCCACCGGCCGGGGCAGGGGGGAGCGCAGGCCATCGTAGGTGACCGGTGTCCCGTCCCCCTGGAAGAGATGGTAGCTCAGGGCAAAGCCAAATTCCCCCTCCGGCGTCCAGGTGCGGACCCCCTCGTTCCGTACCTGGACGGTCACGGTCACCACCTGGCCGGCCTGGGCAGTGGCCGTGGAGGGCGCGGAGTACCGGGCCTGGTACCACACCCGATCCGATTCCCCCCGCAGCCGCAGGCCCAGGATGGGATGGGCCCACGCCAACACCACCACGATCCCCAACATCCACACCACCCCCCCCAGGGCCGCCAGCCGCAGGCCCGGGAGTCGGGCCCGCCAGGCCGTCCCCACCAGCCAGAGCAACGCCACCAGCAGGGCCACGTACCCGGCACGGGTCAGGGTCAGCACCTGGGCGGTGAGCACCACCGTCGCGCCCAGGGCCCAGAGGGCCCGGCCGAGGAACGGCCCCCGCCACACGGCCACCCAGGCCAGGATCAGGGGCGCGGCCAGCTCCAGCACCATGGAGGCGATGGTCGCGTACACCAGGGTGGAGCTGACCCGGACCAGCTCGCCTACCCGGGTGGGCGCGTGTTTGAAACGGAGCAACCACTCGTCCAGAGCCGGCCACGGCAGGGCCTCCCCCAACCCCAGTCCTCCCACCGCTATACCGGCCACGGCCAACCCGGCGAACAGCTTCGCCCGGCGGGCCGGCGTGTGGGCCAGATCGTAGGTGGCCAGGCCCAGCAGGACCGCCTGGGCGGTTCGGGCCACGAACTTGAGGGCGTCCAGCCGGTTCGATGGGGCCAGCCAGGCGGAGACCAGCCCCACCCCCAGCCAGAGGAGGAGACCCCAGGTCAGCGGTCGAGGCCACGCCACCCGTCCCCGGACCAGGGCCGCGAGCCCCCACAGCCCCAGGGCCAACCACAGGAGCGCCTCCAGGTTGGTGACGGTCAGCCAGGAGGTCGGCCGCCAGGGGGATTTGACGAACTCGAACGGAAAGAGCAGGGCCAACAGCACCAGGGCCCCGAAGGCCCCCTGCTCCAATCGAGCCCTCATGCTCCCTCACCTCCCCGGATCCGTTGCCTTCCCACCCGCCACCGCCGCAGCCGACGCAGGAGTCGAGCCCCCCATCGAGCGCGCACCCGATAGGTCCAGAACCCTTCCCGGGGCAGGCGGCGGGCACCGGCCACGGCAGGGGGGTCCGACCACAGCCGGCCGGGCACAGGCGCTTCCGCCAGCTCCTCGGGCCACATCTGTACGAAGAGGCGAACGCGTCTGCCCGCGGGGAAAGGCTGGATGAGCCCCATCACCCGCTCCCCATGGACCACTAGGGGAACGGGATGCCAGACGGCCTCGTGGTGGGCCTGGTACCAGAGCACGGCCCGTTCCCCGGGATGCAGGGGGAAGGCCAGGAACGGCGCCACATCCTCGGGCACATCGGGCAGGGGGCCGGGGGTGGGCGGGGCTGTGCGCACCACCCACGGCACGTTCCCAGGTTCCCGGGCGCCCGCCCCCGGGGCCTTCCCCGGTGGTGTCAGCCGAAGCCGACCCAGCCAGTCGGCCACCAGCCACCCGGTCTCCCCGTTCTGGGCGGGAACCGTCACCACCGGCGCGAAGATAGGGGCCTCTCGGGTGGCCAGGCGGGCCAGCTTCGCCCGGCCGTCCAGGGTGTACACCCCGCCATCCCACGCACCGAAGACCAGCTCTGCCCCCCAGGGATGGGGACACGCCTCCGGCTGCCCCCACACGAAGGCCGGCAAGGGCACGGGAAAGCCCGGCAGAGGACGGCCGTCCCCGCGCCACGCGTGGGCCGCGCCTCCCACCTGGACCACCTCGGGACGGCCATTGCCGTCCAGGTCGCAGAGCAGAGGGGCAGCCACGTTGTAGCCCCGGGTCGGCCGGGGCCATCCGGGCAGCGACGTGCCATCGACCCGCCAGATATAGACCCGGTCGGACGCGACCAGGATCTCCGGCCGACCGTCGCCGTCCACATCGCCCACCGTGGGGGAGGCCCAGACAAAATGGCCGGTAGAGCGGGGCCACCCAGGCAACAGGGCGCCGTCGCGCTGCCAGACATAGACCCGTCCGTCCCAGGAGGCGGCCACCACCTCGGGACACCCGTCCCCGTCCAGGTCGGCCACCGCGGGGGATGCGGCCACGAAGCCCTGGGTGCGCTGGGGCCATCCCGGGCAGGGCGTCCCGTCTGCCCGCCAGGCATACACGTGCCCGTCATCCGAGCCCACCACCACCTCAGGCCGGCCATCCCCGTCCAGGTCGGCCACTGCCGGCGAGCTGTAGACATCGCCATCGGTCTCGACCGGCCAGCCCGGGAGGGCATCTCCTTCCAGGTTCAGGGCGTAGAGCCGGTTGTCGTCGCACCCCACCACGATCTCGGGCCGACCATCGCCGTCCAGGTCGGCCACCGCCGGGCGGGAGGCGAACGCGTTGCCGCCGAAGACGGGAAAACCCGGCAGGCAGGAGCCATCCCAGCGCCACGCGTAGAGCGCGTCCGCGGCCACCACGATCTCGGGCCGGCCATCGCCGTCCAGGTCGGCCACCGCCGGGGCCGCGCTGATGGGGCCGTGGGCCTGCCAGCCACGTTCCCGGGTCATCCGTCCCGCCTCCGGGCCACCAGGAGCAGGTGATCGCCCCAGCTCCGCCAGGGGCGACGGCCGCGGAGGAGGCGTTCCACTCCTTCCAGCCGGGTGAACAGCCCCTGCCAGCGGCGGTAGAGCTCGTCCAGGTAGGGCGGGGGCAGGAGCAGGGGCCAGGCCATCACCCTCTCCACCGTGAAGCGAGGGCGCAGCAGGTGCAGCCATTCCCCGAGCCTGGGGTAACGCACCGGTACCTGCATGGTGCCCTGGGCCGTGGAGACGGCGGCCAGGTGCCAGCCCGGCCCCCGCCGACGCAGCGCGTCCTGGGGGCGGCCGTGCAGGGCAAACCAGAGCATCTCCCACAGGCACCAGCGGTTGAGCACCGAGCAGATGAGCGGCGCTCCGGGGCGCAGCAGATCCGCCAGGGCGTCCCGCCATGCCTGGAGCCTGGGCTCGCAGTTCAGCGCGCCGAAGCTGGCCCATGCGCCGTCGAACTTTCCAGGCGCATCCAGGGCCTGGAGATCGCCCGCGGCCACCACCAGGGGGTGCACCCGGTGGCCGACGCCCGCGGCGAGGGCCCGTGCAGCGGTCTGGGCCGCCATCCTGGGGGACAGATCGGTGGCCCAGACGGTGTGGCCCATGCCCGCCAGGGCCACTGCCTCCTCGCCGGTGCCACACCCGATCTCCAGGAGGGTGCTGCCCGGGGGGAAGAGCGCGCGCAGGAGCGCGAGGTTCTCCCGGCGCAGCCAGCCCATCACCCCGTTCTGGGCGGCCGAGTAGCGTGCGTCGTACACCGGGGCCAGCCCGTCGAAGGCGGCCCGGGCAAGCTCCCGGGGGCAGGCCACGGACATGGCCCACCTCACCGGCCCGGCGCGGGCTGGAAGCGGATCGACCCGGTGCCGGGAACCCGGGCCAAGAGGCGGACCAGGAGGCGCATGGCCCATAGCCCCAGCTTGATGCGGCCCCGCTCATACCAGGGCGCCGGCTTTCCGGCCGCCAGCCAGGCATCCTCCCATTCCTTGTGGAACCAACGGACCACCCAGCGGTAGAACCGGGTGTTGTAGCGATCCCGCTGGAAGAGGAGACGGTTCTGGGCCGTGTACTCCCAGTCCAGGTTCCACTCGGACTGGAACATGAGTCGATCCCGCACCTGTTCGTAGAACTTGGTACCGGGCAGGGGATAGGCAATGGTGGTGCTGAACTCGTCGGGCAGGGTGCGGCGCAACAGCTGCACCGAGAGCAACAGGTCCTCCCATTCCTCGCCGGGATAGCCCACCATCATGAAGAAGTAGGTGCGGATGCCCAGCCGCTTGCAGCGTGCCGCCGCGCGCTCGATCTGTTCCACCCGGGCCCCCTTCTCCATCGCGTCCAACACCTTCTGGGAGCCGGACTCCGCGCCGAAGTAGATCTTGACACATCCGGCCTCCTTGAGCGCGGCCAACATCTCCTCGGTGGCCAGGTTCACCCGGGTGAGACACTCGAAGGGGATGACCGCGTCCCGCGCCAGGATGGCGTCCCGCCATCGGGGCACCCACTGGCGGCGGACGCCGGTGATGTCGTCCACCACCCGCAGCATGTCGGGCGCGTAGGTCTCCTTGAGGAAGCGCATCTCCGCGGCCGAGTTCTCGGGCGAGCGGGAGCGATAGGTGCGGCCGAAGACCGCCTTCTGGCACCAGGCA
The DNA here is from genome assembly GCA_026989655.1 of Caldilineaceae bacterium. Classification (GTDB taxonomy): domain Bacteria; phylum Chloroflexota; class Anaerolineae; order Caldilineales; family Caldilineaceae; genus JALSIX01. The sequence continues at coordinate 12,307 of JALSIX010000095.1, forward strand.
CAGCCATAGGGGCAGCCCCGGGTGTTGATGAGGCTCAGGGACCAGTATCCGTGGGCCGCCAGCCAGGCCTCCCGGTACGCGTCCATGTCCACCAGATCCCGGGCGGGGAAGGGGAGCTCGTCCAGGTCGGGGATGAGGGGGCGGGGGGGCGTGGCCACCACCTGGCCGTTCTCGCCCCGCAGCCGCAGGCCGGGGATCTCCTGCCAGCTCTCCGCCGGGTTGCCCCGGCCGTGGAGCGCGTCCATCACGTCCAGGAGGGTGTGCTCGCCCTCGTCGAAGACCACCATGTCGGCCACGAAGTCCCCGCTGCCCCGGTGGGCCAGGTAGCGTTCGGGGATCCCGGTGGGGTCGGGGCCGCCGAAGATGACCGTCGCGCCGTGCTGCTTCGCGATCTCGCCCAACACCAGCGCGTGGCGCCGAACGGTGATGAGCGAGGTGATGCCCACCACCCGGGGACGTACCCGGCGCATGTAGGCCTCGAACTCCCCGTATTCCTGGCGGAAGGTGCAGTCGAAGAGCTCCACGGTGTAGCCCTGCTGGCGGAGCACCCCGGCCAGGTACATGAGCCCCAGGGGGAAGTAGGGGGTCATGAGCCGCTGCTCCACAGGGTCCTTGCTGATGAAGAGGGGATGGACGAGGGTGATGTCCGGTGGCATGGTTCCCTTCCTTTCACAGGGACAGCATTTCCGCAGGGTGGCCCAGGGCTGCGGTCACACGTTGCCAGCGGCGCTGGAAGGCCTCCAGGGTCCGCCGGCCATGTTGGTGGAAGTGGCCCTTGCAGCGGTGCGCGGAGAAGTGGACCTCGGGGATCCCGCGGCCCTGTTGGGCGAAGAGCTGGATCTTGCGGTTGCGCTCCCACCGTTCCAGGCCGCGCCCCAGGGGCGAACGGAGCGCCCATTCGGCGGCCCGGGCGAGCCGGCGCCGCGACCCTGCGTGGAAGGTCCGAGGTGGGCCGACCGCGTTGGGCAGGAAGCGGGCCGTCCACGCGTTCAGGCGACGCATGCGCGCGTAGACATCCAACCCCACCACAGGCACCATCTGGGCCAGCTCGTGGGCGGTGAAGAGGGAGTGGTCCCCCAGGCGCAGCGCGGCGGTGGAGAGGAAGTAGTTGGGGCAGAGCACGTCGCCTCGCTGCGCGGCCAGCCGCACCAGCCCGATCACCAGCGCGCGGCAGAGCCAGAGGTAGCCGGTCTCGGTGACCACCAGGTAGTCCAGGTCGTCCTCTGCCTCCACGTTGTCCACAGCCAGGGCCCCGGTGACGGCCACCATGCGCACGAAGGGGAGCCCGGCCAGGTGCCGGGCATAGGCCAGGGCCCGAGGCCAGAGCCTGTGGGCATGGGCAGCACGTGCCCGACGCACGGCCGCCAGCTCCTCCCGGCCGGCCAGCATGACAAAGGGACCCTCTCGGTGGAGCAGGGGGGCCAGGGGTGAACCCGGAGAGACGGTCTGGGCCACCTCCGACAGGGAGGCCGCTACCCCTACGGTGTAGCGGTGCAGCTCCGGAAGGGTCAGCGGGTAGTCGAAGACATCCGCGTAGACCAATGCCTGGAGCACGCCGAGATGCAGGGGCTTCATGGGGGCCGTCCGGTGCAGCTACCACCCATCGGATCCCTTGGATGCGCAGATCCGGCCTGGGGATCCTCCCACGTGGGTCGGTGGGGTCCTGGTCTCGGGGGCAACCAGGGGGATCCCGGCCAGGGTCCGATGGGGCCACGCCTCACGATCGCGGTGTTCACTGGATCTAGACGCAGAAAACGGCCCGGGGGATCTATGGTTCCATCCGCCAGGGGCTGACCATCGTCCCCTCCTGGAAGCGCAGCGGCACCTCCCCGACCACTGTGAGTCGGGGGTGGGCTTCCACCGCGGCCCGCAGGCTGGGGCTCACGTAGAGGTCGGCCAGGGAGAGGGTGTCCTGGATGAAGACCAGCCGGGCCTGTTCCGGGGGCTCGGCACAGCCGCGCAGGGCCACCTGGAGGGCCCGTTGGTCGTCGGCCATGGTGATGGGCAGGTGGACCCGGAACATGCCGAAGATCCCCGCGGTGATGGCGTTGGTGTAGGTGGCGGCCCAGTCGATCTTCCGGGCCACCCGGGCGGTGGTCACGTTGGCCAGGCCGATGCCCGATGCGTTGCCGTGGGTCTCCTCGGTCAGGTCCAACACCACGATGACGGCCACGTCCGTGGTGCCGAACTCCTCGGGCTGGCGGGGGATCAGCAGCCGGCCGATGACGTTGGTGTCCATGCCGGTGCCGGAGATGTTCTTCCCCAGGTCCCGCACCACCAGCACGTCCACCGTGTCGAAGGGGAGCCGGGCCAGGTAGGCCTTG
>JALSIX010000096.1 GCA_026989655.1 Caldilineaceae bacterium
CCTCCCTTTGGGCACGACTCTTCTTCATGGGGCTCCCTCCAGCTCCTCTGGATCAACTCGAACCTCGACGACATCCCCATCCTATCACAGCTTCGCTCGATCTCTGCCCCCAAATCTGAATACACCCTCCCGGAACACAAAGACCAAAGTTGCTGGACCAGGTGCGGCAGACCATCCGGCGTATGGGCTACTCCTATCGCACCGAACAAAGCTACGTGCAGTGGATCAAACGTTTCATCCTTTTTCACAAGGAGCGACAGGGGCGATACATCCATCCCCAAGACATGGGCGCACCGGAGATCGAGGCATTCCTCACCTGGCTGGCAGTCGAGCGTCGGGTCGCGGCATCTACCCAAAACCAGGCCCTCAGCGCGCTCCTCTTCCTCTACGACCACGTCCTGGGACAACCCATCCAGCAACCCATCCGCCCGGTCATGGCCCAAAAACCCCAACGCTTGCCCACCGTCCTCACTCGGGACGAGGTGCAGCAGGTTTGGGCCCATATGTCCGGTGTCCATCTCCTCATGGCCCAGCTTCTATACGGCAGCGGCCTTCGCCTCATGGAATGTGTGCGCCTGCGCGTGCAGGATCTGGACTTTGCCCAACAGCAGATCATCGTTCGCGAGGGCAAAGGAGCCAAAGACCGCGTCACGATTCTGCCCCACCGACTGGAGACGCCTCTGCAAGCGCAGATCCAAGAGGCCCGGCGCATCCACGAAACCGATCGGGCGAACGGTTATGGCGAAGTCGCCCTGCCCAACGCCCTGGCCCGAAAATATCCCAACGCCCCCCGCGAATGGCTCTGGCAATGGGTCTTCCCCGCCCCCCGTCTTTCCACCGACCCGCGCACGGGCGCGGTGCGACGCCACCACATACACGAAAGCGGACTGCAGAAGGCTGTGCGCAAGGCGGCCAGGCAGGCAGGATTGACCAAGCGGGTCACCCCCCATGTCTTTCGTCACTCCTTCGCCACCCACCTCCTCGAAGCCGGGTACGACATCCGCACCGTCCAGGAACTCCTGGGCCACAAAGACGTCCGCACCACCATGATCTACACCCACGTCATGGACGCCGGCCCCTTCGCCGTCCGCAGCCCCCTGGATAACGGATAACAACCTCCACGGGTTGGAAGAGCATCCCATAGAGCGCTGCTGAATCTTCCACGCAGCAACAGGTCGATCCACGCGGAGGCGAGTGCGCCTTGGCTGCCCGCGAGCGAGCTCAGTGGGGCGAACCCGGTCACGGTGTCCGGATTCAGGCCGGCCCCGTCGGTGCGTTGGAGGAACCGAGGTCCTTTGGGGACGGGCACGCCCACGTCGTCTCTGGGCCGACATGGCTCTTGGGAAAGCCCTGGGGCGAACATCCGTTTCGCGGTGGCTCCAGTCTACTACACCAGTCTGCTACAGGGGCCGGGGGGAGGGATCAGGCAGGACAGCGCACCTTTTGGGTACATTTCAGGATCATCGGCAGGCGAGAGGGCTTCCTGCCCACTGTTGGGGGGAGGGCAGACCTGGGGCTGTCGAGCCCGAGCATGGTGAAATATGCCGGCGCGCCACGAAAGAGGCTCTCCGATCTCGGTCCGAGAGCGGAAAGGGATCGGCCGCCTGGAGCCGGCAGGGCCAGGACAAGGATGGGGCTCGGGCTGGGCGTCCCCATCCTCGGAAGAGATGGCGGGAAGGGACGGTACGGCTTGCCCGGCGGGGGCCCAGGGAGCGGTGCTCGGGGTCGGAAATTGGGAGCTGCTTCCGGCCTGTGTCATAATGGGCCTTCCGGAGATATCTCTCCTTGCCCACCGCCGACATCTGTCCAAGTCCATCGTGTCGACGTACCGGATCCTGCAGAACATGTTGTGGGTGGCCCTGGGCGCGGCCCTGGGCGCAAACACCCGGTACTGGCTCGGGGTGTGGCTGGGCCATCGTCTGGGCCTGGCTTTCCCCTATGGGACCTTCCTCGTCAACGTGACGGGCAGCTTCCTCCTCGCGTTTCTCCTGGCCCTGACCACGGAACAGTTCCCCCTGAGCCGGGAGCTCCGCCTCCTCCTGGTGGTGGGGTTCCTGGGTTCCTACACCACCTTCTCCTCCCTCGCGGTGGAGAGCCTGAACCTGTGGCGGCACAGCGGTGCCCTCTCCGCGTTGGCCAATGTGTTGGGGAACAATCTCCTGGGGCTGTTGGCGGCCTTGATGGGCCTGCTCTTGGCTCAAGGGATCTCCCGGTAGAGGGCGGAGGCCGTCCCCCCTCCCACCGGCGGGGTTCGGGCGGCCGGAGCGGCGGCTCCCACGGGATCCGACCCGTCAGGGGCCCCAGTCCACGGCCTGTTCGGCCTGAAACGCGTAGTCCAGGGCCACGTCCACCGGCAGCGGTCGGGCCCCGGAGCCGTCCGCGGCCATGAGCCAGAGGCGCCATGGTCCCCCTCGGTTGCTGAGGAAGACGATCCAGCGCCCGTCGGGACTCCAGGCCGGGGCCACGTTGTGGGGCTGCTCCCCGAGCCCTGGCGGACGGGTCAGAGGAGTGGCTCGGCTCCCATCGGCCTCGGCCACGAAGATCTCCCAGTGGCCTCCCTCGTCGCTGGCGAACACCAGGCGTCCATCGGCCCGGACGTCTGGATCCCGGAAACGGGGATCGGCCAACAGGGGCTGGGTCTGGCCCTCGGGCCCCTGGGGGACGAGCTGGAGGCCGGCGTCGCTCTGATAGACGAGCCCCTGGGGGCCCCAGGCCGGTGCGATGGCGCCGGACAGGCTGGGCAGGTCCTGGTAGTTTGTTCCTTCCACGTCGATGCGTGCCAGGGCCCGGATCTCCCTCTGTACCGCTCTCGCGGGGAGGTTGGGCGGAGGGCTGGGCAGGCAGACCCCGAAGCCGATCTCGTAGCAGGTGGTGCTGCCGACGACCTGGCTGAAGACGATCCAGCCTCCGTCGGGGCTCCAGGTCGGGGTGCGGGGGGCATTGCCCCCGAAGATCCGGCGTGGACGGCCTCCCCCGGTGTCCATCAGGTAGATCCCCGCCTCCCCGCCCCCGCGTACGAAGGCCACGGTCCGGCCGTCTGGGCCGATGGCTGGATCCATCCCCCAGGTCAGCTCCCGCAGCTCTCCCGTCTCCAGATCGTATCGGTAGATGGTCCCCCCGTTCCGAGCCTGGAAGACCAGGGAGCCCCGGGGCCTCTCGGGGCCGCCGAAGCCCTCCTCCCGGACCCCCGGAGCCGACGAGGGCGTTGGGTCCCCTTTCCCCTGGAGGACCGGCAGCCTCTCCAGCTCGCCCTGGACCGCCACCAGAGGGCCGTACACCCATCCCAGGCCCTCCAGGACATCCGGGACGCGGACCTGGAGCCAGTCGCCAGCCGGGTTGCGGGCCTGCACCATCAGCCGTGCCCCCTGCCCCACCTGGCCCACCACCGGATGGTCTGTCCCCGGGCCGCCTCGGATGTTCAGCCGTTCGACCTGGACCACCGCGACCACCGGGGTCGGGCTCTTGGGCAAGGGGGACGTTGGGGAAGGGGGAGGGGGTCCCGCTTCCTCAGCGGGCATGGTGGCCTCTCCTGCCGGGAGGGTCAGGGCCCTGTGGAGCTCGGCCATCAGGGTGGCCACCATCCCGGGGACCACGGCGTCCTCCACGGTCTCCAGGCGTTCCTCCTGGCCGAAGACCCGCACCCGTTGTGCCTCGATCCAGCCGGCTGTGCCGTCGGCCCGAAAGGCCGCATACCAGCCGCCGTCCGGTGAGATGCCGGTGAGGGTCACGGTGTCGCCGGCCTCCAGGGTGGCCAGGGGGGCGCCCCCGGGAGTGGCGCTGAGGGTGGCACCCCCGGCCTCCACGATGCCCAGGGCGGTCGGCCGAACCAGGGCCCGACCCTGGCCGCGCGCGTCCGGTGTGTCGGGCACCCGGGTGGCAGACGGGAGGGGTGTTCCGGCTCGAGCGCGTTCTGCCACCGCGGTGGCCAGGCGGCTGCGCAGGGCCTCTTCTGGGGAGAGGGAAGGCGCTGGGCCGGTCCCCGGAGGCGGGGTGGAGCCCTTGAAGGCCGGCGTCGGCTGGGGGAGCGGGGTTCCTGGAGGTAGGGGGGTAGGTGCTTGGCGCGATGGGCGACCGCAGGCCGCCATTCCCAGGGTCCATAGCAGCGCGAGCAGGAGAAACCAGCCCCGGCTCGGCAGGGCCCGGGCGGGGCGGGGCGGGGTGTTCCGGGAGACGCCGGGGCCGTCGGCCCCCGGGGGCTCTGCCAGGGCTCGGCCGTGCCCCGGACGGTGGAGGGAGGCCGCGAGAAGCCGGAAGGGGCTACTCATAGCGGAGGGCATCAATGGGGTGGAGCTGGCTGGCCCGGTAGGCGGGGTAGATGCCGAAGAACAGGCCCACGGCCATGGAGAAGAGGATGGAGACCAGGATGGCGTCGAGCCCCACCACCGCGTCGAAGCTGTCGATGAGGGATGAGATGGCCTGGGCGCCGCCGACGCCCAGGGCCATGCCCAACAACCCTCCGATGACCGCCAGGGTCACCGCCTCGACGAGGAACTGGTAGAGGATGTCCCGCCGTTTGGCGCCCACGGCCTTGCGGAGGCCGATCTCCCGGGTGCGCTCGGTGACGCTGACCAACATGATGTTCATGATGCCGATGCCGCCCACCAGCAGGCTGATGCCCGCGATGGCCCCCAGGAACAGGGTCAACGCGCCCAGGATGTCGCCGAAGATGGAGAGCAGGTCCTTCTGGTTGATGATGCTGAAGTCGTCCTCGTCCAGATAGGCGATGTTGTGCCGCTCCCGCAGGAGCTCCGCGATCTGTTCCTGGGCCGCCTCCATGCGCTCGGGGCTGACCACGGACGCGAAGATCACGTCGACCCGGTAGTCGCCGCTGATGGTCTTGCGCCGGAAGAGCCGATCCTGGGCCGTGGTCAGGGGGATGAAGACCCGTTCGTCCATGCTGCCGAAGCTGCTGCCGCCCCGCTCCTCCATGACCCCGATGACCCGGAAGACCAGGTTGTTGATGCGGATGGTCTGGTCGACGGGGTACTCGTCGGGATCGAAGAGCCGTTGGTAGACCTGGCTCCCCAGGACGGCCACCCGGCTGCGCTCGTCCACGTCGCTCTGGCGGATGAAGTCCCCCAGGGCGGGGTTCCAGGAGCGGACCTCCCGGTATGCCGGCGTGGTGCCGCTGACGGTCACCCGCATGTTGGCCTTGCCCCGGGAGACCACGGCACCGCCGGTGACCTCGGGGGCCACTGCGACCACGTCGGGCACCCGCAGGGGGTCGCCGATGGCCCGGGCGTCCCCCAGGGTGAGCTGTCCGCTTCGGTTGCGGCTGCCCGGGGGGCCTCCGGTGAGTTGGCCGGGGACGATGAAGAGGAGATTGGTGCCCGCGCTGGCGAACTGGTCCGCCACGTACTTCTCCACCCCTCGGCCGATGGACAGGAGGGCGATGACCGCGGCCACGCCGATGATGATGCCCAGCATGGTCAGCGCGGAGCGCAGCTTGTTGGCCGCCAGGGCCCCCATGGCGATGCGGACGGATTCGTAGATCATGGCACGGCCTCCACCGGTTCGGGCCCGTCCTCCTCGGCGCGTCGGGCCTGCCGCTCCTCCCGTTCGATGCGCCCATCCCGGATGTGGACGATGCGGTCGCAGTAGGCCGCGGTCTCGGGGTCGTGGGTGACGAAGACGATGGTGATGCCCTGCTCCCGGTTCAGCCGCTGGAACAGGCGCATGATCTCGTCGCTGGTGCGGGTATCCAGGTTGCCGGTGGGCTCGTCGGCCAGGATCAGCTTGGGGCGGTTGACCAGGGCTCGGGCAATGGCTACCCGCTGCTGTTGGCCGCCGGAGAGCTCGTTGGGCCTGTGCTCCTGGCGGTCGCCCAGGCCCACCATCGCCAGCATCTCCGCGGCCCGGCGTCGGCGCTCCCGGCCGGAGAGCCCCGCGTAGATCAGGGGCAGTTCCACGTTGTCCAGGGCCGAGGTCCGGGGCAACAGGTTGAAGTTCTGGAAGACGAAGCCGATCTTCCGGTTGCGGATCTCGGCCAGTTGGCCGTCGTCCAGAGAGCCCACGTCCGTGCCGTCCAGCCGGTAGGTGCCCGCGGTGGGCACGTCCAGGCAGCCGATGATGTTCATCAAGGTGGACTTGCCGCTCCCACTGGGGCCCATGATGGCCACCATCTCACCGGGCTGGATCTCCAGGTCCACCCCCCGGAGGGCATGGACCTCCACGTCGCCCATCCGGTAGATCTTGACCAGGCCCCGGGCCTGGACGAGGGCCGGGGGCTTGGCCTCGGGGGAGCCGGCCCGGCCGTTCCACTCTGCCGACCGTTGTCTGGACATGGCCTCGTTGTCCCTGGCGCCTCAGTTGCCGCCGAAGAGGGCCCGGCGCAGCTCCTCCTCGCTGCTGACCCGCACCAGGGCCAGCTCGTCGTCCTCGTCCAGCCCGGCCAGGACCTGGCTGTAGCGGTCGTTGCGCAGGCCGATGCGGATCTCCTGCAGCACGGGCTGGCCATCCACCACCTTGTGGACGAAGGCCCGGCCCGACTCCCGGTCCAGTTGGATGTAGCGGTTGGGCACCCGGAGGACGTTGTCCACCTGCGCGGTGACGATGATCGCGGTGGCGCTCATGCCGGCCCGCAGCGGCGCGTCCGTGGCGTCGGGCACGATCTCCACCTCGTAGGCGATGGCGCCGCCCACCTCCACCGCGGTGGGGGAGATCTGGGTCACCTGGCCGGTGAGCTCCAGGTCGGGCAGGGCATCCAGGCTCAGGCGCACGGGTTGGCCCACCTGGACCTGGCGCACGTCGATCTCGTCCACCAGCACGGTCATGTGGAAGCGGTCCAGGTCGGTCAGCCGGATGGCAGGGAGCCCGCCGCTGTAGAGCTCGCCCTGGCGGATGTTCACCAGGCTGACCACCCCATCGAAGGGCGCCCGAAGCTGGGCGTTCTCCAGGCTGATCTGGGCCTGTCGTCGGCTCAGCTCGGCCTGGCGTACCTGGGCGCGGGCGATCTCCAGGTCCTCCTCCGAGGGACCTTCCAGGAGCCTGTCCAGGGTGTTCTGGGCCTGGAGCAGGTTGCTGCGGGCCTGCTGGAGGCTCAGTTCGGCCTGGGCGATCTGGGCCAGGGCCTGGGCGATCTGGGCTTCGGTGGGCGGTTGGCTGGCCAGCTCGAACTGGGCCAGGGCGCTCTCGTAGGCGATGGTGGCCTGTTCGAGCTGGGCGGCCTGGGGCAAGGCCCCCACGTTGGGCAGGTGCTTCACCTGGTCGTAGGCGGCCTGGGCCTGGCGTAGGTTGGCCTCGGCCTGGCGGACAGCCGCCTCCTTCACCTTCAGCTCGGCCTCCGTGGGGCCGGCCAGGAGCTGTCGGTACGCGGCCTGGGCGCTCTCCAGGGCGGCCTCCGCGCTGGCCACACTGGCCTGGGCCACCAACACCGCGGCCTGGGCCGCGGCGATGTCCTCCGCGGAGGGCGGTTTCTCCAGCTTGGCCAGTTGGGCCCGGCGGATCTGCAGGGAGATGTCCGCCTGCTCCAGGGCCAGCTCCAGGTCCGTCACGTCCAAGGAGGCCAGGAGCTGGCCCTCCTCCACCGCCTGGCCCACGGTCACCAGCACCTGGGCCACCCGGCCCGGCGCGCGGAAGGAGAGGGAGACCTGGGCCTCCGGCTCGATGCTGCCCGTGGCGCTGACCGTGCTGCTGATGGACCCCCGGGTCACCTGGACGGTCTCGTAGGCGGGGGAGGGCCCCGGGGCGGCCTGGGCGGGGCCAAAACGCCGGTAGCCGAGCCAGCCTGCCGCGGCTACCAGGACCAGGAGGATCAGAAGGAGCGTTCGATGGCGCATAGAAGAGAGAGGGTGTCCACAGCTCCACCCCCATGGATAGGGGGCCCGAAGGCCAGGAGCGGCGCCCCGGACCGACCGATGCTGTCCGAGGGCCCTATCCGCTCCTGGCTATTTTAGAGGCCGGAGGGGGCCTGTGTCAATTCTGGGGCGGCTCTGTCCCCCAGGGCTGTCGATGCCCCCAGGCGAGCTTCCAGGGCCCGGAGCAGGAGCTCGAAACGGTGGGCCGAGTCCACCTGGACCATCTGGAGGAAGAGATCCCGGATGCCGGTGTACCCCTTGAGGTAGCGGGCTACATGTTTGCGGAACAGGATCACCGCCCGCCGCTCGCCGTAGAACTGGCACATGCGGCGGAAGTGGTGTCGCATGAAGGCCGCCTTCTCCGGGAAGGGCACCTGGTGTCGGTCCCGGTACTGGAAGATCCAGGGGTGGCCGATGGCCCCCCGGCCGATCATGATGCCCGCGCAGCCGGTGTGGGCGAACATCCGGTGGATATCGGCCACCTGGACCACGTCCCCGTTGCCCAGCACGGGCACCCCGGCCATCTCCACGATCTCCGCGATGGCGTCCCAGTTGGCCCGCCCGGAGTAGCCCTGGGCCTTGGTCCGGCCGTGGACCGCGACCAGGGCCGCGCCGTTGTCCACCATGGCCTTCACCACGTCCCGGTAGTTCAGGGACTGGGCATCCCAGCCCAGCCGGATCTTGCCCGTCACGGGCACGGAGAGGGCTCGGGTCAGGGCCCTGAAGATGCGGCCGATCTGGGCCGGGTCCTTGAGCAGGCCCGCGCCCGCACCCCGGCCGCTGACCTTGCGGGTGGAACACCCCATGTTGATGTCGATGATGGAGGGGCCCCGTTCCTCCAGGCGCACGGCGGCCTCCACCAGGGTCTCCACCGCGTGGCCGAAGATCTGGAAGACCATGGGCCGCTCGTGGGGCGCGTAGGCCAACATCTCCCAGGTGCGGGGGTTGCCCCCGTGGACCACGGCCTGGGCCGAGACGAACTCGGTGTAGCTCATGGCCGAACCGTGTTCGTGGCATAGGGAGCGATAGGGGAGATCGCTGAACCCGGCCATGGGGGCCAGGATCAGCCGCCCGTGGACGGGCACATCCCGCACCCAGAAGGCCGGCGCGGCCTCCCCTTGGGGCTCACGCGGCCTCTCCATGAGAGGGGGCCTCCTCGGTTCCCACCACGATATCGCTCAGGTGCTCCAGGGCCTGGATCAGCGCGTGGTTGCCCTGGTGGCCCAGGCCCCGCCTCTGGAGGGTCCGGTACAGATGGAAGACCAGGCTGGACACCATCACCGGCACCCCCAGCGCGTCCGCCTCTCCCAGGACCAGCCGCACGTCCTTCTGTTGGAGATCGATGGTGAAGCCCGGACGCCAGTCCCGTCGGAGGATCTGGGGGCCCCGGTGGCTCAGCATCCAGCTTCCCGCGGCCCCCTGGGTCACCGCCTGGAGGCACTTCTCCAGGTCCACGCCGCCGGCCTGGGCGAAGAGGAGGGCCTCGCACATGGCCAGGCAGTTGCCCACCACCAGGATCTGGTTCACCAGCTTCACCGTCTGTCCGGCGCCGTGGCCCCCCACATGGGTGATGGCCTTCCCCATGGCCTGGAAGACGGGCATGGCCCGGTCCACGTCCTCGGGGTCCCCGCCCACCATGATGCTCAGGGTGCCCTGCTCCGCGCCCTCGCTGCCGCCGCTGACCGGGGCATCCAGCATGTGGACGCCCCGTTCGCCCAGCCGCTGGGCGAACGCCACGGTGGCCTGGGGGCTGATGGTGCTGCAGTCGATGACCAGGGTGCCGGGCCGGGCACCCTGGACCACCCCATGGGCCCCGAAGAGGACCTCCTCCACGTCCGGGGTGTCGCTGACGCAGAGGACCACGATCTCGCTCTGGGCGGCCACGTCTGCGGGGTCCTTGCCGGGTTGCGCTCCAGCCTGGACCAGGGGATCCATCCGGCTGGGGGTCCGGTTCCACACGGTCAGGGGAAAGCCGGCCCGGAGGATGTTCCGGGCCATCCCTCGACCCATGATGCCCAGTCCGATGAAGCCCACTCGTGCGGTCATCTTCACGCTCCTCTTGGTTGGGGTGTCGGGTTGGTTGGGGTGTCGGGATGGGGACGGCGTGTCCGGTGTGTCCGGCGGCGCGGGCAGGGCGGAGGGGCACACCGGGCCCTCACGCCCGCGCCTGGCGGAGCGCGTCCTCCAGGGTCTTGAGCAACAGCATGACGTTGGAGGCCCGGCTGTTGTAGCCCATGAGGCCCATGCGCCACACCCGGCCCTTCAGGGTTCCCAGCCCGTCGGCGATCTCGATGTTGTAGTGTTCGAGCAGGAAGCGGACCACGGCCGGGCCGTTCACCACCTCGGGCACCCGCACCGCGGTGAGGGTGGCCAGCCGGTGGGGAGAGGCCACGTGGCACTCCAGGCGCATGTCCTCCAGCCCCAGCCACAGGAGCTCCGCGTTGGTGCGGTGGCGCTGCCACCGCTCCACCAGCCCCTCCTCGGCCACCATGCGCAGGGCCTCCCGCAGCGCGTAGAGGAGGTTCACCGGGATGGTGTGGTGGTAGCTCTGGATCTCCGGGTCCCAGTACTGGGCCAGCAGGGCCGTGTCGAAGTACCAGGTGCTCAGGGGGACCTGGCGGCGGCGGACCTTGTCCAGGGCCCGCTCGTTCATGGTGAGGGGCGCGATGCCCGGGGGGCAGCTCAGGCAGTGTTGGCTGGCCCCGTAGACCACGTCGATCGCCCACTCATCGGTGAAGAGGGGCACCCCGCCCAGGGAGGAGACCGCATCCACCACCAGGAGGGCATCGTACCGGCGGCAGAGGGGGCCGATCTCGGCCAGGGGCTGCTCGGCCCCGGTGGAGGTCTCCGCGTGGACCAGGGCCAGGATGGCGGGGCGGTGATCCACCAGGCCGGCCTGGATCTCCTGGAGGGAGAAGACCTGGCCCCAGGGGCGCTCCAGTCGACGGACGTCCGCGCCGTAGCGCCGGAGCACTTCGCATAGCCTTTCGCCGAAGTAGCCGTTCACCAGCACCAGGACCACATCACCGGGCTCCACCAGGTTCGCGATGGCGGCCTCCATGGCCGCGCTGCCGGTGCCGCTGATGGGCAGGGTGAAGCGGTTGCTGGTCTGGAACAGATAGCGCAGCAGGTCCTGGGTCTCCCGGACCAGGGGCAGGAAGGCCGGATCCAGGGGACCCACGGTGGGGGTGCTCATGGCCTGGAGCACCCGGGGCGAGACATTGGATGGACCGGCCCCGAAGAGCCACCGTGGGGGAGGCTCCAGCTGCCGGGTGATGCGTCGGAAACTCTCCTTGACCCGGGGCAGGGGTTCGAAGGCCATGGTCGCTCCTTGTGGCTGGGATGGGACCTGGGGGCCGCGGGTTGGGGCGACCCGTTGACCTCTATCTTACCGGCAGAAGGGTTCCTGGACAAACCGCGTTTTTCCGTTCTCCGGCCCAGGCAGGGACCGGGGCGAGGGGCCTGGTTTGCCTGTTGGGCGTTCGGTCTCCTGCCGGGTTCGGGTGTGTCTGGCCGGGGCGGGGGCCTGGGGTGGGCGGACGAAAAAGGACCGGCGCCCGGAGCCGGCGCCGGTCCTCCTCTCTCTGGGTACAGATCCGGGGGAAGCTCTACTGGAGCATGGCCTCGATGGCCGCGGTGGTCTCCGAGTCCTCGTCGTCCGTGTCCCGGTGGGCGATGGCCTCGAAGACGTAGCGCTCCTCCTTCTCGCCGTCCTCGGTCTCCATCTCCCGGTAGTCCACCTGGATGGTGTCGCCGGGTTTGAACTCGTTGGCCAGAAGGGCTTCGCTCAGCGGGTCCTGGATGCGGCTCTGGATGACCCGGCGGAGGGGGCGGGCGCCGTACTCGGGGTTGTAGCCTTCCTCCGCGATGGCCAGGCGGGCCGCCTCGGTGAGGACCAGCTCCATGTCCTGTTCCGCGAGCTGCATGCGGAGGGTGCGCAGCTCCAGCTCCACGATCTGGGTGATCTCCTGTTTGCTCAGGCTGTGGAAGACCATGACACCGTCCAGCCGGTTCAGGAACTCGGGCCGGAAGGTCTTGCGCAGGGCCTCCATCACCCGGCCCTTCATCTTCTCGTACTCGCTCTCCAGCCGGGACTCCTCGTCGCTGGCGATGGTGAAGCCCAGTCCCCGGGCCCCCTGGATCCACTTGGCGCCGATGTTGCTGGTCATCAGGATCAGGGTGTTGCGGAAGTCCACCCGTCGTCCCTTGGCGTCGGTCAGGTAGCCGTCCTCCATGATCTGGAGCAGGATGTTGAAGGCCTCGGGGTGGGCCTTCTCGATCTCGTCCAGCAGGATCACCGAGTAGGGGCGGCGGCGCACGGCCTCGGTGAGCTGTCCGCCCTCCTCGTAGCCCACGTAGCCCGGCGGGGCCCCCACCAGCCGGCTGACGTTGTGTCGCTCCATGAACTCGCTCATGTCCAGCTTGATCAGGGCCTCCTCGCTGCCGAAGAGGAACTCGGCCAGGGCCTTGGCCAGATGGGTCTTGCCCACGCCGGTGGGGCCCAGGAAGATGAAGGTACCGATGGGCCGTCGGGGGTCCTTCAGGCCGGCTCGGGCTCGGCGCACGGCTTTGCTGATGGCCTGGATGGCCTCGCTCTGGCCCACCACCCGTTTCTTCAGCTCCTCCTCCATCTGGAGGAGCCGCTCCTTCTCCTCGCCGGCCATCCGGTGGACGGGGATACCGGTCCACATGGAGACCACCTCCGCGATGTCGTCTGCGGTCACCTGGGGCCGGTTGGCCACCTGTTTCCACCCTTCCCGCAGCTTCTCCAGCTTGGCCTCCAGCTCCACCTCTCGGTAGCGGAGGTCGATGGCGTCGTCGAAGCGCTGCATCTCCAGGGCCTGTTCCTTCTCCTTCTGGAGCTTCTTCAGGGTGCGGAAGGTCTCGCGCAGGTTGGCCGCGTGGGGGGCCTTGTACATGCGCACTCGGCTGCCGGCCTCGTCGATGAGGTCGATGGCCTTGTCCGGCATGAAGCGGTCGGGGACGTAGCGGGCGGCCAGGTGGGCCGCGGCCTCGATGGCTTCATCGGTGATGACGAGCTGGTGGTGGTCCTCGTAGCGGCTCTTGATGCCCTTGAGGATCTCGATGGTCTCCTCGATGCCGGGCTCTTCCACCAGGATGGGCTGGAAGCGGCGTTCCAGGGCCGCGTCGCTCTCGATGTACTTGCGGTATTCGTCCAGGGTGGTGGCGCCGATGACCTGGAGCTCTCCCCGGCTCAGGGCCGGCTTGAGGATGTTGGCCGCGTCCACGCTGCTGCCGGCCGCGCCCGCGCCCACCAACATGTGGACCTCGTCGATGAAGAGGATGGCGCCGCTGTTGATGATCTCCTCGATGACCTTCTTCAGCCGCTCCTCGAACTGGCCCCGATACATGGTGCCGGCCACCAGGCTGCCCACGTCCAGCATGAGGATGCGCTTGTTGAGCAGGGGTTCCGGCACATCCCCCTCCACGATGCGCTGGGCCAGCCCCTCCACAATGGCCGTCTTGCCCACGCCCGGCTCGCCGATGAGGGCCGGGTTGTTCTTGGTCCGGCGGCTCAGGATCTGGATGACCCGCTCGATCTCGGCCTGCCGGCCGATGACGGGATCCAGCTTGTCCTCCTCCGCGGCCGCGGTCAGGTCCATGCCCAGCTGGTCGGTCAGCGGGGTCTTGGACTCCTTCTTCTGCCGCTCCTTGTTCTGGGCCTGGCTCTGCAGGATGTTCCGGGCCGTCTGGGTGCGGATGCGGTCCAGGTTGATGCCCAGGCCCCGGAGCACGTTCACCGCGATGCCCTCCCCTTCTCGGACCAGGCCCAGCAGCAGGTGTTCGGTGCCGATGTAGTGGTGGCCCATCATCCGGGCCTCCTCCACCGCCAGCTCGATGACCCGCTTGGTGCGGGGGGCCAAGGTGGGCTTGCCGAAGGGGGGGCGCTCGCCCCGGCCCACGGTCCGCTCCACGGCCCGGATGACCTGGGCCGGCTCCACGCCCAGCTCCCGCAGCACCTTGACCGCAACGCTGTTCTCCTCCCGGACCAGGCCCAGCAGCAGGTGTTCGGTGCCGATATAGTTGTGGTTCAGGCGTAGGGCCTCTTCCTGGGCCAGGGTGAGAACCCGCCGGGCTCGTTTCGTGAATCGGTCCAATTTGTCAGACATAGGTCTCTCTACCTCGGGTTGGCTCGGGTGCTCTGCCGAACGAACACCGCAATCGTACTACATAGGACAACGGTGAGGCCGTAATATCCGTTCCCGTTCGGGGCCTTGCCCGGCGCCTGGGCGAAGGCGGTGTGGAGGCCCGTCCGACGGGGCAGGCCCACCGGAAGTCGAGGTCGGGCCGAGCCGTCTGTACACTGTATCGGCTGACAAGGTGCGGTGGAGGGTCCAGAATTTAGCCGGTCATCTCTGCCAAACGGGTGTCCCGTCTGCCCGGTCTTCTTCGGTGGTGGCACGCACGGGACGGGAGATCGGTGGAGGGGTTCACCCGTTGACCCTGTGTCTGCCGTGGGCACATCCGTGGGGGCTGTGGTGCGACGCGTCTCCATCACCACTTGGGCCTATCTGGCCTAATTGTAACGAGGGGGCGCGGCTTTTGTCAATACGGGATCCCGGCCCCCTTGCGATGGCCCGAATTGCGATGGCCCGAAAAAAAGAGAACACGGCGCAACCGGGTGGGGCTGCGCCGTGCGCACGGTGGAGCAAAGGGTCTTCGTCTCTCGGGCCGACGACGGGGCTGGG
>JALSIX010000097.1 GCA_026989655.1 Caldilineaceae bacterium
CTGAGGGAGGTGTGCCTGCCCAGGGAGATGGCCGTGACGCCGGGGGATGTGCTGCCGGTGGAGCTGGGATGGCGGGCTCTGGGCACCCCCGACCGGCGTTTCAAGGTCACCCTCCAGGTGTTGGATCCCCGGGATCAGGTGTGGGCGCAACGGGACGGGGAACCGGTGGGGGGAAGCCGGCCCACGGTGACCTGGCGGGCCGGCGAGGAGATCCGGGACCGACAGGGGATCTACGTGCCTCCGGGAACACCCCCCGGACGCTATCGGCTGTTGCTGGCCCTGTACGACCCGGATTCCGGCGAGCGCCTGCCGGTGGACGTCGGTCCTGGGCCGGCCGCCTCTGCATGGATGGGCTTCCCACCGGTCCAGGTGATCCGACCGACACGCCCGCTGCCCCCGGACATCCTGGCCATCCAGCGACGGGTTCAGCGGCGGCTCGGGCCGGTGGTGTTGTTGGGCGCGGACGTGTACCGCCGGGGCTTTGCCCACGCGCCGAACACCCCCGTCCTCCCCGGCCAGTGGGTCCAGGTGACCCTCTACTGGCAGGCACCGGATCCCCTGCCCCCGGACTGGCCCCCGGACATGGCCCTGACCCTGCGGCTGGGGGCCCAGGTGGTGTCGGGGCCGCTGGCCGGCGAGACCTACCCCACAGCCCTGTGGCAGCCCGGCGACCTGATCCGCGGCCGGTTTGCCCTCCTCTACGAGGGCGGTGACCGGGACCTGTGGCTGGAGGTGGCCGGCCAGCAGATCCGGCTGGGCAGGATCCCCCGGTGAGGACGGTGCCCGCGCCTTGCCCGGGCGCGGGATGGACCCCGCCCGTCCGGCCCTGCCCTGGGACGTTTCACCCACCGGTTTTGACACCCTTTCCTCCCTCCAACTACAATGGGGAGAGTGGCGTGCCCGCCCGGCCGTCGTGGTGTGCCACGTGTTGTCCGTCTTTCCTGCCCGGCGTACACCGGATCCCAGGAGGAGAACATGGGCCTGCGCAACCCGAGTCCCAACCCCGAGATCCTGGAGGTGGCCACCAGGCCCCGGGATGGGAGCCCTGGGGACACCTCCCTGCGGGGCAAGTACCACATCTGGACCATCGGCTGTCAGATGAACGTGGCCGACAGCAACCATGTGGCCGCGGAGCTGGAGAAGATCGGCTACGAGCCCACGGACCGCCTGGACGACGCGGATGTGGTGGTCCTCAACACCTGTGTGGTGCGCCAGAGCGCGGAGGACAAGGCCATCGGCAAGCTGGGCAGCCTGAAGCCCTGGAAGGCCCGCAGACCCGGCCGCACCCTGGCCCTCATGGGGTGCATGGTGGGGATCAAGCCCAATCCCAAGCTGCGGGAACGGTTCCCCTTCGTGGATGTCTTCATGCCGCCCAGCGAGGCCGGTCCTCTCATCGGCCACCTGCAGGAGGCGGAGATCGCGGCCGAGATGTCCCGGCTGGAGCGGGAGCAGGTGGCCCGGCGCCATCGGCTCCAGGACACCCTGCAGCCCTCCGGCTCCAGCCAGTCCATCCGCCACCTGTCCCTGCGGGGCCCCGCGCCGGTGGCCGCGTACGTGCCCGTGGTCTACGGCTGTAGCCACGCGTGCACCTTCTGCATCATTCCCTTCCGCCGAGGGGTGGAGCGCAGTCGCCCACTGGACGAGATCGTGGCCGAGGTTCGAGGCCTGGTGGCCCAGGGGGTTCGGGAGGTGACCTTGCTGGGCCAGATCGTGGATCGCTACGGCTACGACTGGCGGGAGAACGGCCGTGCCGGAGGACCGGATCTGGCCGACCTGCTCCACGCGGTCCACGAGATCCCAGGCCTGTGGCGGATCCGTTTCCTGACCAGCCATCCCAGCTACATGGACCCACGGATCCTCGCGGCGGTCCGGGACCTGCCCAAGGTATGCGAGCACATCGAGGTGCCGGTCCAGGCGGGCAACGACCAGGTGTTGGCCCGGATGCGTCGGGGCTACACCGCCCAGGAGTACCGGGAGCTGGTCCACCGCATCCGGGAGACCATCCCGGGGGTGGCCGTCCACACGGACATCATTGTGGGCTTTCCGGGCGAGACCGCGGAACAGTTCCAGGACACCTACGATCTGCTGGCCGAGCTGAAGCTGGACAAGGCCCACCTGGCCCGGTACAGCCCCCGGCCGGGGACCGTCAGCGCCCGACGCATGGTGGACGATGTGCCCGAGGCCGAGAAGGTCCGTCGCCACAAGGCCCTGGAGCGGCTCCAGGAGCGGATCTGCGCGGAGATCAACGCCCGGCTGCTGGGAGAGACGGTGGAGGTCCTGGTGGAGGACCGACACAAGGGCAAGTGGCGGGGCCGGACGCGGCAGAACAAGCTGGTCTTCCTGGAGAGCGATGAGGAGCTGCGGGGGCGTCTGGTCCAGGTGCTCATCACCTGGACGGGCCCATGGAGCATGCAGGGCCGCCTGGTACGGGATGTGTCGCCCACCTCCTAGCGCGGATCGATCCGTCATCCATCCACACGTGCAACCGAGGCCTCTATGAGTCCACTGCTCCTGAACACCCTGCAGTTCCTGGGCGGTTTCGCCCTGCTGCTCGGCGGCGCGGAGTTCCTGGTCCGAGGAGCCAGCCGCCTGGCCCTGCGGCTGAACATCTCGCCGGTGGTCATCGGCCTGACCGTGGTGGCCTTCGGCACCAGCCTGCCGGAGCTGCTGGTCAGCCTCATCGCCAACCTCCAAGGAGACCAGACCGCGCAGTTGGCCATCGGCAACGTGGTGGGCAGCAACATCGCCAACCTGGGGCTGATCCTGGGGGTGGTCTCTGTCCTCTCCCCCATGCCTGTGGAGCGGCAGCTGCTCTACCGGGAGTACCCCATCATGCTGGCCGTCTCTCTGGTCTTCTGGGGCATGGCCTGGGACGGCACCATCAGTCGGCTGGAGGGAGGGCTGCTGACCGCGGGGATCCTGGCCTTCACCGCGTACAGCTACGTCACCGTGCGGGAGCTGCCGCCGGAGGAGCAGTTGGAGGCGGTGGAGTTCACCGAGGAGGTGCTGGACGTGGAGAAGGACGGCACCCCGCTGGGGATCCTGCGCAACCTGGTCCTGGTGCTCATCGGCATCGTGGCCCTGGTCACCGGCTCCAACTGGCTGGTGGACTCGGCCCAGTTCATCGCCCGCCACTTCGGGGTCAGCGAGCTGATCATCGGCCTGAGCCTGGTGGCCCTGGGCACCAGTCTGCCGGAGCTGGCCACCTCTGCGGTGGCCGCGGTCCGCAAGGAGGAGGACATCGCCATCGGCAACCTGGTGGGCAGCAACCTCTTCAACATGCTGGCCATCGTGGGCATCGTGGCCCTGGTGAAGCCCCTGCCCGCGCCCCTGACCATGCGCACCCTGGATTTCCCGGTGATGATGGTGGTGGCCGTCCTGCCCCTGCTCCTGGTCCTGCCCCGTCCCCACGTGATGCGGCGCTGGAACGGCGCGGTGATGTTGGCCATCTACCTGGGGTACAACTGGTGGATCTACAACGCGGGGCGGCTCCCTGGATGAGTCGACCCCGGGCGGGCCGGGCCCTCTTCCCGCAGCACCTGGGCGATGGCCCGGATGTCCTCCGGCCGGGTGCGGCAGCATCCCCCCACGATCCGGGCTCCGGCCGCGTACCATAGCCGAGCGGGCTCCGTGAAGTCGGTGAGCCCGGTCCCTGGCACCCAGCAGCGGGCCGTGGGGTCCCACTGTTCCCCGCTGTTGGGGTAGCAGACCAGGGGCTTGGGGGTGGCGGCTCGGGCTCTGCGCAGCAGGGGTTCCACGAAGGGCGGGGGCGTGCAGTTGAGCCCCACGGCCACCACCTGGGGCGAGCGGTCGGCCAGGGCCACGCACGCGGCAAAGGGCTCGCCGTGGCAGACGTGCTCCGGGTCGCAGCAGCTGAAGCTGAGCCAGGCCGGCATGTGGG
Organism: Caldilineaceae bacterium; assembly: GCA_026989655.1. GTDB lineage: Bacteria > Chloroflexota > Anaerolineae > Caldilineales > Caldilineaceae > JALSIX01. The sequence continues at coordinate 3,902 of JALSIX010000097.1, forward strand.
GGAACTCCTCCAGGAGCTCCACCAGCGCCTCCCCTTCCACCCGGCACGGGATCGTCTCGCACGCGAAGAGGTCCGCGCCCGTTTCCGCCAACACGGCCATGCGGGGACGGTGCCAGTCCATCAGCTCCTGTTTGGTCAGGCCATAGTCTCCCCGGTACTCGGAGCCGTCGGCCAGGAACGCGCCGTAGCAGCCGATGGAGGCCGCCACCAGGGGGCGGAGCCGTCCGGCCCGATGGGCCGGCTTGGCCCAGAAGGCGTCCCGGGCCTCCTGGGCCAGCCGCACGCTCAGCCGCATGAGGGCGGCGGCCTGGTCCGGGTCCATCCCCCGGGCCATGAAGCCCTGGAAGCTGGCCTGGTAGGTGGCGGTGATGAGCACGTCCGCGCCGGCCAGGAGGTAGTCGTAGTGGAGCCGGCGGATGGCCTCTGGATCCTCGATGAGGAGTTTGGCGGACCAGAGGGGGTCGTCCAGGTCGGCCCCTCGTCGTTCCAGCTCCGTGGCCAGGGCACCGTCCAGGATGACCACCCCGAAGCGTTGGAGGAAGGGTTCCAGCGGGTTCGGGGGGGTGTGGGTCGTCTCCATGCTCCTCTGCTCCATGGCTTCTCTCCGGCTGCTATTGTAGCCCGGCCTGTCCGGCCCCGACAACTCCATGGGCTCTGTGGATCCATGGGCCTCGGGGATCCATGGGTCCTGCGGACAGGAGCCCGGCGGTGGCACCCGCAAGGGGGCCTCGGCCTCTGGGGCGTCGGGGGGGTGCTCCGGGGCTCCGCGAGGGATGCGGGAACCCCTCTCGGCCTTCGTCCGTCTCCGTTGGAGGGCCTGTTGGCCCTGTGGTATAGTGTAGCCACCCATCCTGTCGTGCTCTCCGCGTGGAGGAGCGCCTATGCCTCTGTTCGTCCTGTTGACCCGCTACACGCCGGACGCCATTGTGGAGCCCGGCGAGATGGGGCTGCTCCATGCCCGGGCTCGGAAGCGGCTGGCCCAGGAGTGTCCCAGCGTCCGGGTGTTGGCCAGCTATGTGCTCCTGGGCCCCTACGATACCCTGAGCATCATCGAGGCCCCGGACAACGGCATGGCGGCCCGGGCCGCGGTGATCCTGCGCACCACCGGGGTCTTCTCCACCGAGATCTGGCCCGCGCTCAGCTGGGCCGACTTCGACCTGGTGACCGCGGGGCTCCAGTCCACCCAGGACCTGGGCAGGTCGGGCGCACCGGGCTCCCAGGCCGGCCCTGGGGATCCGGTGGACGAGGCCCTGGAGGAGACCTTCCCGGCCAGCGATCCGCCGGGGTTCACCTAGCTCGGTGCCCCTGGGTCCGGGGAGGCATCACCTGGAGGGGCCATGCGCATCGCCCTGATCAGCGACGTCTACAGACCCGTGGTCAACGGGGTGGTCAACCATGTGGCCCTGCTCAAGCGCTATCTCGAGCAGTGGGGGGAACAGGTCTGGCTCTTCGTGCCCGGGGCTCCTGGAGGTCACGGACAGGATGAGCCCAATGTGATCCGGTTTCCCGGCATCCCCATCCTGGGCACCGGGTACCACATCGGCGCGGCCGTGGATGCCCGGAGCCGGGAGCTGTTGCGCCAGGTGGACGTGATCCACGTCCACCATCCCTTCATCAGCGGCAGCATCGGCCTCTTCTTCGCCCGCCGCTACAACATCCCCCTGGTCTTCACCAACCACACCCGGTACGACCTCTACGTCCAGCAGTATCTTCCCCTGGTTCCCGAGACCATCTCCGAGGCCGCGCTCCAGGCCTACTTCCAGATGTTCAGCCAGGGGTGCAGCGCGGTCATCGCGCCGAGCGAGAGCGTGGCCCAGGTGATCCGGGAGGAGTGGAAGGTCAAGGCCCCTGTGGTGGTGATCCCCAATGGCATCGAGCTGGACGCGTTCCGGGCACCCCCGGGGCGAGTCCGGCGGGAGGATCTGGGGATCCCCCTGGATGCGGTGGTGGCCGTGTACGTGGGCCGCATCACCGGCGAGAAGAGCAGCCTCCGTCTGGCCCGCATCGGCGCGATCCTGGCGGAGGAACATCCCCACTTTCGGCTGCTCATGGTCGGGGGCGGCCCGGAGCTGGAGGCCTGTCGTCGGGTGGTCCAGGAGATGGAGGCCGGGGAACGGGTACATCTCACCGGCCCGGTGCCCTACGAAGACGTGCCGGACTACCTGCACCTGAGCGATCTGTTCGTCTCCACCAGCATCACCGAGGTCCATCCGCTCAGCTTCATCGAGGCCGCGGCGGCCGGCCTCCCCGCGGTGGGCATCGACTCCCCAGGGGTGCGGGACGTCATCTGCCACGGCGAGACGGGCCTGCTGGCCCGGGACAACGACCTGAGCTTCGGCCTGCGGGCCCTCCGGCTGGTGGGGGACCGGGAAATGCGGGAGCGGTTGGGGCAGACGGCCTGTCGGTGGAGCACTCGCTTTGCGGCCCACACCACGGCTCGGGCTGTGCTCCGGCTCTACCAGGAGGTGGTGGAGGGCGGCTCGGGGATCGGGTCGGGGGGCACCCTGTCCCGGGGGATGGGGGCCTGATCTCCCGGCGGAAAAACATGCCTTGTGTGGGGGTAGGCCCTGTGCTATGATCTCCTCTGTCTCCCGCTGGCTCCACTGGCAGGTCCTGATCCGCTACTCGGAGAGAGGAGGAACCCCATGCGCGCCCTGTACTCCATCCTGTCCCTGTCCCTGGTGGTGGCCATGGTATTGGCTGCCTGTGCTCCGGTGTCACCCCCGCCCGCGCCTGCGGAACAGGCAGCAGGGCCCGCGATGGCCACCGAGGAGGTCCAGGGAACCACGCTGATCGTGGCCATCGCGGAGGACACGGCCTCCCTGGATCCCGCCCGGGCCTTCGAAACCCTGCCCGCCATCGTCCACAAGGCCACCTACCAGACCCTGGTCACCTTTCCCCCGGATTCGGTGGACACCGTGGTTCCCGGGCTGGCCACGAGCTGGGAGATCTCCGATGACGGCACGGTCTACACCTTCACCCTGGCCGAGGACGCGGTCTTCTCCTCCGGGAATCCGGTGACGGCCGACGACGTGGTCTTCTCCTTCAACCGGCTCAAGTACATCAAGGGCAACCCCTCCTTCCTGACCGAGACCATCGCCTCGGTGGAGGCCCCGGACCCGCGCACCGTGGTCCTGACCCTGACCCGCCCGGACCCGGCCATCCTGGCCAAGCTGGTCTTCAGCGCGTTCAGCGTGGTCGACCGCCAGGTGGTGGCAGCCCAGGGAGGCACCGCGGCCGAGGACGCGGCCACCACGGACCAGGCAGAGGAGTGGCTCAACCAGAACTCCGCGGGGAGCGGCCCCTATCTTCTGGAGAAGTGGGAGCCTGGGGTGGAGACGGTCCTGGTCCGCAACCCGAACTTCTGGGGCGAGCCGGGCCAGGTGGAACGGGTGGTCTTCCGGAACATCCCCGAGGCCGCCACCCAGAAGATCCAGTTGGAGGCCGGGGACATCGACATCGCCATGGACCTGAGCGCGGACCAGGTGGCCTCCCTGGAGGCCAACCCAGATGTGGTGGTCTACCAGGGCCTGAGCGACACCCTGGTCTTCCTGAAGGGGAACCAGGATCCGGACATCGGCGGGCCCATGAGCGATCCCACCGTCCAGTTGGCGGTCCGCTATGCCCTGGACTACGAGGGGATCCGCCAGCTGGCCGGCGGCCAGTCCGTGACCCCGGCCTCCATGTTGCCCGTGGGCTTCCTGGGCGCGTACCCGCCCAACTCGGGCCTCCAGCGGGACGTGGAGCAGGCCCGGGCCCTCCTGGCCCAGGCCGGATACCCGGACGGCCTGGCCGTGGAGCTGGCCTATCCGGACTTCACCTTTGCCGGGGTGAACTTCGGGACCTTTGCCCAGAAGGTCCAGGCAGACCTGAACGAGGCCGGCTTCCAGGTCTCCCTGGCCCCGGCCGAGGTCCAGGTGGCCCTGGAGGCCTATCGCCAGGGCACGGAGCCCTTCGGCCTGTGGCTGTGGCTCCCGGACTACCGGGATCCCCTGGACTACGTGGAGTTCCTGCCCGACGGCGTGGTGGGCAAGCGCCTCAACTGGACGGACGAGAACGCGGACCCGGCCATCCTGGAGCTCCGAGATCGGCTCAAGGTGGCCGTGGATCCGGACACTCGGGTGGAGCTGTTCCGTCAGATGCAGGACTACCTGATGGAGAAAGGCCCCTACGCGCCCATCCTGCAGCCCGGCATCCAGATCGGCCTCAGCAACCGCATCCGAGGATTCGTCTACAATCCCCAATGGCGGGTGGACGTATCCCAGATCGTCAAGGAGTGAGGCCGTAGACGGTCGGCAGGTCGGCGGGGCGCCGTGGACCCGGGATTCGCCCGGCGGTGCCCCGCCCTCCGTCTCCCCTTAACCCCTTGGAAGCGGGCCTCTGTTCCATGCCCATCTACCGCTACATCCTGCGTCGGGTGCTTCTGACGATCCCCCTGCTGTTCGGGGTGACCCTGATCGCGTTCGTCATCTCCCACGCTGTGCCCGCGGACCCGGTGACCGCGAACCTGGGCCAGAAGGCCATGTCCGATCCGGAGATCGTGGCGGCCTTTCGGGCCGAATGGGGCCTGGATCGTCCCGTGCACGAGCAGTACCTGATCTATCTGGGCAACCTGCTCCAGGGGGATCTGGGCCGCTCCATCAAGAGCAGGCGGCCCGTGTTGGAGGATCTGCGGGCCTTTCTGCCGGCCACCATCGAGCTGGCCACCGCCTCGGTGTTCCTGGGCATGGTCATGGGGGTGGCCTTCGGCCTGGTCTCGGCGTTGCGGCGCAACACCTGGTTGGACCACGGGGTGCGGGTCCTCTCCCTGTTGGGGGTCAGCGTGCCGGTGTTCTGGCTGGCCCTCCTGGCCCTGTTCGTCTTCTACGCGCGGCTGGGCTGGACGGCTGGGCCCGGACGGATCGACGTGGGGTTGACGCCGCCGCCTCGGGTCACCGGGCTGCTCACGGTGGACGCGGTGTTGGCGGGCGACGGAGCGGTGTTGCGGAACGTCCTGGCCCATCTCCTGTTGCCGGCCCTGGTCCTGGCCAGCTACACCACCGGGCTCATCGCCCGCATCACCCGGTCGGCCATGCTGGAGGTCCTGGGCCAGGACTACATCCGCACGGCCCGGGCCAAGGGGCTGTCCCCCACCACCGTGGCCCTGCGCCACGCGCTGCGCAACGCCCTGCTCCCGGTGATCACGGTCATCGGCTTCTCCTACGGCAACCTGTTGGCCGGCACGGTGTTGACGGAGAGCATCTTTGCCTGGCCGGGCATCGGCCAGTACGCGTATCGGGCCTCCACCTCCCTGGATTTCCCCGCGATCATGGGGGTGAGCATGCTCATCGCGCTGATCTTCATCCTCACCAACCTGGTGGTGGATGTCCTCTACTTCATCCTGGATCCGCGGCTGCGTGCAGGGTGAGCCGGGCCATGGCACGCCAAGTTGCCCTCCACGGGCCCAGGGCTGTGCCCGGAGGGGCCCCTGCCCCTTGGGTGGGGGCGGTCCGCTTTCTGCGCCGCAACCCCCTGGCCCTGATGGGCACCCTGATCTTCAGTGCCTGGGTGTTCATTGCCCTGTTCGCGGATATCCTGGCCCCCTACGATCCTCTGGCCCAGGACATTGTCAACCGGCTACAGCCTCCCAGCCGAGCCCACTGGTTCGGCACGGATCAGCTGGGGAGGGATCTCTTCGCCCGGGTGCTCTACGGCGGGCGGCTCTCCCTGCCCGCGGGGATCCTGGTGATCCTGGCTGCGGGGCTCCTGGGCACGGGCGTGGGCGCCCTGGCCGGTTTCGTCGGCGGCTGGTTCGACGAGGTGCTCATGCGGCTGACCGAGGTGTTCCTGGCCTTTCCCACCATCATCCTGGCCATGGCCGTGGCCGCGGCCCTGGGGCCCAGCCTGGTCAACGCGGTGGTGGCCATGGTGGTGGTCTGGTGGCCCAACTACGCCCGGGTGGTCCGTTCCCTGGTCCTGGGGGTCAAGTCCCAGGAGTACGTGGAGGCGGCTCGGGCCCTGGGCGTTCCAGAATCCCGGATTCTGCTGCGCACGGTGCTGCCCAACTGCCTGGCCCCGGCCGTGGTCCTGGCCACCATCGACCTGGGCAACGCCATCCTGGTCTTCGCGGGGCTCAGTTTCCTGGGCCTGGGGCCGGAGCCCTCCACCCCGGAATGGGGACGCATGGTGGCCGACGGCATCGAGTACTTCGACCAGTGGTGGATGGCCGCGTTTCCGGGTCTGGCCATCTTCACCGTGGTCATGGCCTTCAACTTCATCGGCGACGGCATCCGGGATGCCCTGGATCCCCGACTGCGGGGGAACGTGTGAGCCCCCTCACGCCATTCCGCTTCGAGCGCGGCGCCGACGTCGATCCATCGAGCACCAGGAGACATCCATGCCCGACTACGAGACCCGCCTTGTGCGCACCCAACAGCGCATGGCCGCTCTGGGAGTGGATCTCCTCTTCCTCCCGCCTTCCGCGGACCTCCACTATCTGACCGGCGTCCCCCGGGAGGAGCCCAACTTCGGCAGCACCCATTATCCCGGCGAATGGCTCACCGGGGGCTGGATCCCTCGCCAGGGCGAGCCCGTCCTCACCCTGCCTCGGATGTTGGCCGAGTTCCACCTGGGCCAGGTGCCAGGCCACGCTCTCCACATCCTGCCGGATACCGGCGATCCCACAGCCCTGGCTGCCCAGGTTCTGAACGCGTTGGGGATCTCCTCCACGGCCGTCATCGGCATCGGGGATCGGACCTGGGCCGAGACCTTGCTACACCTGCAGGATCTGCGCCCCCGGGCCACCTTCCGGCGGGCCTCCACGGTGTTGGGGCCGCTGCGTCGGATCAAGGACCCGGAGGAGCAGGCGCTGCTGCGTCGGGCCGGAGAGATCACCGAGGCCGCCTACCAGGCCACCCTGGCCCGCCTGCGCCACGGCATGACCAACCTGGACCTCATCACCGAGGTGAACTACCAGCTCAAGCGCCACGGCGCGGATACCCACTCCTTCGTCACCGCCTTCTACAACATGGGGCCCAACTACCCCTTCGACTTCACCAACCGGGCAGAGGTGCTGCAGGTCCCCCTGGAGCCGCCGGTCTCCGTCTCCTTCGACTTCGGCGCGGCCTACCAGGGCTACTGCTACGACTACGGCCGCTCCGTCTTCTTCGGGGAGCCGGACGCGGAGTACCGGCGCTGCTATGGACTGGTGATGGCCGCCCAGGCCGCGGGCATCCGGGCTCTGCGGGCCGGAAACACCTGTGCCCAGGCCGACGCCGCGGCCCGACGGGTCATCCAGGAGGGGGGCTACGGGGAGGCCTTCCGCCATCGCCTGGGCCACGGCATCGGCATGGACGTCCACGAGCCCCCTTTCCTCACCGCCGGGGACGAGACGGTCCTGGAGGAGGGCATGTGCTTCACCGTGGAGCCCAGCATCTTCATTCCTCGCCGCCTGGGCGCCCGGGTGGAGGATGTGGTGGTGGTCGGTCCAGAGGGGGGCGAGCCCTTGACCCAGGGCTTCCAGGATCTGCACGTGGTGGAGTAGGTGCGGGGGAGTGGCGATTGGTGATTAGTGATTGGAGACTGGAGAATGGAGAGTGGAGAGCGGGGGGCGACTGTTGCGAGGGCGTTTCTGTCGCAAGCGAGCCTGTTGACCATGCCAAGGGAGCAGCCATGACGAAAGAGATCTACAGCAGCGGCACTCCCTGGGAGGAGATGGCTGGCTACAGTCGGGCCCTGCGCATCGGGGATCGCATCCTGGTGGCGGGGACCACAGCCAGCGGGCCGGATGGCCAGGTGGTGGGGCCGGGCGATCCTGCCGCCCAGGCCCGCTTCATCATCGACAAGATCCAGGCGGCTATCCAGGCCCTGGGCGGACGCCTGGAGGACGTGGTGCGGGTCCGCATCTTTGTCAGCGACATCCGCCACTGGGAGCAGGTGGCCCGGGTCCACGGGGAGCGGTTCGGCCACATCCGCCCGGTGAACACCCTGGTGGAGGCCCGGCTGGTGAGCCCGGATCACCTGGTGGAGATGGAGGCCGAGGCGGTGGTGGGCGCCGGGGGTCCCTGAGATGCGCTTCAGCCTGCGCCTGAACAACGACCTGCCTCTGCCCGAGTATGTGGCCCTGGCCCAGGCCGCGGAGGCCGCCGGCTTCCACCAGATCTGGGTCTCCAACGACCTCTTCCTGCGCAGCGCCCCGGTGATCCTGGCGGCCATGGCCCAGGCCACCCGGCGCATCCAGATCGGCAGCGGCATCCTCAACCCCTACACCATCCACCCCGGGGAGCTGGCCATGCTGGCCGCCACCCTGGACGAACTGAGCGGCCAGCGCTTCAACCTGGGCCTGGCTGCCGGCGCGGGCGACTTCCTCAAGTGGATCGGCCTGGTCCAGGAGCGGCCCCTGGGCCTGATGCGGGAGACCATCCTGGCGGTGCGGGGGCTCCTGCGCGGGGAGCGGATGGCTCTGGCCGGCCGTCACCTGCGCTGGAGCCAGGAGGCCTACCTGCGCTTCACGCCCAGCCGGGTCACGCCCATCTACCTGGGGGCCATGGGGCCCCGGATGCTGGCCCTGGCCGGGGAGCTGGCCGACGGGGTCCTGCCCCTCCTCTTCCCGCCAGAGCATTTCTTCCAGGTCCAGGAGCTGCTCCAGCCGGGGCTGGCTCGCCGGGATCCGGCCCTGGGCGCCCTGGACTTCGCGGCCTGCGTCTGGGTCTCCCTGGCCCGGGATCGGCAGGCGGCCCGCCGGGCCCTGGCCGAGAAGATCGCCTACTACGGCCACGCCCTGGGGCCTTTGATCCTGGCTCGGCTGGGCCTGGCGCGGGCGGACTTCCGTCCTGTGGAGCAGGCCATGATGGTCGAGCGGGATCTGGAGAAGGCCCTCTCCCTGGTGGATGAGCGCATGTTGCGCGTGGGCGTGGTGGGGGACCCTGTGGAGGTGGCGGAGCGTCTGGCGCCGCTGGTGGCCGGGGGCGCGACCCACCTGAGCTTTGGCCCGCCTCTGGGGCCGGATCCACTGGAGGCGGTGAGGCTGTTGGGGGAGGTGATGGCCCGGCTGGGCTGAGGTCACCCCTGGTCCGACGGCTCCCAGGGGATGGGGCTCACGTCGTCGTGGCGCAGGGTGCGCAGGCCCACCCGCTGGATGCGCATGATCAGGCGGCAGGCCGGGTCCGGGCAGGTGACCCGGCTGTCCGTCTCCATCCAGTCCGCGGGGTGGCTGGGGCGCTGCTTGGCCGGCAGCAGGGGGATGGCCGCCTGCAGGGCGTAGAGGCAGAAGCTCTGGCCTGGGGGCAGGGAGAGCTTGCCGCCCCGGAGGAAGAAATGGTCCCCCACCTGCATGTCACAGGTGCAGTGGCCTTCGATGCGCTCCACCGTGACCTGGAGGTCGTAGAGCTGGAACTGGTCGTCGGGAAGGGTGGGCATGGTCATGGCGCTGAGGAGGGAAAAGCGGGACCGCCGGACCGGCGTACACGGATCTTTCGGGTGAGGGCAATCACGATGGCACCCGCCTCCAGGTCAGCGGAGAAGCGCGTCAGCGCGTCCTGGAGAAGTCTCCTGCGCTGGGCCCGAGGAACGTTTTCCAGGCGCAGCACCCCCCGATGTCGTAGGCCTTCCCGCCAGATCATCTCCTCGAAGTCCAGGTCGGTGGTGACGATGACCCGCTCTTCCTTCCAGGCCCAGGCCAACACGTCGCTGTCCGACATCCGGGGATCACGGCTCCGCACTTGGGCCACGTCATGCCCCATCTCGGCCAACCACCTGGCCACGGAGCCGCTAGCGTTCACATCCACAAGGAACCTCATGGGCTAGTCCAGGGAGCGCTCCAGGACAGATTCGCCGGCGACAAGATGGTGCGCGTAAAGTAGCGCCGCGCGAATGTCGTCTGGCTCCAGTTCAGGATAATCTTCCAGGATCTCCTCCCAGGAGGCCCCTTTGGACAGCAGCTCTAAGATCATCTCTACCGAGATGCGCATTCCGCGGATCACCGGTTTGCCTCGCAGAACATCTTGATCAAACGTAATCCGACGTAACAGGTCGTCCATGTGACATCCTTTCCTCAGTGCCGAGCATCCCCTGTGGCGCCGAGAAATTTCTCGCATCGCCGTGCCGCGATTGTATTTCGAACCCCGCCATCCTACAATAGGTTTATCCAGAGCTGGAACTGGTCGTCGGGAAGGGTGGGCATGGTCGGCATAGTCATGCGCCCCATGCGCTCAGGAACTCCACATGGTCCTTCATGTCCTCTGTAGAGAGCGAAGCGATCAACCGCAACAAGCGGCGCATCTGCTCACCAAATGGTATACCGTTGCTGATGGGCCAACACGATGCCCGCGTGGCTTTTTCCTTGAGAGAGGTACTGGGTGTGTAGGAGGTAGAAATCGGCTACATTGAAGCTGTACAGGACCCAAGAGAACGGCTCATGGAATCCTCATCCAGATAGAGGCGAATGGTCATGGCTGATGTTTCTGTGCGGCTTTTTCTGCTTCGATTGCGTCTGCGGCTAGATCGGTCTCAATCTCTTTCTGGTTAGCATGATAGTAGGCCAAGGCCGCATAGATCTGCGCCAGAGTGAGGTGGGGCAACTCATCTGCGATTTCCTCTG
>JALSIX010000098.1 GCA_026989655.1 Caldilineaceae bacterium
CGGCTGTCGGGCCGTGTCCACGCCCGCCGAGAGGCCGGCGGACACCGGGCCCGGGGTAGCCGCTGCCACGCCCATCCCCTCCCCCACCGCCACCCCTACCCCGTCGCCCACGCCCACCGCCACGCCTACGCCCACCGCCACGCCTACGGCCACACCCACCGCGGTCCCCACCCCTACCCCAGCAGCTGCCACCTTCCGCTGGGCCTGGACCGAAGATGAGCTCACGGCCCTGGCCCAGGAGCAGGTGCGCCAGCAGCCGGACCTGCCCGTGGATCCAGCCACGGTCTACGTGGACCTGGTGCCAGAGGCGATCCGGGTGGGCGGCACGGTACGTCTGGGTTTCTTCCGCACCCAGGTGGAGGCCGTGATCGTCCTGGACCTGGTGGACGGCAAGCCCGTGCCCACGGTGGAGGCCATCCTGGCTGGGGGCAGCCCTGTACCCGGCTTCCTGCAGGACCAGCTCATGGAAATGGCCCAGCCCTACCTGGACGAGTGGGCCCAGGCCGAGCTCAGCTACGTGGTGGAGTCCATCGAGATCACCGACGACACCCTCTTCCTGGAAGGGCGGTTCCGGTAATTTCGGCCTGGAAGCCTTCGGGCCCTTCCCGTCCGTTCCAGGGATGGGTGGCCCCGGGCCTCGGTCCGGGGATCGGGCTCTTCGCGCCCGGACACGGGGCCCGGGCGGAAGGTCCCCCAGGCCCTCTGTCAGCCGAGGGGGCGGAAGATTACCCCGGCCCACCGCGGTTCGGGGTATAATGGTGTTCTGGCGGTCTCGGCTTCGGGCCGGCCTGTGTCGGCATGTTCCGGGACCGTCCGTGCGGCGTCCCCCTGTGTGGGACAGTGGATCGCTGTGGCGAGACGGACATGGACCACCATGGCCTTGGACAAGCTGATCGTACGCGGTGCCCGTGAGCACAACCTGAAGAACATCGACCTGGAGATCCCCCGGGATCGGCTGGTGGTCATCACCGGGCTGAGCGGGAGCGGCAAGAGCAGCCTGGCCTTCGACACCATCTACGCCGAGGGCCAGCGCCGCTACGTGGAGTCCCTCTCCGCGTACGCCCGCCAGTTCCTGGGGCTGATGGAGAAGCCCGACGTGGACCAGATCGAGGGGCTGAGCCCGGCCATCTCCATCGACCAGAAGGGCGCCGGACGCAACCCCCGCTCCACCGTGGGCACGGTCACCGAGATCTACGACTACCTGCGCCTGCTCTACGCCCGCGTCGGCCAGCCCCACTGCCCTCAGTGCGGCGACCCCATCAGCCAGCAGACGCCCCAGCAGATCGTGGACGCCATCCTGGAGATGCCCGAGGGATCCCGGATCCTCCTCCTGGCCCCTCTGGTCAAGGATCGCAAGGGCCACCACCGGGGGATCTTCGAGGAGGTGCAGCGCCAGGGCTTCATCCGGGTACGGGTGAACGGCCAGATCTACGAGCTGGACCAGGTGCCGGAGCTGGATCGCTACCGGATGCACTCCATCGAGGTGGTGGTGGACCGGCTCATCCTCCGTGGGCCCCGTCCAGATCCGGACAACCCGGGGCAGCTCCTTCCCGGCATCGATCGCAGCCGGCTCGCGGACTCGGTGGAGACGGCCCTGCGCCTGGGCAACGGCGTGCTCATCGTGTCCGACGTGACGCCCCGGGCCGGGGAGAACGGCTCGGGGCAGGAGGGCGGCCGGGACCAGATCTACAGCGAACACTTCGCCTGTGTCCGCTGCGGCATCGGCTTTCCCGAGATCGAGCCTCGGACCTTCAGCTTCAACAGCCCCCATGGGGCCTGCCCCCACTGCGACGGCCTGGGTGTCCTCAAGGAGTTCGATCCGGATCTGATCCTGGACGGCGAGCTGAGCATCGAGGAAGGCGCGGTGCGTCCCTGGCGCCACACCACCGGGGACCACGATGGCCACTCCATGCAGGTGCTCAAGGCCGTCTGTCGCCAGTACAACATCCCCACCCGGGTGCCTGTGCGGGAGCTCAGCCGCAAACAGCGGGAGATCCTCCTCTACGGCTTGCCCCGGAGCGCGAAGGTCCAGGTGAGCTACCGGAACTCCCGAGGCCTGCGCCGCAGCTACGAGACCCACTATGCCGGGGTGATCCCCAGCCTGCAGCGGCGCTACCAGGAGACCGAGAGCGACTACGTTCGGGGCCGGCTGGAGGAGTACATGGGCATCCGTCCCTGTCCCCGGTGCGGTGGCCGACGGCTGCGCCCCCTGGCCCTGGCGGTCACCATCGCGGGGAAGAACATCCACGACGTGGTGTCCATGCCTGTGGCGGAGACCCTGGCCTGGGTCCGTCGGCTGCAGGGCAAGGGCGATGGCCCCCCCTTGCTCACCCCTCGCCAGATCGCCATCGGCCATCAAGTGCTCAAGGAGATCGAGGCCCGGCTGGGTTTCATGGTGAACGTGGGCCTGGACTACCTGACCCTGAGCCGTTCGGCCACCACCCTTTCGGGCGGTGAAGCCCAGCGCATTCGCCTGGCCACCCAGATCGGGAGCCGGCTCATGGGCGTCCTCTACATCCTGGACGAGCCCAGCATCGGCCTGCACCAGCGGGACAACCATCGCCTCATCGAGACCCTGCTGGGCATGCGGGATCTGGGCAACACGGTGTTGGTGGTGGAGCACGACGAGGACACCATTCGGGCCGCGGACTGGGTGGTGGACATGGGCCCTGGGGCCGGGGAGCATGGCGGGGAGGTGGTGGTCTCGGCTCCCCAGGCGGAGTTCCTGCGCCATCCCACCAGCCTGACGGCCCAGTACCTGCGGGGCGAACGCCGGATCCCGGTGCCGTCGGCGCGCCGGGCCGGCAACGGCAGGTACCTGGTCATCCAGGGCGCGGCGGAGAACAACCTGAAGGAGATCGACGTCCCCATCCCCTTGGGGAAGCTGGTCGCGGTCACCGGCGTCAGCGGCAGCGGGAAGTCCACCCTGGTCATCGAGGTGCTCTACAAGAAGCTGGCCCAGGTCCTCTACCGGGCCAAGGAACGACCGGGCCGGCATCGGGCCATCCAGGGGATCGAACACCTGGACAAGGTCATCGACATCGACCAGAGCCCCATCGGGCGCACACCCCGGAGCAACCCGGCCACCTACGTGGGCCTGTTCACCCCCATCCGGGAGCTCTTCGCCAGCCTGCCCGAGGCCAAGGCCCGGGGCTATCGGCCGGGCCGTTTCAGCTTCAACGTGAAGGGGGGGCGCTGCGAGGCCTGCCGGGGAGACGGCATCATCCGCATCGAGATGCAGTTCCTCCCCGACGTGTACGTGCCCTGCGAGGAGTGCAAGGGCCGGCGCTATAACCGGGAGACCCTGGAGATCCGGTATCGGGGCCAGTCCATCGCGGACGTGTTGGAGATGACCGTGGAGGAAGCCCTGGCCTTCTTCCAGCACATCCCCCGCATTCGGGCCAAGCTCCAGACCCTGATGGCGGTGGGGCTGGGCTACATCCGCCTGGGGCAGCCGGCCACCACCCTCTCGGGCGGCGAGGCCCAGCGGATCAAGCTGAGCAAGGAGCTCAGCCGACGGGACACGGGCAACACCCTCTACATCCTGGACGAGCCCACCACCGGTCTCCACTTCGAGGACATCCGTCGGCTGCTGGAGGTGCTCCACGAGCTGGTGGACCGGGGCAACACGGTGCTCATCATCGAGCACAACCTGGATGTGGTGAAGAACTGCGACTGGGTCATCGACCTGGGACCCGAGGGCGGCGACAGGGGAGGATATGTGGTGGCCCAGGGCACCCCGGAGGCGATCGTCCAGGTTCCCGAGAGCTACACCGGCCGGTATCTGCGGCCGCTCCTGGAACGGGCCCGGGACCCCTCGTGGGCCTGAGGCAGGGTCGGGCTGCCGGGGCCTCCATGGGCTTCGGGGCAAGATGGCCGGACAGAAGAGGCGGGAGCCCATGGGCTCCCGCCTCTTCTGTCCGTGGGGCGGTGTCAGCGCATCCTGGCCCTACTCGTTGAAGATCAACGGCAGGATGAGCCGATGCTCCGCACAGACGTCCACCGGGACCTCCTGGGTCGCGATGGTGCGGTTGCCGAAGGTGTCGGTCACCTCGGCCCGGACGGTGTAGGTGCCGCAGGTGGCGTACTGGTGCTGGGCCTGGGCGATGGGGCTGACCGTGTAGGGCGAACCGTCTCCCCAGTCCCAGCGGACCTGCCAGATCTTCGCGCCCACGTTGGAGCTCAGGTTGGCCCGGACCACGACCATGCGGGTGGTGGTCACCTGTTGGGTGACGCTGATGGTCGCGGAGGGCTCGTCATCCAGGTAGTCCAGGAAGCGTTTCAGCAGCGCCTCCCGGGTGGTGGTGTTGTTGAAGTTGTTCACCCCTTCCAGGCCGAAGCTGGTGTAGACCGAGCGGCCCTTGTAGCTCACCCCCGGCCGTTCCAGGCTGGGCTGGTCCCGGTGGGCCATGGCCACCACGCCCTCGCTTACGTTGTTGTCCCCCGCGTAGCGGAGCAGGGCCTGGAACGCGGCCACGTCGCTCTCCGGGTAGCTGGGCCCCGGGTTGCCGTTGATGAACAGCGGGTTCGTGGCCATCTCGTCGATGTAGCGCTGGTTCCCCGCGCCGTCGCCCAGTACCGGGGTGCTGGGCACCTGGCCCCGGATCTCGCCCGCGGGGTTGTCCGAGCTGTGGATGTTCACGTACAGGGCGCCGGCCAGACGCTGGGCCTGCTGTTCCGGGGTCAGGGTCACGGACACGTCCCAGGAGGCGGAGTCCGCGATCACCAGGGGTTGGGTGAAGGGGAAGAGGCTGTGCAGGGCCGGCCCGTTCACACCGGCCGTGCCGCTGTGGATGTGGGCGTTGGTGATGGTGTAGGGCTTGGCCACCTGGATCTCGATGGAGACCTGGAGCTCGTCGGTGAAGTTGTCGAAGACGAAGGTGGCGGTGCCGGTGATCTGCCCCGCGTTGTTCACCGGCGGCACCTCGTTCGCGCCGGTGAGCTCCACCTTGCCCAGGGCCCGGTTGGGTCCGGTGAGATCCAGGAAGAGGTCCTGGAAGGCCGGGGGGGCGCCGGTGGTGGGCACGATGGGATCGGTGGGCAGCCGGTTGTTGGTCACGCTGTCCTGGAGCTGATCGTTGCCCAGGATGGCGTCGTCGAAGAAGTGGTCGTCCAGGACGCCGGAGGCATCCTGCCCCATGACGATGACGCGGCCGCCCGCGTTGGCGTACTCCACCAACCGGTCCAGGTCCTTGGCGCTCAGCGGGGTGGGCACGGTGAAGGAGCCGTCGGGTCGGAAGTGGTCCCCGGTGAAGAGGAGCACCGTCTTGTATTTCATCAGGTTGGGGAAGCTGGGCACGAAGGTGTCGCTGGACAGGACCAGGGCCGAGGCATCCCAGTAGTCGAAGGTGATGCCCGCGGTGTTGCTCAGGTTGGTCAGGGCGTCCAGGTAGTAGGCCGAGTAGTCTGGGTGGCCCAGCCAGGGGCTGAAGTCCACGTCGATGAGGAGGACGTCCTTGCCTCCCAGCGGCTCCTGCACCACCCGGGCGAAGAAAGGCAGGTGGGCGTCGTAGCGGGTGCCGTCCAGGAGGATGTAGCCCTGGTTGATGTCCAGGGAGCCCTGGGCTGGGTCGAAGGTCACCTGGATGGATTTGGTCTCACCGGGCCCCAGGTTGAGGGTGGTGGGGGCCACGCTGAGGCCATCGATGGTGGTGGTCTGGGTGGGCAGGAAGCCCCCGCTGGTGTCCAGGGTGCTCACCTGGAAGGTCTGGGCCTGGGTGGTGATGTTGGTCACCTGGATGGTGACGCTCTGGGGGCCCTGGCCCGTGCCGGAGATGACCAGGCCGAAGTCCGCCTTGGGCGGATCCAGGAGGACGCCCGGGTCCATGGCTGCGCCCAGGTCGATGCGGCCGGCGCCCATGTCGATGGGCTGGGCCGGGGTGCCGTCGAAGTTGTACACGTCCGTGAACTTGGCCGTGGACATGAGCGCGGACTTGATCTGGGCCGGCGTCCAGGTGGGGTAGGCCTGTTTCAGCACCGCGGCCGCGCCGGCCACGTGGGGCGCGGCCATGGAGGTGCCGCTGGCCTGGCCGAAGCCCAGGTGGCGGGCCTCGCCGCTGGCCCCGGGGGTGTAGCCCTGGGACATGATGTTGACGCCCGGCGCGGCCACGTCCGGCTTCAGGGTGTTGCGGGTGCTGGGGCCTCGGCTGCTGAACGCGGCGATCCGATCGGGGATGTTGCCCACCTGTCGGGCCACCATGTCCAGGGTGAACTGGGCGTCGTTGGGCTTTGTCTGCTGCCAGCCCACCATCGCGGTGCCCGCGGTGTTGCCGATGAAGATGGAGGAGATGGTGATGTCGCTGGCCGAGCAGTTGGGCGCGTAGTCACAGCCGAAGAGCATGCCGATGAGGGTGTCGCCGCCCTGAGGGGTGTTGTAGACGATCACGAACTCCGCGCCGGCCTGCTGGGCGTAGTAGACCTTGTTGGCGAAGAAACAGTCGCCCCGGCTGATCAGGGCCGCCTTGCCCTTGAAGGTGTCCGCGGGCCAGGCGGTGCAGCCGGTGGCGTTGTTCGGGTCCACGTTGGCCGCGGCCAGGTAGGTGTAGGTGAGGACCTGGCCGAAGGGCGGGGGCGGCCCGAAGAGGGCCAGGGCGAAGGGGATGGGGCCCTGGAGGGTGGTGGTCACCGGCTGGGGCCCGGTGACCCGCAGCTCGCCGGTGGCGTAGGTGCCGCTGGTGGTGCTGGCCGCGACGTTGATGTACTCGTCCGACGGATGGTCTCCGGTGCCTGGGTTGGGCCCCGCGTTGCCCGCGGACATGGAGACAAAGACCCCTGCGGCCACCGCGTTCCGCAGGGCCTGGTCCAGGGGGTCGAACTCCCCGCCCAGGCTGCCCGGGCCGCCGCCCCAGGAGTTGTTCAGCACGTCCATGCCGTCCTTGACGATGTCCTCCAGGGCCGCGAGGCCCTCGGCCGTGTGGAAGGAGCCGTCGCCCCGGACGCTGGCGTAGAAGACCCGATAGGAGCCCACCCACGCGCCGGGGGCCACGCCGCTGAAGCGGGGCAGCTTGGCGCCCGCGTAGACGCCGTCTGTGATGATGTTGCCGGCCGCGATGCCCGCGGTGTGGACGCCGTGGGGGGTGCCGTTCACGCCCGGCCAGGGGTTCTCATCCCCGGGGGCCGGCGGATCCCAGGGCCGGAAGTAGACCCGGCTCACGATGATCTTGCCGTTGTTGTTGGCGGTCAGGCCCAGGCCGCCCGCAGGGTAACCGGATGGATAGCTCCAGCCGTCCCCCCGGAACATGGGCGCGGCGTTGTGGATGCCCCCGTCCAAGGAGGCAACCTTGACGCCCTTGCCGGCCATGGCCTGGCCTCCGACCAGGTTCCAGGCCACGTCCGCGTTGATCTGCAGGGTGCTGGTGTAGAGCTGGGGATAGTACTTCCGATCCCGGTAGACGGCCTGGACGCCGGGGAGGCCCTGGAGGACCTTCTCCTCGTAGCGGCCGGCCTCGAAGCCGGCATCCACCACCACCGCGTTCATCACGATCTGGAAGCGCTCCTCCACCTCCAGGCCCTGTTCGTTGATGTAGGTGGCCACCTTCGCGTGGGGAAGGGCCTGCTGCATGGCGGCCACGAAGGCCGCCTGCTCCGCCTGGAGCTGGGCGATGTAGCTCTGGGACGCCGGCGCGTTCACGTCCAGCTTGCCCGCGGCCGATCGGGCCCCGGGGAGCTCCCGGTACTTGACGGCCAGGGGCGGCGATTCCAGCACGACGATGAAGCGATGGGAGTAGGGGGAGGAGCCATCTGGCGTGGCACCGTTGCCGTCGGTCAGCTCAGCAGAGGCCACCATGCTGAAGGCCACCATGCTGAGGGCCGCCAGAAGGACCACGATGCCCACCAGCGCGGTCACGCGTGTGAGCTTGCTACGCACGATTGTCCCTCCTTCGCGTATCGGTGTGGGAAAGGCTCTGTGGGTTCGGCAGGGTCGGGTGAAGTGGGCGTGGGACGTTGTGGAAGCCGGGCCGTTACACCTCCTTTTTTTCTGGGGCGGTTTCTGGATCCCAGGGACGGACATCCAGATCTTTCCGGGACCGAGTGCAGCCGAGCCGATGCCTGGCGTGAAACCGACCGGGAAAGTGAAGGGCTACAGAGCAGAAGGGCATCTACGGCGAATTCCGACGATACCTTACACCGGCGAAGGCGGGGGATCGCGGCACGATTCGACGAAGGTGTAAGGGGCAGGTTGAGAAAGCTCGCCGTACGTAGGCAGTATAGCGTAACTGATAGCGCGTTGTCAATTTAAATGGACACAGGTTAGACGGACACAGGTAGATGGACACAGGTCAAATGGACACAGGTCAATGTGGACACAGGGGGCCAGGACCCAGGGAAAACGGGCAAGTGGACACAGCGGACGGTCCCCAGCAAAGGGCCACGGTGGGTGGAGGTGGGAGCTCGCTCCGCGCATGGCCCGAGCCCGATCGCGGTCGAGCACCATCCCCCAGCACATGGGCCGACTTCCGGGCGTGGGCCACATGCGCTATACTTCTGGGCAACGTGGTCGGAGGATCGCTTCGGTGGCGATGGCTCCGCATCCCAGAACCGTTCTCCACCATTCCCTGTCCATCGACGGAATCCATGGGTAACCCCAGACTGCGCGAGGTAGCGGTCGTCGGCATCGGTCAGCTTCCGGTCCGTCAGCACCACGCCGCGGAGCTGCGGGACCTGGCTGCGGAGGCCATCGGCCTGGCCCTGGCCGACGCCCAGGCCCTGCCTGAACAGGTCCAGGCCCTCTACGCCAGTGCCATGCTCAGCGACGAGCTGCAGAACCAGAAACACGTGGCCGCCCTCATCGCGGACACCGCGGGGCTGGCCGGGGTGGAGGCCCTGGAGGTCCGGGCCGCCACCGCGTCCGGCGCCGCGGCCCTCCGCATGGCCCACCTGGCCGTGGCCAGCGGCGAGGTGGACCTGGCCGTGGCCGTGGGCGTGGAGAAGATGAGCGAGGGGGTGGTCACCCCGGTGTTGGCCAAGGCCCTGGACGCCCAACGGGAGGTGCCGGACGGCACCACCCTGATCAGCGTCAACGCCGGGCTCATGCAGCTCTATCTGGACCGGTACGGCGCGCCCCGAGAGGCTCTGGCCCTCTTCTCGGTGAACGCCCATGCCAATGCCCGCCACAACCCGTACGCCCTCTTCCGGGAACGTCCCATCACCGTGGAGGATGTGCTCCGTTCCCGGGTCATCAACCCCCCCATCCGGCTGCTGGACTGTTCGCCCATCTGCGATGGGGCCGCGGCCCTGGTCCTGGCACCGGCCGAGGCCGCGGGGCGCTACACCCGACATCCCGTGTGGATCCGGGCCTCCACGGTGGCCACGGATCGTTTCCGGGTGGCCGATCGGGCCGATCCCCTGGCCCTGGAGGCCGCCCGTTGCTCCGCGCAGAAGGCCTACGCCCAGGCGGGCCTGGGCCCCGAGGACGTGGATTTCTTCGAGGCCCACGATGCGTTCAGCATCATGGCCTGTCTGCTGTTGGAGGCCTGCGGCTTCGCGGAGCCCGGGCGCGGATGGGAGCTGGCCCTTCAGGGCGCGATCCGGCCTTCCGGGCGCATTCCCATCGCGACCCGGGGGGGGCTGAAGGCCCGGGGCCACCCCATCGGCGCCACCGCGCTCTACCAGGCCGGGGAGATCGTCCAGCAGCTCACCGGCCGGGCGGGCGGCAACCAGCTCCCCAACCCCCGCGTGGGCATGATGCAGAGCGTGGGGGGCGCCGCGGCCACGGTGCTCACCCACATCTTCGTTCGAGAGGGGGGGTAGCCCGCTCGGGAGGGATGGGCGCCCGTTCGGGTGGGCTCAGTGCCGGGCCCGCTCCAGGCTGGGCAGCAGGTGTTCCCGGACCACCACCTCCCAGCTCATACGGCGGGCCATGGCCTCCCCGGTCTCCAGCCGCTCCTGCAGGGTCTGGGTGTCCGTGGGCAGGCGCTGGAAGAGCTGCTGGGCTGCCTGGCCGCTGTTCCGGTGCTCGATCCAGTCCCGCACACCCTGGTCGATGGCCAGGGCATCCCAGGGAGAGTGCAGGGGGTAGGTCGCGGGGACCGTCACGTAGTCGGCCACCACTCGGTTCGGTGGGTTCTGGAACCGTCCGTGCCAGGCTGGGTCCTGGCGCAGGGCCTGGATGGCCTCCTCCATGAAGCCCACGCACCCGCACACGTTGGACACGCAGGAGATGGCTCCGAAGTTCAGGGGCTCCACCTGGGCGATGCCGAAGGGCTCGTAGATGCTCTGGCCGAACTCCACGTCGCTCCCCCGGCGCAGGTCCAGGAAGGTCATCTCCGGGGGCATCCGCCGGCCGCACCGTTCGGGCTCCCACCCGAACTGGTTGACGAAGACGATCCGGCTGTTGCGGGCCCTGCGGTTGAAGGGCTCCACCCCGTTGAAGAAGAAATCCACCTCGGGCCCTTGCAGGTCGCCGTTGTCGGCCCGGTGCCCCACGGGCCAGCCGTACTGGGCCTCCCAGGCATGGACCCATTCGGGCCGGCGTCCCCCGGGCACCGCGGTGCTGAGCACGAAGAGCACCGCGGTGCGGCCCACGTGGGCCAGCATGCCGTCCAGGTGTTCCATCACCCGGATGTCCCGCCACAGCCCCTTGGAGAGGACCATGCGGGCCACGTGGGTGAAGATGTGGTCCGGGCGATAGCCCACCAGATTCCGGGCATATTGCTGGAGCAGTCGCCGGGAGTGGAGCTTCTCCTCCAGGGAGATCTCCTGGACGGGCAGGCCGTTGTAGACTCGGTCGATGCGCCGGTGTCGGAAGTCGGGGCCCAGGAAGCGTAGCTCCTCCACCACCAG
Source organism: Caldilineaceae bacterium (assembly GCA_026989655.1). Lineage (GTDB taxonomy): Bacteria > Chloroflexota > Anaerolineae > Caldilineales > Caldilineaceae > JALSIX01. The sequence continues at coordinate 10,783 of JALSIX010000098.1, forward strand.
GTCCCCCACCGCGAGGATGTGGTCGCAGCGGACCGCCTGCTGCACGATGGCGTGTTTGAAGAACGCGCTCTGGTCGCCGAAGAGGTCCTCCAGGGAGAGGTGCCACTCCCGGGCCTTGGAGAGCGCGTTGTAGAAGCGGGTATCGTGGCCGGGATGGCCCTCCACCAGGAGACGGGCGGTGGCCACCTCGTGGGCGTAGAAGACGGTGCGCCACCGGCCGGGTTCGTTGAGCTGGGCCGCGAAGACCACCGGCATGCCCAGCCACTCGTGGGCGATGACCAGGCGATCCTCGGGCTCCAGGCCCTGGTCCACCTCCAGGGCCTTCAACACCGCGAAGAGGGGCTGGGCGATGGCGAAATAGAGGTTGTACTCGTGGAAGCCGCTGTAGCGCTCGCTGTCGATGCCGTAGTGTTCCCACACGTGGTAGTGGAACCGGTGGATGGGCTCCGGGTTCGGCTGGGTGGCATCCACCAGCACCACCTCGTGTGCGTGCTCTCCGAAGCGACGGACGCCGTAGAGGACACCCACCTGGAAGGTCCGCTCCACCTCCTGCAGCCGGGCCCGTAGGCTCTCCTCCACTCCGTCGAAGATCCCGTGCAGGCTGCTGTAGTGGATGGTGAGGCCGTTGCTGGGGTGGACCATCCGCTCCATCTGCAGGGGATCTTGGCCGAACATGGGCCCCACCAGGATGCTGCGCTGCACCTGTTCGTTGTAGGCCCGGGAGCCCAACAGGCCGGCCAACACCGCGCCGATGCCGCCGATCTTGTGGCCGGCCTCGTGGGTGGCGTGGATCACCAGGGGAATGGTCCGGGGCAAGGTCCACCTCCTGGGCGGGGTGGGGCGGTCGGCCTTCGGGCCCAGCAGCCCCGAGCCGCTCTGCAGGTGGGCTGCTGGGCCGAGGTCGATCCGGCGTCGCTGCAGGCGAGCCCGTTCAGGGAACGTTCTCGGTCACCGAGGTCCAGGGAGAGGCGACCTGGGGACGCGTCTCGGGCTCCTCGGGGTCCAGGTCCAGGTTGGTCCGGAAGACCGGGGGCAGGACGAAGACCGCGTCGGCCATCTCCGGCGAGAGATAGCGCAGTTCCGGGTGGGGCTCTCGGAGCCGCTTCAGGGGCGGATCGCTGGCCATCAGGAAGAGGTAGGCCCCACCGAAGCTGGGGATGCTGCCCCAGTAGGTCTGTACCTGCTGGAAGAAGCGACGGCTGAACCCAAGGGCGGAGCGGGGCTGGAAGGTCTGGAACCAGGGCGAGCCGATCTGTTGGGCCAGGATGCCCTGGGGCCGGAGAGCCTGCTTCAGCATCCGGTAGAACTCCGGGCTTCGGGTGGGCGCGGCCACGGTCTCGTCGAAGGGGTCGGTGAGGTCCACCACGGCCAGGTCAAACTGCCGGTCCGGGGCCTTCAAATACTCCATGCAGTCCGCGATGACCAGCTCGAAACGAGGGTCCTGCAGCAGGTGGTCGGTGCCGAACCACTGCATGGCCCGCTGGACCACCTCACCGTCGATGTCCACCTGGGTCACCTGTTGGACCGGGGTGAAGCGCAGCAGGGCCTGGGCCGCGAAGCCGTCCCCCCCACCGATGAGCAGGGCCTCCACCGGATTCGGGTGGAACAGGGTGGGCAGGACTGCCAACAGCTCGTGGTACACGAACTCGTCCAGCTCTGTGGCCTGGAAGACCCCGTCCAGCCCCATGGCCTTGCCAAAGGGCACGGTCTCGAAGAACTCCCAGCGTTGGTAGCGGGAGCGTCCTCCCTGGATGGGGCCCACAGTGGTTGCGGCCAATATGGCGTCGGGCAGAGACTCGTCGTGGAAGGCGCCGCGAAAATTGGGCCAGACCTGGGCCAGGTGGCGCTCGAAGTCCAGGACCGAGTCGTATCCGCTGCAGGAGGAGAGGGTGATGCTGGCGTAGTGGTGTTCCGGCCAGGTATGGATGGCCGCGTGGCTCTCGGAGAGGATCACCATGCCGGTGATGCCGGAGACCCCGTTGACCGGGGGAAAGAGGTGGTGCTGGGTTCCCAGGATGGTCAATCCCTGGGTGCGGTTGACGATCTCCAGGAACCGGTGCCAGGTGGCGATGGGGTCGGAGAAGTCCGCGAAGACGTCGTAGTTGCGCACGATCGGGCGCACGGCAGCCATGTCAGCCCCAGTCATGGTGGATCACCTCCCATGGATGGATACGGACGAGGATGCATCCGGTGTCGACGCCCCACACCTGGGCGTTGGTACGGTCGGGATCGGAACGATCCGAGTCCGCCACGGTCGAGACAGCGGTGTTTGGGGTGGTTGTGAGGACCATGGGTGCCTCCTGATGGTTTGGATAATCCGGTCGTCGGGACACGGCTGTTGGGCCACGGCCGGTCTGGCCGCGGCCCTGCCGTCGCCGCCCCCGTCACCTCTGGGCAAGAGGGGCACGGCAACGGCACAAATTACCCCCTCCCAGGGCGGTCCTCGTGCCCGCGCCCAAGACGGGGTTCCGGTGCCGCAGATCGATTGCCCCCAAGGGGCGCCCGGCCCCAAATGGGCCTCCCATTATAGCACAGGGGCCGGGGGGACAAAAATGTTCCCTCCCCTCACAATCCCGGAATCGAACGATCCCGGCCTACCGGCCATGTCGGCCCCGGGTTCACTTCGGTGGATCCACCTGGCCAGACCACTGGCGGAGCTTGGCCACCAGCTCGGGCGTGGACGGCTCGGTCAGCACGCTCCCGTCGGGGAACAGGATGGTGGGCACGGAGCGGTGGCCGTTGTTCAGCCGCTGCACCACCTGGGCCGCATCCGGTTCCTTGTCCAGGTCGATCTCCCGATAGGGGATGCCCATCTTCTTGAAGACCATCTTGGCCCGCCAGCAGTCGGGGCACCAGATGGTGGTGTACATGGTGATCAGGGTCTCGTCATGGTGGACTTCCGTCACGGTTCCTCGCTCCTGGGTCCATGGCGGCGGGGGGCGCCCTGGGGGGGCTGTGCCCGGGGGTGTCCCAGGGGCCGGAGGTGGCCCCCCTTCCTAAGGGCAAGGGGGCAAGGGCCTCACCTCCCTCCGCGGACCGGACCCGTTGTGTCCCCCCGCCAACTGGTGTACTATACCGAATGGATGCACGATACCACTATACCACAGATGGGCCTGTTCGCGATGGGGCCCCTCCATGGCCCGACCCGGTTCCCCCAACGGGGGGACCTGTTCCGGTGGATCCGGGCCCGTTCCATCCCTGGAGAGCTGTCATGGTGAGTCCCGGTCGCGTTCTCTCGCCGTCCACCTCCCTGTCGCCTGGGGAGATGGACGCGATCCCCCAGGAGCTGCAGGAGCTGGTCCACGAGCTGCAGCAGGCCGTCCAGGGCGAGGTGCGCTTTGACGGCTACAGCCGCATGCTCTACAGCACCGATGCCAGCCTCTACCAGATCCAGCCGGTGGGTGTGGTGATCCCCAGGGTCGAGGAGGACATCCAGGCCACGGTGGAGATCACCGCCCGCCACGGTGTGCCCGTCCTGCCCCGGGGTGGAGGCTCGTCCCTGGCGGGCCAGACCGTGAACGCAGCGGTGGTCATCGACACCAGCAAGTACCTGGATCGCATCCTGGCCCTCGACCCAGAGGCTCGCCGGGTCACCGTCCAGGTGGGGCTTTCCCTGGCCCGGCTGAACCAGACCCTGGCCCCTCTGGGGCTGATGGTGGGCCCCGATCCGGCCAGCGCGGACCGGGCCACCGTGGGGGGATGTCTGGGAAACAACGCCACGGGCAGCCACAGCATCCTCTACGGCATGATGGCCGACCATGTGCTGGAGACCTGGGTGGTCCTGGCCGACGGCTCCCGGGCCCACTTCCACCCCATCCCGCCGGAGGAGCTGCCGGCCTGGGGGCGCGGCGACTCCTTGGAGGCCCGGCTCTATCGAGAGCTCCCCGCGCTGCTGCAGGAGATCCGGGATGCGGTCCTGGAACGCTGGCCCCGACATTGGCGGCGGGCCTCGGGCTACAACCTGGATCGGCTGCTGGCCCCTCTGTTGGGCCCGGAGGAGCGGGGCCGGCTGAGCTCCGTAGGGCGGTTCCGCCCTCCCGCGGCCGATCTCCGGCGCCTGGATCGCTTCAACCTGGCACAACTGGTCACCGGCGCAGAGGGCACCCTGGCCGTGGTCACCCAGGCCACCCTGGCCCTGGTGGAACGCCCTTCCCGAACCGGCCTGGCTGTGGTCCATTTCTCCCGGCTGCTGGACAGCTGCGCGGCGGTCACCGATGTGTTGGAGACCGAGCCCAGCGCGGCCGAGCTGCTGGATCGCAAGCTCATGGACCTGGCCCGTTCCCGGCCGGAATGGGCCAGGCGGCTCCACTTCGTGGAGGGGGACCCGGAGGCGGTTCTCCTGGTGGAGTACTACGGCCGCCAGGAGGAGGAGCTGAGAGCTCGGCTGGACCGTCTGGAGCGCCATCTGCGCGGCCGGGGATGGCGTGGCCCGGTGGTGAAGATCCTGGATCCGGCCCGGCAGGCCCAGGTGTGGGCGGTGCGCAAGGCCGGGCTCAACCTGCTCATGGGCATGCGGGGGGACTTCAAGCCCGTGCCCGGCATCGAGGACGTGGCGGTGCCGCCGGAGAAGCTGGCCGAGTACCTGGGCCAGATCCTGGAGCACTGTCGCCCGATGGCCGCGGTGCCCGACGTGGCCGTCTACGCCCACGCCTCTGCGGGCTGTCTCCATGTCCGGCCTCTCCTGAACATGAAGAGCCAGGCCGGAGTGGACGCCCTGGCCGAGCTGGGCCACTTCGCCTGCGATCTGGCGGTCCGCTACAACGGGGCCATGAGCGGCGAACACGGCGATGGCCTGGCCCGCAGTGGGCTCAACCCCCGGCTCTTCGGCCCCTCGCTCTACGCGGCCTTGCAGCGGGTGAAGCGGCTCTTCGATCCCCAGAATCGGCTCAATCCGGGCAAGATCGTGGACGCGCCGCCTCCTACCCGGTTTCTGCGCTTCGGTCCGGACTACCACACCCAGGAGCCGGTCACCGTCTTCGACTGGCAGGCGGATGGAGGATACGCGGCCGCCATCGAGATGTGCAACGGCGCGGGGGTGTGCCGCAAGCTGGGGGAGGGCACCATGTGCCCCAGCTTCATGGCCACCCGGGACGAGGAGGACAGCACCCGGGGACGGGCCAACGCGCTCCGCAACGCCCTGGCCGGCCGCATCCCGCCGGAGGAGCTCTTCTCGCCCCGGATGTACCGGGTGTTGGATCTGTGTCTGGGCTGCAAGGCCTGTCGGAGCGAGTGTCCCTCCGCGGTGGACATGGCCCGGATCAAGGCGGAGTACCTGGTCCACTACTATCGACGGCATGGGCTGCCCCTGTTCAACCGCCTGATGGGGCTGTTGCCTGCCCTGGGGCAGGGGCTGTTCCGGCTGCAGGAGGCCCTGCCCGGCCTGCCCCTGGTGGCCGGGGTCAACGGGCTGTTGGGCAGTGCCCTGGCCCAGGCCCTGGCACCCCGGCTGGGGATCCATCCCGCCCGGCCGCTGCCCCGCTACGCGTCCCGTCGCCTCAGCCGTTGGTTCGCGGCCCGGGGCGTTCCCCCGGAGGGCCCTAGGGGCCCCGTGATCCTCTTCCACGATACCTGGGCCGAGTACCATGTGCCGTGGGTGGGCCAGGCGGCCGTGCAGGTGTTGGAGGCCGCGGGCTATCGGGTCTTCCTGGCCTGGGGACGGAGCTGCTGTGGCCGGCCCCTCCTCACCGGTGGGCAGGCGGACCGGGCCCGAGCCTGGGTGGACCACAACGTGGCCCTCCTGGCTCCCTACGCGGCCCAGGGCATTCCGGTGATAGGCCTGGAACCGAGCTGCATCCTCACCCTGCGGGACGAGTACCCGGATCTGGCCAGCGACCGGACCCGGGCCCGGCTTCTCGCCGGCTGGGTCCAGACGTTCGAGGAGTTCGTGGTCCAGGAAGCGGCGCGCGGGGGGTTCCGGGGGATCTGGCAGGAGGGCGGTGTCGAGGCCCTGTTGCACGGCCACTGCCACCACAGGGCCCTGGTAGGGGATGGGCCCAGCGTGGCGGCTCTGGAGATGGCGGGCTATCGGGTGGCGGTGATCCCCAGTGGCTGCTGTGGCATGGCCGGGGACTTCGGCTACGGCGTGGAGCACTACGCGATCAGCCGGCGGATCGGCGAGGACCGGCTGTTCCCCGCGGTGCGGGCTGCGGAGCCGGACACGGTGGTGGTGGCCAGCGGCTTCAGCTGCCGGGAGCAGATCCACCACTTCACCGGTCGGGAGGCCATCCACCTGGCCCAGGCCCTGGCCCGGCGGCTGGGGCGGGCACGCCGGCGCGAGGAAGGGGGCAGGTGACGGCCCGGCGGGGTGGCCTTCTCACAGGAGGAGCCACAGGATGCCGGCCAGGACCCCCACGGCGGCCATGAGCCCCAGGGCCAGGAGGGCCAGCCGGGGGGTGTCCGCCCGTTCCACCTGGTGGCTCAGGGTCCGTGTCCCGTCCTCGGGGCCCAGGATCCAGGTCCGGGACGGTGCGTCCGGATCGGGGCGGAGGGTGATCTGGGCCTGGCTCTCCTGGGCCAGGCGTTGCCAGCGCGAGGCCTCCTGGCGGCGGTAGAGGGCCTGCAGGCGCAGGCGGAGCTGTTCGCCTGGCGTGAGGGTGTGCTGGGTGGCGGCCTCGGCCTGGGCGGCCTCCTGTTCCAGGCGCTGGGCCAGTGCATTCCACTGGTCGGCCGCCGGCCTCAGGTCCACCTCCAGGGAGAGCCGGGTACGCCGCCAGATGCCCCGGGTCTCCTGTTCGATGCCCGGGGCTGCCTGGACCAACAGGGTTCTCAGGAGGGCCCAGTGGGCGCTGGGGGGGATGGCCTGGGCCAGGTCCAGGCGTTGGCGCAGGCGGGTGGTGGTCAGTGCGATGCGCACCCGGTCGCCGTCTCGGCTCAGGGTGGGGGGTTGGGGGGTGGAGATGGCCTGCCAGGCCTGTTCCAGCCGTTCCAGGAGCTGGGCGGCCTCGGCCTCTCGTCCGGGGAGGATCGTGGTGGTCAGGGCCAGGCGGGCCTGTTCCGGTGTTGTCTCCAACACGGCCTGCCAGGGCCCGAAGAGGGCTCGGGCCTCCAGGGGCACCAGTTCCTGGGTGGAGATCAGCGGGCCGGCCAGGGCCAGGCTGGCCTGGAGGTCGCCCCGCTCCAGCAGCAACAGGGCCTGTTGCAGGACCGCGTCCTGGCGCGCGGTGTCCAGCCATTGGGGATCCACCAGGCCGGGGGGCAGCGCTTCCATCTGGGCCAGGAGGGCCAGGGCGGTGGCCCAGTCCTGGCGGTCTCGGGCCTGGGCCAGCTTGAGCCGCAAGGCCTCGGCCTGCCAGCGGCCCAGCTCGGCTCGGAGGGCCGCCTCGCCGGGCGGGAGGCTCTTCAGGGCCGCCTCCACTTCGGCCAGCATCAGGTCCAGGTAGGCCTCGTCCACCTGGCCGGTGGGGGTCACGGCCCGACCCCGGTAGAGCTCGGCTCGGGCTCGATGGAGTTCGGCTCGGGGGCGGCCTTGGATGTCCAGCCTCTCGGCCAGGGTGAGGGCGTCGCTGTACGCGGCCAATGCCTGGGCGTAGAAGCGCTCGCGGGCGTCGGGATCCAGGGCCGGGTGGGTGTAGAGGCGTTGGTAGTGTTCGGCCAGGCGTCGGGCCGCGTCCAGGGAAGGCTCGGCCTGGAGCACGTTCCGCAGCCGGACCACCTCCTGCCAGGTCCGAGGGTGGACGGCCTGGAACAGGAAGGGGTCGTGGGGGATCGCGGCCTCGCTCATCCAGTAGAGCTGTCGGCCGTCGTAGCGCCAGTCGGCGGGGAAGAGCCGGAGCCAGCTCTCGTTGGGCAGGATCTCCCGGGGGGGCTCGGGCAGGTAGATGCTGAGCCGCCAACTGTTGGGTGCGGTGGGCCAGGCCTCCAGCACGGCCATGGGATAGCGGACAGTCACCAGCTCGTCGTCGGGCAGGGGGACGGTGTAGCGGAGCAGGACCATGCGCCGTTCGTCCCCCTGGAGCCGGATGGTGGCCTGGGACGTGCCGTCCGGGCCGATGGTCAGGGGATGGGTGGGGCCGTCCTCGCTGGCCACGGTGAGGTCCTCGGGCAGGGCGGGGCCGGGTGTCTCCGGATCCAGCCGGGGGACCACCTTCAGGACCACATCCCGGGGCTTGCGGTCTGGGTTGTGCAGCCGGTACCGGGCCTCCACCTGGAGGAAGGCCCGCCCGTCCTGGGTCATCTCCAGGAAGATCTCCACCGTGTGGGTCAGGAGGCGGACCTGGGCCTCATCGGTGGGGAGGAGGAAGACGTGGACTCGGCCGGCATCCTCGGAGCGGGGCTGGGCGGCCTGGGCCGGCAGGGCCAGGAGGAGCAGCGCTACGGCCAGGAGGAGGCCTCTGAGGCGGTGGAGGGGATTTCCTGTACCACAAGTTGCAAAACCGCGCTCGTTCTGGTATGGTGACATAGGAATTCGGTTCGCAATCATGTCGTCAGGTGGAGTCCTCCCATCCTCCGATTTCGATCCTGCATGGGGGGCGGAGGCAGGGACGCACCACCGTTGCATCCACGGACAGGCCCTCGACACAGGCCCTCGATAACGACGGTCAGGCTCCCGACATGGTCAGACTCCTGATGCAGTGGGACATCAAGATGGGGCGTGAACAGCCCTATTTCGAGTTCATCATGCGTGACTTCGCGCCGGGGCTGATGCGGTTGGGTATCGAGCCCTCCGAGGTCTGGTATACCATCTATGGGGACGCGCCGCAAATGTTGACTTTGGGCGATGTGGAGAGCCTGGAGAAGCTTGAGATGATCCTGCAGAGCCAGGGATGGAAGCATCTCCACGAGAAGCTGATGAACTACGTGACCAACTATCGGCAGCGCATCGTGCTCCACAACCAGCGCAGTTTCCAGCTCTGAGCTCCTGGCCGGAGGGTGCCCCCTACGCCTGGAGCGGAGGCCGATGAGCGGGCATCGCCCGGTCGTTCCCGTATCTCCGGCGGCGCACGGAAGCGCTCTCTCGACGTCGTCGCCCCGACAATTCCCCCGACCTGGCATCCCACGCGACGGTTGTGTGGTATGGGTGAAGGCGCCCCTGAGCCCCCGAGGCGCTCCTCCTAAGCTCGGGCCAAGGCCCATGCAAGTATTGGCGTATTCCCAGGCCCCCCCTCCTGTGGTAATGGTGTGGGGGCAAGGGAGTGGTAATGGTGCGGCCAAGGTGGATGGAACCTCGAGGCCCGGTTTGGGCGTTGGACAGGTCCACCCCTGGCTCTGTCGGCGCTTCTCGTGTCCATGGGAGGCCAGGCCACGGATGGCCGAGGGATGGGGCGGAGGGATTGACAGTGGAACGACAGGTTCCGGGATTGATCGGTCTGGCCTCGTGTAGTACAGTGTAGACAAGAGGCAGAGCGTGTAGCGCGGTTTATTGGATATCCGGCGTTTCCTGCCTGCGGACAGCCGAATCCGAGCTCATCTCTGGAGGCCCATGCAATCGAGACCACGTATCGCGCGAGCTAGAGATCGAGAGTGGCATCATGGGAATCGCTATGGACATCCGTTCTGAGGAAAAGGTCACCCCTTCTGAGGGGCATGTCCAGGCCCGGCGTGTCGATCCTCTGTTGGCAGGCCGGCGTGTGCTGTGGCTCCAACAGAGCGCGCTTCGCCCCCGAGAGCCTGCGGCCCGGATCGAGGCGATCCTCCGGGGTGCAGGGCTTCGTCTCCACAAGGGGGATCTCTTCTCGGTCTCCCAGGTGGACATGTCCGCGGTCGATCTGATCCTGTTGGATGGCGTCGAGAACCTGGACGGTGTCATCGAGACCGTCCTCTCCCGCCTTCGTTTTGAGAGCCAGGCTCCCCTGATCGTGCTCACAGAACGTCACTCCAGCGATCAACTGGTGGCCGCGCTCATGGCAGGGGCAGACGCCATCTGGTCCTACGAGACGCCGGCAGAGCTGCTCCTGGTCCGCTGCAAGGCGCTGTTGCGCCGTTGGTCCACCCGGGCCGGCCAGGCCCCGGCGGGCTGAGCGGTCCTCCTCGGCCCCATCGCCCCACCCCTCTGGAAGAACCGAACGGGACGCCCGGCAGTCCAAGGGGCGGTTTCCGCCAAGCCCAGGCTCGGCGGGAACCGCCCTTTTTGCTTTGCCGGCATGCGTCGGAGTGGGCCCGGGTGTCGGCGACCTGGGCGCGCGGGCCGGATGTCGTGGCCGGGGTGGGGGGACATAAATCCTAAACGGTTTAAGTCCGGAATGTACCGAGGGGCTATAGGAGGTCGGTTACGCTTCGTTTACACTTAAAACACGCTATATTTGGCGTCCAAAAAATTCTGTGTTTCAAAACAAAAATGAAAAGGAGGTGGAAAAATGGCCTTGTATGTGCGTGCGTTGACCCCGGAGGAAAAACAGGAATTGGAACGGATGTTGGATCATCCTGAACAGAGCCCCATTCCCCCGGAGAGGCTGATGATCGTCTATCTGTCGTCCCACGGCGTCAAGGTGAAGCAGATCGCGGAGACCGTGGGACTCCATCCCATCAACGTGCGCAAGTGGATCCACCGTTTCAACGCCCGGGGGCTGCCCGGCCTGAGCACCCGGAAGTCGCCTGGACGTCCTCGGGTCTTCACCGAGGAGCAGCGGCGGAAGATCGTGGAGGTGGTCCAGACTCCGCCGGAGGCCTTGGGCCTGGACACGCCCCGCTGGTCGCTCCAGCGCCTGCGTCGCTACCTGATCGAGCACGGGATCGTGCAGCAGATCAGCGTGGAGACCATTCGCCAGATCCTGGAGGAGCACGGCGTTCGCTACCGGGCCACCCGTGGTTGGGGAGGATCGGCCCACAACGGCACGCGGAACCGGGGACAGAGCCATCGCCTCGGCCCGCCGGCGGGTTCCGACGTGTCCCAAAACCGGGCCACCTTTTCCACATATCCCGTGCCTGGGCAGCGGAGGCCATGAGAAACGCCTGACTGCCCGGGCCGAAAAGGCGTCCGTTGTCCACATGGCCCTGTCGGCGAGCTACGTAGAGCCCGTTATCCGGCTGCGCTGGCTCCGTCATCGCCCTGGCTGGACAACCCGGCACGCGTGTTCCATCGGTGCGTCGCGGCGCTGGAGGTCAACCTCCGGCGCCGCGCGTTTTCCAGGCGAGCCTGGGCTCCTCTCCGGGCGCGCTGCCCTCGGGCGGGGACGGTTTTCTCGCCATTTGGCGGAAGTGCCTGGCACCTGGAACCCATACACTGGAAGCGATGAACATCTGCGTTGCCCGTCAACCCATCTTCGATCGGACGAAGCGGCTGCACGGCTACGAACTGCTCTTCCGAGGTCCCCTGGAGCGGGCCCTGGAGGAGGGGGGCGGCGACGCGGCCACGGTCTCCGTCCTCACCCATGGCTTTCTCCTCATCGGGGTGGACACGTTGACCCATGGGCGCCCCGCGTTCATCAACCTCACCCGGCGCCTCCTGGTGGAGGACGTGATCACCGTCTTCCCCCCCGACCTGGTGGTGGTGGAGATCCTGGAGGACATCGAGCCGGACCGGGAGGTCCTCCAGGCCTGTCAGCGCCTGAAGAAGGGGGGCTACATCCTGGCCCTGGACGACTTCACGGATCGGGCCTCCATGGGGCCCCTGGTGGAGCTGGCCGACATCATCAAGGTGGACTTCCAGGCCACCCCCCCTGAGGAACGCCGGCGCCTGATCCGCGTCTACGGCGGACCGCAGCGGGCCTTCCTGGCCGAGAAGGTGGAGACCCAGGAGCAGTGTCAGGAGGCCCTGCAGGAGGGCTACACCTACATCCAGGGCTTCTTCTTCAGCCGTCCCCACCTGGTGACCGGCCAGGACATCCCGGCCTATCGGCTCCACTTCCTCAACACGCTCTACGAGCTCCAGCAGCCCGATGTGAGCTTCGACATGTTGGCGGACCTGATCCTGCGGGACCTCTCCCTGTCCTACAAGATCCTCCAGTTCGTCAACTCGGCCTACTTCGGCCTCCGCCACCGGGTGCGGAGCGTGCGCCAGGCCCTGGTGCTGCTGGGCCTGGAGGAGGTACGCAAGTGGGCCACCCTCCTGGCCTTGACCGGCATCGGCCAGGACAAGCCCGCGGAGCTCGCGGTCCACGCGGCCGTGCGGGGCAAGTTCTGTGAGTTCCTGGGCGTGGGCGCGGGCTTGCGGGAACGGGCCACGGATCTCTACCTGACCGGTCTGCTCTCCCTGTTGGACGGCTTCCTGGACCGGCCCTTGGCCGAGATCGTGGCCGACCTTCCCCTGCACGAGGACGTGTTGGCCGCGCTCACGGAGCAGACGGGCCCCCTGGCCCCCGTCTACCGTCTGGCCCTGGCCTACGAACGGGCCGACTGGGAGCGCGCCGAGGCGTGGGTGGCCCAGGTGGGGCTGAGGACCCGGGATCTGCCGGAGTTCTACTACCAGGCCGTGCGCTGGGCCGACGGGGTCTTCTACTACACCCCTTCACCCGATCACGCCCTCCGCCCGGAGCCCCGCTAGGGTCCTTCCGTCCAGCCCCAGGAGGGTGCCCAGGATCTCGTCCGTGTGTTCTCCCAGCCCCGGGGGGGCCGAGCGAATGGCCGGTGGGGTCCGGCTCATCTTGGCCACCGGCCCCACCAGGGGCACGGCCTCGCCCCGGCCGTCCACCACCTGTTGGACCATGTGTCGGGCCCGGGCCTGGGGGGTGTGGAGCGCGGTGGGGATATCGTTCACCGGCCCTGCGGGGATCTGGGCGGCGTGGAGGGCGGCCAGCCAGTCCGCGGTGCGCCGTTGTCGAAAGCAGGCCGCCAACATGGGAACCAGGACCTCTCGATGGCGGACCCGATGGGGGTTGGTGGCGAACCGGGGATCCGTGGCCCACTGGGGTTCGCCCAGCAGCTCGCAGAGACGGGCGAACTGCCGGTCGTTGCCCACCGCGACCATGATGTGCCCGTCCGCGGTGGGGAAAGTCTGGTAGGGGACGATGGCCGGATGGGCGTTGCCGTGTCGGCGTGGGGGCTCTCCGCTCACCAGGTAGGCGCTGGCCACGTTCACCAGCCATCCCAGTTGCACGTCGTACAGCGCGATGTCGATGTACTGGCCCTGGCCGGTACGGTTCCGGTGGTGGAGCGCGGCCAGGATGGCGGTGGCCGCGAAGAGCCCGGCCGTCACGTCCACGATGGCGACCCCCACCTTGTAGGGCTCCCCGTCTTCCGGGCCGGTGATGCTCATGATCCCGCCCTCGGCCTGGATGACGGTGTCGTAGCCGGGGCGGGTGCGCTCCGGCCCCGTCTGGCCGTAACCGGTGATCGCGCAGTAGATCAGGCCTGGGTTCTCCTGGCGGAGGGCCTCGTAGCCCAGCCCAAGTCGCTCCAGGGTCCCTACCTTGAAGTTCTCCAGGAGGACGTCGGCCTGGCGGGCCAGGGCCCGCAGGATCTCCTGCCCTCGGGGGTGCTTCAGGTCCAGGGCCAGGCTGCGCTTGTTGCGGTTGGCGCACAGGAAATAGGCGCTCTGGCCGCCCGGCGTGAAGGGAGGGCCCCAGTGGCGGGTGTCGTCCCCGCGACCGGGCTGTTCCACCTTGATGACCGTGGCGCCGTAGTCGCCCAACAACATGGTGGCGTACGGCCCCGCCAGCACCCGGGTCAGGTCCAACACCAGGATGTCGTCGAGCGCGGCCCGGGGTGGGCTGTCGGAAGGGGGTTCGTCCATGGGCGGTCTCCTGAACCTCCTGACTGGTGGGGATGTCGCGAGAACCCAGGGGCCCCTTCTCCGGACCCCTGGGTGTGGGCCCATTGTACCACGGCTCCCATCGAACAGGCACCGTTCGATGGGGCCGTCAGTGCGGGCGGGGCCCGGCTTTCGCGGAGCTGGGCCGGGGGAGAGCTCGGAATCCGGGGTGTTCTTTTGGTGTTTCCCCTGGCGATTGGTATAATGGCGTGTCGGATCGGCACCCGAGGACGTGGAAGTGGACGGTAGGCGACGGAGGAGGACCGCAACGTGCTGCAGCGCAGAACCCAGACGGCCGCGTTCTGGCGGGATCAGTTCCAGGTCACCGATGAGGACCTGGACTACCTGCGCCAGGTGCTGGCCGAGACCCATCGGGCCCTGACCACCGAGGAGCTGGCCCTCCGGCTGGTGGAGGAATACCTGCGTCGGGAGACCAGCCGGATGGAATCCGAGCTGGCCAAGGGCGAGATCTACCAGCCCGCGGGCCACTACGAGGTGGGCCAGCGCATCGTCTTTCCCGCCATGGACTTCCAGGTGGGGGAGGTGGTGGGCATCCGGCCGGGGCGGAACCCCGAGCACGGGGAGTTCCAGGTCATCCAGGTGAGGCTGGAGGGCAACGGCGACTCGGTGCGGGAGTTCGCGGCCGACCTGAAGACCCCCCATGCCCTGAACCTGGGCGAGGGGCCGGGCGAGGAGGGGACGCTCCTCTCCCCGGAGGAGATCTACCAGCTCTATCGGGACGAGATCGAGGAGAGCCTGCTCCACGCCCTGGAGGAGGGGCCCCGGGCCGATGAGTTCGTGCGGGTGAACGACCACTGGCTCCTGGCCGACATGTTGGCCGAGATCCACGTGGGCCATCTGAACATCGCAGAGGCCCTGATCGAGGTCCAGGGGCGGCCGTTGACCCCCGAGGAGATCCTGGAGGAGCTGGAGCTGGACACAGACGTGTCCCAGGCCATGCAGATCATCAGCCTGAACTACGCGCTCTCCCGGGATCCTCGGTTCGACGATGTGAGCAGCGGCCCGGACCACCTCTGGTACCTGAAGCGGTTGGAACCCCAGGAGGCCCTGGAGGTCCCCCTGCTGCTGCGTCCGCACCTTCCCCGGTACAACCGAGCGCTTCTCAGCGTGGAGCTCCTCCAGCTGGAGTGGGAGCTGGACGACGAATGGGGGGAGGCCGGCGTCACCGGCGATCTGAGCACCGGGATCCCCAGCACCAGCTTTGCCCTCATCTATCCCCATCGACGACACGGCACCATCCCCCTGAGCAGCCGCACCCGCTCCTTCTTCCCCACCAAGCCCAAGGGCCGCTCCATGGTCACGGTCATCGACGGCCGCTGGGGCACCCGATACACGGCCTGGGTGGTCCACGAGGGGCGATACGTGTGCGGCCTGAAGGGCTGGATGGACGAGCACAACCTGCCGGTGGGGACCTACATCACCCTGGAGCGGACCCAGAACCCGGATGAGGTGGTGATCGACTACCGGCCCCGCCGGATGAAGCGCGAGTGGTCCCGTTTTGCCATCGCCAACCTGGATCAACGGCGACTGACCTTCGAGATGAACAAGGTCCAGATCACCTGCGAGTACGACGACCTCCTGGTGGTGTCCGCCCAGGACCCAGAGGCCCTGGACGAGCTGGCCCAGGAGTACGAGCGCCTGGGGATCGGCCTGGACGAGATCGTGGAACAGGTGGTTCCCGAGCTGACCAAGCTCAGCCCCCAGGGCGTGGCCCATGCCAAGACCATCTACAGCGCGGTGAACATGGTCTACCGTTGTCCACCGGGCCCCCTCTTCTACTCGTTGGTGAGCAACCGCCGTTTCCAGGACGTGGGGGACGGCAACTTCGCCCTGAGCACTGCATAGGGACGTCTATGGCTACCCAGACCCAAGCCCGCAAGATCCGCTTGACCTGGTTCCGGCCCGATCTGGACACCAAGTTCCACATCGACTACGAATGGTGGGAACAGAGCGGCCGGGACTTCCGCCTGTACCTGCGGGATCAGCTCTGCCCGGAGTGCCGGGAGCGCTTCCCCGACCACCGGAACACCGAGGACGTGGACTGGGTGGACCCGGAGACCGGCGAGGTCCACCGCGCGGATGCCCTGTGGGAATGTCTTCGCACCCGGTGCGTGAACGACCCGGACTACATCAACGAGCATCTTCCCCTGGCCACCGCGGTCTTTCGCATCTTCCTGGCCAACAACAACATGCCCTTGAGCGCCCGAGAGCTGCACCAGATCCTGCCCTGGAAGCCCGCGGAGACCATCCTGCGGGTTCTGGCGAGCGATCCGATCCACTACGGCATTCGGCCGGTCCGGGAGTAGGCTGCCGGCATCCCGAGCGGCTCCGCCGGGTCTGTGGCCAAGGAATCTGCTCGGAAGGAAAGGGGGGCGACCCACAGGTCGCCCCCCTTTCCTGTCTGTCCTGCCGCCCGGCCCGGTGGGATGGCCGGTGCCCGGGCCATCCTCGGCTAGGCGTAGGCGGTCTCGGGCTCCTCGGCCTGGCCAGCCACCACGGAGAAGACGATCTCGCCGTCCTTCGCGTCCACCAACACGTGGTCGCCGTCCCGGACTCGGCCCTGGAGGATCTCCACCGCCAGGGGATCGGCCACCAGGTGCTGGATGGCCCGTTTCAGGGGCCGGGCACCGTAGGCCGGGTCGAAGCCCTCCTCCACGATCCGCTCCTTGGCCGCGTCGGTCAGGCTGAGGGTGATGCGCCGGGGCGCCAACAGCGCCTGGAGCCGCCCGATCTGGATATCCACGATCCGCTTCAGGTGCTCCATCTTCAGGCTGTGGAAGATGACGACCTCGTCGATCCGGTTCAGGAACTCGGGCCGGAAGTGGGCCCGCAGCGCGTCCGTCACCCGCCGCTCCACCTCCTGGTCCAGCCCGGCCACATCCAGGATGTACTGGCTGCCGATGTTGCTGGTCATGATGAGGATGGTGTTGCGGAAGTCCACCGTGCGGCCCTGGCCGTCGGTCAGCCGGCCGTCGTCCAGCACCTGGAGCAGCACGTTGAACACCTCGGGATGGGCCTTCTCGATCTCGTCGAAGAGCACCACCGAGTAGGGGCGACGGCGCACGGCCTCGGTGAGCTGGCCGCCCTCCTCGTAGCCCACGTAGCCGGGGGGCGCGCCGATGAGCCGGGCCACCGTGTGCCGCTCCTGGTACTCGCTCATGTCGATGCGGATCAGGTTGTCCTCGTCGTCGAAGAGGAACTCGGCCAGGGCCCGGGCCAGCTCGGTCTTGCCCACGCCCGTGGGGCCCAGGAAGATGAAGCTGCCGATGGGCCGGTTCGGGTCCTGGAGGCCGGCCCGGCTGCGGCGGATGGCCGCGGCCACCACCTGGACGGCCTTCTCCTGGCCCACCACCCGTCGGTGCAGCTCCTCCTCGATGCGCAGGAGCTTCTCCCGTTCGCTCTCCATGAGCTTGTGGACGGGGATGCCGGTCCATTCGCTGACCACCTCGGCGATCTCCTCCGCGTCCACCTCCTCCTTCAGGAGCGCGCCCTCGGCCTGGAGCTGGCGGAGCCGCTCCTCGGCCTGGGCCAGCTCCTCCTCCAGCTCTCGCAGGCGGCCGTAGCGGAGCTCCGCGGCCCGCTGCAGGTCGTACTGCCGTTCGGCCTCCTCGATCTGGATGCGGACCTGCTCGATCTCCTCCTTCAGGCGGCGGACCTCCTGGATGGCCTCCCGTTCGGCCTGCCACCGGGCGGTGAGCTGCGCGCTCTGCTCCTTGAGCTCGGCCAGCTCCTTCTCCAGCTCCGCGAGCCGCTCCTGGCTGGCCGGATCGGTCTCCCGCCTCAGGGCCTCCCGCTCGATCTCCAGCTGCATGATCTGCCGATCGATCTCGTCCAGCTCCTTGGGCTTGGAGTCGATCTGCATCCGCAGCCGGCTCGCGGCCTCGTCGATCAGGTCGATGGCCTTGTCCGGCAGGAAGCGGTCGGTGATGTAGCGGTGGCTGAGCTGGGCCGCCGCGATGACCGCGCTGTCGGTGATGCGCACGCCGTGGTGCACCTCGTAGCGCTCCTTCAGCCCTCGCAGGATGCTGATGGTGTCCTCCACGCTGGGCTCGTCCACGAAGACGGGCTGGAAGCGCCGCTCCAGGGCCGGGTCCTTCTCGATGTGTTTGCGGTACTCGTCCAGGGTGGTGGCACCGATGGCGTGGAGCTCGCCTCGGGCCAACATGGGCTTGAGCATGTTGGCCGCGTCCATGGCGCCCTCGGCCGCGCCCGCGCCCACCAGGGTGTGCATCTCGTCGATGAAGAGGATGATCTGGCCCTCCGCGGCCTTGATCTCGTTCAGGACCGCCTTCAGCCGCTCCTCGAACTCGCCCCGGTACTTGGCGCCGGCCACCAGCGCGCCCAGGTCCAGCGCGATGAGCCGCTTGTTCCGCAGGGTGGTGGGCACGTCGCCCCGGACGATCCGCTGGGCCAGCCCCTCCACGATGGCCGTCTTGCCCACGCCCGGCTCACCGATGAGGACGGGGTTGTTCTTGGTCCGCCGGCTCAGGATCTGGATCACCCGGCGGATCTCCCGGTCTCGGCCGATGACCGGATCCAGCTTGCCCTGGCGGGCCTCCTCGGTCAGATCCCGGCCGTACTTGGCCAGGGCCTCGTACTGGGCCTCCGGGGTAGGGGTAGTGACCCGTTGGCTGCCCCGGATGCTGGCCAGGGCCTGCATGATGGCGTTGTAGTCCACGCCGTGGCGAGCCAGAAGCTGTTGGATCCGCCCCCCCTTGGGCGAGGCCATGGCCATCAGGATGTGTTCCGTGGAGGTGTACTCGTCCCGCATGTTGCGGGCGATCTCCTCGGCCTCCTCCAGGATCTGGGCCGAGGCCCGGCTCAGCCCCACCTGGACCGCGGTGCCGGTGGCCCGGGGCTTGCGGGCCAGCTCCTGCTCCACGCTCTGGCGCAGCAGCTCCGGGTCGGTGCCGATCTTCTGGACCACCGACGGCACCACACCGCCCTCCTGCTGCAGCAGGGCCATCAACAGGTGTTCCGGATCCACCGACGGATGGTCGTAGCTCTGGGCCAGCTCCTGGGCCTCGACCACCGCCTCCCGGGCTTTCTCGGTGAACTTGTCGAAACGCATGATCTCTTCCCCCCTTGGTCGCGACCGGAGTGGAACGCCCTCTGGTTCGGCTCCGGTGCCCCTGGAATTCTCCGTGCGCGCACCGCACGTACGCCTCCTTGGCAGTTCCAGGATACCCGGGCTGTATAAGAACTTCACAAGGACAGTGTTAGCATCGGGTTAGAGGTGGCTGGGCGAGGGGCCTCGGCCGGGGAGCGGGGAGGGGGCCTGTGGCTCGGCCCGGCGACAGCAGCTCCAGAGCCCCACCCAGCCCAGGCCCCACAGGGTCCAGCCCAGGCCGCTCAGGGCCAGGCCCAGACGCCAGCTCCTGGGGCGGTACGTGAACACCACCCGATGTTCTCCTGGGGGCACCTGCACGCCCCGGAAGAGGAGGTTGGTGGGCAGGATGGGCGCGGGGATGCCGTCCACCCGAGCCTCCCAGCCGGGGTAGTAGGCGTCTGCCAGGACCAGGAACCCCGGCCTGTCGGTCTCTACCCGGAGCACCACCTGTTCGGCCTGATAGGCCTGGACCGTTACCCGGGACGATCTCCTCTCTTCGGTGCAGGGAAGGGGCTCGGCCAGGTTGCCCTCCACCACCGCGTAGCGCCGGCGAACCCGAGGATCGGCCAGCCGATCCAAGGCCTCTTCCGGGGAGCTCACGGCCAGGACGCAGGAGGTAAACCATGCCCGACCCCGGCCCTCCTCCACCGCGTAGATCTTCACGTCGCCGCTGTGGACCCGTCGGAAACGGCCCCGATCGCTGGGCAGCAGGGGCTGGAAGGTCCCGGTCCGGGCATCCACCAGGGTCATCCCCCGGACCACCACGGAGAGCTCCGGGAGGCTGGGGAGGTAGGTGAGCTCCAGGGCTGAAGGGGCCTGGGGAGGGGCCAGCGGGAGAAGCACCTGGTACTCCTGTCGGCCTCCCTCCACATCCCGATAGGCCACGGTGGCGCCCCCGGCCGCGGCCAGAGGGCTGTCCAGGGCACCGTCTGCCAGGTGGGCCCCTGGACGTCCCCCCGCGGTGAGGGTCCATGCCGGGCAGGGGCCCGGACACGGGGGGGGCACCGCGACCCGGAGCACGGGCCGATTCCCCTGCTCGAGGCGGACGAGGGCCTCCGGGGGGCCATCCACATAGGCGATGAGGCCCACATGGGTGGCCTGGAAGGGCCGGTCCACGGCCACTCGGGCGGTGACGGTGGTGTCCTGGGAGAGGTGGACCCCGATCTGCCGATCGTAGTAGATGCCCTGGAACCAGAGGTCCTGGACCTTGTCGGTGATGACGTAGCCCACCCCGGCCAGGGCCAGGAGATCGGCCGGAGGCATCCGGTCCACCTGTTCCCGCAGGCGGCCGTCCGGCACCAGCTCCTCTGGCGGGACGAAGAGGCCGAGGAAACGGATGTAGCGTTGGAGGGGCAGCACGCCGCCGTCGAAGCCGTCCAGCGCGGGGATCCGCCAGAGGAGCGAGAGGTTCGGCGCCAGGATCTCCTGGGCCTTGAGCGCGACGATCAGCTCCCGGAAAGCGGCCTCGTCCAAGGGCGGAGGGCTGGGTTTCCGGAACAGCCGTTCCCAGTCGGCCATGTCCCCTGGATCGAAGAGGAGGGTGCTCATGCTCAGGAACCGGGGCATGGCTCCGGGGTGGAGCTCCCGGGCAGGGTCTGTGAGCAGGTAGGCCGGTGCGGTGCGAACGTCGAACACCGCCTGGGGGGCGGTGGGACGGGTGTGGGGCAGGGCTCGGGCGGCCAGGAGCAGGTCCACGGCCAACAGGGCCAGGAGGCCACCCGGGAGGAGCCGGGCCCAAGGGGAGCTCCGGGCTCTGGGCAGGGACCTTTCCCAGCCGTCCACGGCCAGGCCGGCCAGGATGGCCATGCCCAGGGTGTAGAGCATCATCCACCGGGCCGGTGCCCGGAAGAGGTCGAAGCCGGGCACGAACTGGTAGAGCAGATAGTAGAAGGGATTCCAGCGCCCCAGGGCCAGGAAGAGCCCCAGCCCTGCCAGGAGCACCCCGCTCCACCACACTGGGGAACGGTTTCTGGGATCCCGGCCTCGCCCCAGGCTCCAGAGGGCCAGGATCAGCCCAAGGGCGCCCACATAGGCCACGTACTCGGTGTAGCCTGGGGTGTCGAACACCGCGCTCAGATCTCGCCAGCCGTAGGAGGGCAGCAGGGTCCAGAGGAGCCGATCGGGGCGGAGGCTGAAGCTGCTCGCGTCCCGGTAGCTCAGGCCCCCGCTGCGCAGGCCCAGACGGCTCAGCTCCAGGGTGGGCACGATCTGGGCCGCGGCCAGCCATCCTCCCAGAAGGGTGCCCAGGACGTAGACCAGGGAGGGGAAAAGCAGGGGGCCACCGGTCCTCCGGAGGCCTGTGGAGAGCCCTTGGGCAAGGCCCCGGAGGGCAAGGGGGTACCTGGGCCGGAAGGGCAGAGCCGGTGCTCCCCGGGCCACCCGATGTCCGACGGTCCAGAGGAGCCAGCATCCCACCCCAAAGAGGTTGATGTACACGGTCTGGGCATGGCCGGCCAGGAGCTGCAGGGCCACCAGTCCCCCGAAGAGGAGGAGGGGGCTGGCCATCCGGCGAGCGGGCCCGGGATTCTCCTTGGCAGGGCGGGCATCCGGGGCCTCTTCTCCGGTCCAGGCCTGCCCCGGCGCCGTGCCACGTCCCGGCCCCTCTCGGCGGAGGGTCTCCAGGGCGTGGGCCAGGGTCCAGAGCATCCACGGCAGCCAGGCCGCGGCATTCATCTGGTTGATGTGCCCCAGGAGGCCGCCGAAGAACCCGCTGCCGGCCAGGACCAGGCCCGTGGCCGTGCCGGCCAGCCAGCCCAGCCCCCAACGGCGCATGAGCATGTAGCCCCCCATCCCCAGAAGCCAGGTGTGGAGGGCTCCGCTCCAGAAGATCTGTTTCGTCGGGCTCAGCCACATCAGGGGCCAGTGGAGGGGATAGAGGACCGCGGCCTGGGGGTTGGCCAGGAAGGGCACCCCCGCGAAGATGTAGGGGTTCCACAGGGGGATGCGCCCCGCTCGGAGGCTCTCGGAGGCGTAGGCCCGATAGGGGTAGAAGTAGTGGAGGATGTCGCCGCTGGCCAGGACCCGGTTGGTGAAGAGGAGGGGATAGAAAAGGAGGAGGACGAACCCGGCCAGCAGCCCGGCCACGGCCAGGAGGGGCCCCAGACGCGGAAGAACCCGACGGCCAGAGGGGGCAGACCGGCCCCGGCCATTCGATGTGCGGTGTTCCGGAGCGGGGGGCTGGGCCGGCTCCATGGCGCTGGGGGTGTTCACTTCCCTCGGCGACCCAACGGGTCGGCGGTGGGCTCCGCTCAACAGAACCAGTCCTCGGTCAGCCGGGGGGGCTCGGGAGAGGCCTGCAGGCTCAATGGGGGTGGGGGAGGGCGATCCGCGGTGCGGTAGGCCACGGCCTCGATCTGGGCGAAGGCGGCCTCCGGGTTCGCCTGGCCCACCGCGGTCTCCGCGATCCGGGCCACCTGTTGCTGGAGGGTGTCCATGCGGGGGTCGGGATGCACCCACCGGTGGGTGAAGTGGACGGGGTCCAGCGGGCCGAACCACCGCCGGTTCTCCGGGTCCTCCAGGAGCGCGCTCCCGGGCGGCACCAGCAGGCGGATGCTGAGCTGGACAGGGGGGACGTTGGGGACCAGGCCATGGGCCCGGATCCAGGCCAGCATCTCCAGGTAGTCGTCCAGATGGGTCCAGGGAGTGAAGGGCAGCCAGGTGGGCTGGACCGCGAGATCCGCGGCGGCCAGGACCTCCAGGGCCCGTTCCAGATCGGCCCGGGTGTGGCCCTTGTGGAGCCGGGCCAGCACGGCATCGCTGGTGGACTCGAACGCGGAGACCACGAAGAGCGCGCCCAGTTCCCGAAGCTCCTGGAGCAGGTGGGGGTGGGCCAGGATGTGCTCTACCTTGGTGGTGAAGTCGAAGGTGATCTGGGGGAACTCCCGGTGCAGGGCCTGGGCGACCCGCCGGGCGTGGCCGGGGCCGTTCAGGAAGTCCGGATCGCCGAAGGTGATGTGTTGGGCGCCGGCCGCCACCTGTTGGCGGATGTCCGCGAGGACCGTCTCCACGGGCACGGCGAAGAAGCGCCCCCGGTAGATGGGGACCACCGGACAGTGGCGGCAGGTGTGCAGGCACCCTCGGGTGCTCTCCGTGTACCCGGCCAGCCGGTGGGTGCCGTCCACCACCAAGCGGGCGTAGCGTTCCAGCGGGGGAAGCGGGCGTCGGGCCGGAACCGGATAGCGGGGGCGCACCCGGACCGGCGCAGCGTCCTGGGTCCGGGTGGTGACGCCAGGGACGGTGGCCGGGTCCTGGCCCTGGGCCAGGGCATGGGCCAGGGCCACCAGGGTGGGCTCCACCTCCCCGGCCAGCACCGAGTCGGCCAGGGCCGTTTCCTCCTTCCCCCGACCCAGGAGGAAACCCGCGTTCAGGTGGGCGTACAGGCCATAGAGACAGATGTGGGCCTCGGGGTTGGCGTCCCGTACCCGCCGCGCGGCCTCCACGCCCAGGCGGAGGGCGGTGTGCATGGGCACCGAGATGGCCACCAGCCGGGCCTGGGCCACCTGGGCCTCGGGCCAGGGCGACACCGACAGGTCCACGGCGGTGACGGGGAAACCGGCCTCCTGGAGGGCGGCCAAGGGCCAGGCCAGGCTCAGGGGCTGGTGGCCCAGCTCGTAACAGGAGCAGAGCAGGACCGGGAAGTTCATGGCACAGGCGGACGATGGAGCACCATGTGGAGCTGGTGGGGCGAGATGTTGCCCCCGCTCAGGATGAGGGCCACAGTCTTGCCGGCCAGGCGCTCCCGGAGGCGGAGGGCCGCCACCAGCGGGGCCGCGCCGGCGGGTTCGGCCAGGGTCTTGGCCTTTTCCAGGTAGAGGCGGACCCCGTCCAGGAGCTCCTCGTCCTCCACCAGGACGAAGTCGTCCAGATGGTCCCACAGGAGGCGTTGGGGCAGCATGAAGGGCGCTCCGGTGGCCAGCCCCTCCGCCAGGGTACGGTTGGGCGCGGTTCGGGGCGCCCGTTCCTTCCAGGTCAGGTAGGCGGCTGGGGAGGCGCTGGCCTGGACACCGATCACCTGGACCTGGGGTTTCAGCGTCTTGGCCACCACACAGGCCCCCGCGGCACCGCTGCCGCCCCCCACGGGCACGATGATGGTGTCCACCTCGGGGGCTTCCTCCAGGATCTCCAGGGTATGGGTGGCGACCCCGGCGATGAGGAGGGGTTCATCGCCGGAGGAGATGAAGCGCAGCCCCTCCTCCTGGGCCATCTGCTCTCCGGCCGTCTTGGCCGCCTCGAAGTCCGAGCCCACCAGACGGACCTCTGCGCCGTGGCCGCGCATGGCCTCCACCTTGACCGGGTTCGCGTCCTCCGGCGCGACGATCACCGCGCGTACGCCGTAGATCCGGGCCGCGTAGGCAATGGACTGGCCGTGGTTGCCGGTGGACGCGGTGATCACCCCCTGGGCCCGCCCTGCCGAGGACAGGTGGGCCATGTAGTTCAGGCCGCCGCGGACCTTGAAGGCACCGATGGGCTGGTGGTTCTCGTGTTTCACCAGGACCCGGGCCCCCACCAGCCGGTCCAGGGCAGGGTAGTGGTGGAGGGGGGTGGGGCGGAGATGGCGGGCGATCACCCGCCGGGCCCGGAGCACGTCCGCAAAGGTGGGGGCCTGGGGCTGGGTCTCCGTCGAGGTCGCGGGGTGGGTTGGGGTGGCCATGGCAGACTCCTTGCACGGGGATCCGGCAGATGGACACGGCGGCCACAGCGGTCACCGAGATGGATGGTTCGATTGTACCCGAATTCTCGGCGGGGATCGAATCGCGACGCGTCCCCGATCGCCTCGCTCCCGTCTCCCCGACACTTTCCCCAGACTTTCAACCAGTGCTACAATGGATCCGGTGCGGCAATGGCCCCGCTGTGCCAGGGGGCCGTTGGCATAGGGGCCGCCGTGACCGAGGCCTGGTCACGGCCTGGGTCCCCAGATCGCCATGGGGGAGTTCCCAGGATGTCCGCAGCGCCTTCCATCTTCCAGTTGATGCGCCGCCATGGGCTGGAGCCCAAGCGGTCTCTGGGCCAGAATTTCCTGGCGGACGAGGCCCACCTCCAGCGGATCGTGGAGGCTGCGGAGCTGACCCCGGCGGACACGGTGATCGAGGTGGGGCCCGGACTGGGAAACCTCACCCACCATCTGGCAATCCGAGCGGGTCGGGTCATCGCGGTGGAGCTGGATCGGCGGCTGATCCCTGTTCTGCGGGAGCGCTTCGCCCACGGCCCCCCCGTGGAGATCGTCCACGGGGATATCCTGGACCTCCAGCCCGCGGAGCTCCTGCGGAGAGGGGAGACGGCGGGCGAGCCACAGGGCGCGGCGGCCCCACGCTACAAGGTGGTGGCCAACCTCCCCTACTACATCACCAGCGCGGTGTTGCGCCATTTCCTGGAGGCCCGAGTCCGACCCGCCCTCATGGTGGTCCTGGTCCAGTGGGAGGTGGCCCGACGGATCGTTGCCCGCCCCGGGGAGATGTCCCTGTTGGCGGTGAGCGTGCAGTTCTACGCCAGGCCTCGGCTGGTGCACCGGGTTCCGGCCGGGGCCTTTGTCCCTCGCCCCAATGTGGACAGCGGGATCCTCCGCCTGGATCTTCGCCCGGAGCCCGCGGTGCCCGACGTGGATCCCGTCCGTTTCTTCCAGGTGGTCCGGGCGGGCTTCAGCCGGAAGCGCAAACAGTTGCTCAACAGCCTCAGCGCGGGGCTGGCCCTCTCCAAGGAGGAGACCCGGGAGGCGCTGGAGGCCGCGGGCATCGACCCCAGGCGCCGGCCGGAGACCCTGTCCATCCAGGAATGGGGGCAACTGGTGCGGGCCTTCCAGGCCCGACGTTCCATTGCCCGGCAGGAGGCCGGGTAGCGCCCGGGGCATGGGCGGGGCCGGTCCCCCGGGGATACCCTGTCGACAGGGAGGTGAGAAGGTGGCATCCATGGGAGAGGAAGCGGTCGTCCTGGGCAGTGCCCGGACACCCATCGGCCGTTTTCAGGGCAGCCTGCAGGCGGTCCCGGCGCCGGAGCTGGGCGCTGTGGCCATCCGGGCGGCGGTGGCCCGCAGCCATGTGGATCCGGCCGCGGTGGACGAGGTGGTGATGGGGAACGTGCTCCAGGCGGGCGTGGGCCAGGCCCCGGCCCGCCAGGCCAGCGTCCGGGCCGGCATCCCGGTCCAGGTGGGGGCGACCACGGTGAACAAGGTGTGCGGCAGCGGCCTGAAGGCCGTGATGTGGGCGGCCCAGGCCATCCGGGCCGGGGATGCCTCCCTGGTGGTGGCCGGGGGGATGGAGAACATGAACCGGGCGCCCTACCTGTTGCCCGGTGCCCGCTTCGGCTACCGCCTGAACCACGCCCAGGCCCTGGATGCCATGGTCCACGACGGCCTGTGGTGTGCCTTCGAGGACCATCATATGGGCCACAGCGCGGAGTGGATCGCCCGGGCCTTCGAGGTGACGCGGGCGGAGCAGGACGCCTGGGCCCTGGAGAGCCACCGGCGGGCTGTAGCGGCCCAGGATGCGGGATGTTTCGCGGCGGAGATCGTGCCGGTGCCCCTGGACCGCGACGGCACATCCCTCTTCCAGCAGGACGAGATCCCCCGCCGGGACACCTCCATGGAGGCCTTGGCTCGGCTCAGGCCGGTGTTCCAGGAGGATGGCACCGTCACCCCGGGGAACGCCTCGCCCATCAGCGACGGGGCCGCAGCCCTGGTGGTCAGCTCCCGGGCCTTTGCCCAGGCCCATGGCCTGCGCCCGGTGGCCCGGATCCTGGGCTATGCCCAGGCCGCGGTGGAGCCCATCGCGCTCTTCACCGCGCCGGTCCACGCCATCCGCCGGCTGGCCGAGAGGCTGGGGAGGCGGCCGACCGACTTCGATCTGTACGAGATCAACGAGGCCTTTGCCGCGCAGACGGTGGCCAATGTCCGAGAGCTTGGGCTGGATCCGGCACGGGTGAACGTGCACGGAGGCGCCATTGCCCTGGGGCATCCCATCGGGGCCTCGGGCGCCCGGGTGCTGGTCACCCTGCTCCACGCCCTGGAGGAGCGGGGTCTTCGGACCGGGGTGGCGGCCCTGTGTCTCGGCGGCGGTGAGGCCGTGGCGCTGGCGGTGGAACTCCTGGAGGACGGAAGCGGGTGAGCGCGAAACCCCTGGGCCGGCGACGTGCCTCCGGGGCCTCGTCCGTGGAGGACGTGGGCCCATCCCCTTCGACCTCTCCCCCGGCGGAGAACCCGTTGAGCGAGCGGGAGATGGATGTGGTGCGCCTGTTGGTGACCGGCGCCTCCAACAACGACATCGCTCGGGAGCTGGTCATCAGCCCCCACACGGTGAAGGTGCACCTGCGGAACATCTACGAGAAGCTCGGGGTGGGCAGCCGGGCCGAGGCCACCGCGCTGCTCCTGCAGCGTGGATGGGTGACCCTGCCGGGGGTCCAGGCCCCTCCGGCCGAGGAGGCCGTCGCGGAGCCGCCGCCTCTGGAGGACGGGTCGGGAACGCCGTTCCCCTGGCAGCTCCCCTACCTGGTGGCCGGGGTGGTGTTCTCCCTGGTGGTCCTGTTCTTCCCGGCCTTCATGGGGGAGGGCCGCCGGGAGGCCAGCCTGCTGACGGACGCGGTGATGCCGACCCTGGGGCCGGCCAGCCTACAGGCCCTGCCCCGGTGGCAGATCCGGGCCGCGCTCCCGGTTCCCCGAAGCCGCCTGGGGGCCGTGGCCCTGGAGGATGGGACCTTGTACGCGATGGGAGGCGAGGGGGTCCAGGGGGTGCTCCTGGAGCAGGTGGAGCGCTACAACGCCCAGGTGAACGAGTGGGAGCCCGTCGCGCCGTTGCCCATGCCCCTGGCCAACATGGCCGTGGCCACAGACGGGCAGCGCATCTACGTGGCCGGGGGCGCGACAGCCACGCCGAACCGCCCCCAGCGGATCAGCGATGTGCTGTGGCTCTACACCCCCCGGACGGATGCCTGGCAACAGTTGGGCTGGCTTCCCCGGCCGCTGGCCGGCGCCGGGCTGGCCTACTGGGACGGCGTCCTCTACCTGGTGGGAGGCTGGGACGGCCAGATGGTGCAGGACACGATCTGGCAGGTCCCGATCCAGGGCGCCCGCAGCATCGACGCGACGGCGTGGCAGGTGCTGGGCCGGCTGGAGATCCCTCGGGCCTTCATGGGGGCCACGGTGGTGGACGGGATCCTCTACGTGGCCGGGGGCTACGACGGCCAGCAGGAACGGGCAGAGGCGGAGGCCTTTGTCCTGGCGGACGGTCGGCGACAGGCGTTGCCGCCTCTCTCCACCCCCCGGGGCGGCATGGCCCTGCTCTGGGACGGGATGTCCATCTTCGCGGTGGGGGGTGGGTGGACCCGTCCTACCTCCACCCTGGAGCGCTACGACACCGCCATGGGGCTGTGGAGCAACTTCCCGGCCCCCTATGCCGGAGAATGGCGCCATATGGGGGCCGCGGCCACCTCCACCGGCTACCTCCACCTGGTGGGGGGGTGGTCGGGGGGATACCTCAACACCTACCTCCGGTACCAGAGTTCCTTCCGGACCTTCCTGCCCTCCACGAAGAACTCGGGCGAGTGAGCCCTGCTCCGGCCCACGTTCTGGGGGCTCAGATCCGCCCGGCCAGCCGGCGGATCTTATCCCCGGTCTCCCGCCAGGAGACCTTGCTCAGCCCCAGTTTGTGACGGAGCTGCTCCTCGGGCATGCCGTTGCGGTAGTCCCGCACCGCACAGGTCCAGCGGAGGATCTCGAAGCCCACCTGGATCCGGGTGATCTGGGCCCGTTTGCCCAGGTCATCCAGCACGTATTCCAGGTTCCGGGGCGTGCATTCGAACAGGAACCGTCTGGGGCGGTACTGGATCAGGTACTGGTCCAACACCGGGAGGAAGCCCGGGTGCAGGGGCAGCCGGCGGTTCTTGTGCGCGTAGCGGGTGTCCGCGTAGCGGATGTGGACCTCCGGTGCGCTGGGGCGGGAACGGTCGATGTCCTCGATGAGGAGGTTCGCGCACTCGCCCTTCTTCATGCCGGTCTGGAGGAGGAGGCTGGCCAGCACGTAGGGCCGGGCGTCGGGTTTCTGCCGATCCCAGAGGAGGTCCTGGGCGGTCTGGAGCAGCCGTCGCACCTCGTCGTCGTGGAGGATGGCGGGAAGGGGTGTCCGCACGGAGTGTTGGACGATGGGCGCGGCCGGGTCGGTGCCGATGGCGCCGATCTCGTGGAGCCAGCCGAAGAAGACCTTCAGGGTGGTGATCCGGCGGGCCAGGGTCTTGGGGCTGCAGGGCCGTTCGCGTTCCCTCTGCATCCAGGTGAGGAAGTCGTTCAGATGTTCCGTCTGGATCTCCCGCAGCACCGCGGTGTCGTCCATGAAGGTGCGCAGGATCTTGAGGTCGTTGCGAAAGGCCTTGATGGTGTTCTGGCTGAACCCCTTGGCCACCATGTAGTCGTCGAACTCCTGGACGGCCTGGCCCAGGGTGCTGTGGGCCCGCAGGGGCGGCGCGGCACTGGTGGCCGGATCCACCTCCACGGGGGAGGAGGGCGAACTGGACTGAGCTGGGCGGATGGACTCGTCCATGGCTTGGCTCCTCAGCAGGTAGATCGTGGTGGGATGAAGCGCCCCCTCACTATAATGGGAAGGCGGGGATTTGGCAAGTTTTCGTGTAGATATTCGCTGGGGGGACAGGGCCCCTGGGTTCCTGGCGAGAAACCCGGCCCCGTTTGACAGCTTTTCCCCGATCCCTATACAATACGGTCCATCTTGGATCCGTTGTCCCGTATCCGTCGTCAAGGACTGTCCAGCCATGCGGCGATTGCTCCTGGCCCTGGCGCTGGGCCTGGTGCTCTTCTGGCTCCTGGCAAGCTATCTGCCCCAACTTCGATTCTGGTCTCCTGTCGCGTTCCATCCCCGCCTGGTCCCCTGGTTCCAGGGGCTGCTTCTCGTGGGCGCCGTCCTGTTCGTGGCCATCCAGATCTCCCTGCTCTGGGCTGTGAGGCGCTTTCCGTCCCGGATCCCTTGGGTGGAGGTCTCCGCGGGATCTCAGCAGGAGCCCAGGGGTGTTTCCCCGCTCGCCCGGGCGGAGGTCCGGATCGACCGCCGTCTGGAGTACCTCTGGACCGCGCTCCCCCTGGTGGGCACCTTGGTGCTCATCGGTGTGACGGCTCACCTGATCGGGGGATGAGGCCATTCGGGCTCTGGCGTACCATCGTTGGGGAGGGGTTGCCTGGGTGCCGCTCACCGGGAATGGTCCGAAGTTTTTATGGACGCAGCTTTTGTGATAAAGTGTACAATCGGTTTCTCCCCCGAGCGTGTCTGCAACCGGTATCCACACCCAGGTGAGTGAGGCATCATGGGCAAATACAGACGCCATTTCACCGTCGTCGCCGTCCTGGTCGTG
The DNA here is from genome assembly GCA_026989655.1 of Caldilineaceae bacterium. Classification (GTDB taxonomy): domain Bacteria; phylum Chloroflexota; class Anaerolineae; order Caldilineales; family Caldilineaceae; genus JALSIX01. The sequence continues at coordinate 40,878 of JALSIX010000098.1, forward strand.
TTGGGCACGGTCTTCATGGATTGGCTCCTGCGGACTGTGCTCTACCTGCCTCCCGAGGCCAGCACCCAGGCCCGGATCGTGGACGGCCTCCTCCGGATCCACATCGCGCTGATCGCCTTCTTCTTCTCCCTGATCGTGGTCTTCGTGGCCTACAGCGTGATCGTCTTCCGGGCTCGGCCTGGGGAGGAGGGAGACGGGGACTTCATCCACGGCCATACCACCCTGGAGATCGTGTGGACGGCCGTCCCCCTGGTCATCGTCATCGTCCTGGGCCTCATCGGCGCCCGGACCCTCAACGAGATGACCGCGCCCCAGCCCAACGAGATGGTGATCCAGGTGGTGGGCCGCCAGTGGTCCTGGACCTTCACCTACCCGGACACGGGGATCACCAGCTCGGAGATGGTGGTGCCGGTGGATCAGCCCATCCTGTTGAAGATGGAGTCGCCCGACGTGATCCACTCCTTCTACGTGGCGGAGTTCCGCATCAAGCAGGACCTGGTGCCCGGACGGGTCACCGAGGTGCGCTTCACCCCGACCCAGACCGGGGTCTTCCTGGTCCGCTGCGCGGAGCTGTGTGGCACGGCCCACGCGGACATGCGGGCCCCCGTCCGGGTGGTGACCCAGGAGGAGTACCAGGCCTGGGTCCAGGAACAGAGCGCCCAGCCGGCCGACGACCCCGTGGCGTTGGGCCAGAAGGTGGCGGAGACCCAGGGCTGCCTGGCGTGTCACAGCATCGACGGCACCCGGCTGGTGGGCCCCACCTGGCAGGGGTTGTTCGGCAAGGAGGAGGCCCTGGAGGACGGGCGTACGGTGACGGTGGACGAGGCGTATCTGTACCGGGCCATCGTGGACCCGGACGCGGAGATCGTGGCCGGGTTCCCTCCGGGCGTCATGCCCCAGAACTACGGCGAGGTCCTGTCCGAGGAGGAGATCCAGGCCCTGATCGAGTACATCAAGTCGCTGCAGTAGCACGCCGTCGCTGCGGGAGCCCTGCAGCGTGGTTCTGCCCCACGGGGCTGCCCCGCGGGCGGGCTGGCGGCAACGGCCCTGCGGCCCGCCCGGTCTCGGTGATGGTCTTGCCCCAGGGCGCGTTGCCATGGTCCTCTTTCTCACGTTCGTTGGAGGTGGTGCATGACTCTGTTCTCGTTGGGACTGGTCCGGGGCATCATCGGCCAGGTCATTGCCTTTCTGGCCGGCATGGCCTTGGTGGTGGTGATCCGGGCCTTGATGGGGCTGCCGGCCTGGGCGGCCGAGCCGGCCTGGGTGGTGGGCGGCCTGGTCAGCATCGTGGGCTTTCTGGTGGGGGTGGGCGCCCTGAGCGACTGGCTCAAGTGGATTCGAGGGGAGGAGACACCCCTGCGCCATGGGCCGCCCGAGGGGAAGCCGGCCTGGGTCCGCTACTTTGAGGTGGACTACAACCACAAGGTCATCGGTGTCCAGTACACGGTGTGGGGCCTCTTCCTGCTGATGACCGGCGGCTTCTTCGCCCTGGCCTTCCGCACCGAGCTGGTGCAGGCCGGGATCCAGTTCCTGGGCTACGATCTGTTCAACAGCTTCATCGGCCTGCACGGCATCGTCATGATCGCGGCCATCCTGCTGGGTGTGGGCGGCATGGCCAACTACCTGGTGCCTTTGATGATCGGCGCGGAGGACATGGCCTTCCCCCGGCTGAACGCGCTGGGCTTCTGGATCAACGTGCCCGGGACCCTGCTCATCCTGTTGAGCCTGGTGGTGGGGGGCTGGGATGCCGGCTGGACCGGATATCCTCCTCTGAGTGCTCGAGGGCCCATTGGCTACCAGCTCTTCTTCCTGGGCGTCTACGCGGTGGGCCTCTCCTCCATTGTGGGCTCCATCAACCTGATCGTCACCACCCTGCGCATGCGCTCCAAGGGGATGAGCCTCTTCCGCATGCCCATCTTCGTGTGGGCGGTCTTCGCGACCAGCCTGATCCAGCTCACCGCGACCCAGCTCATCGGCCTCTCCTTCCTCATGGTCCTGGTGGAGCGGGTGTTGGGCATGGGGTTCTTCGACCCCGGGGTGGCCGGCCCAGGACAGCAGCTCATGGAGGGCGGTGGCGATCCCCTGCTCTTCCAGCACCTGTTCTGGTTCTACAGCCATCCGGCCGTCTACATCTTCATCCTGCCAGGCCTGGGCATCATCTCCGAGCTGTTGCCGGTGTTCGCCCGCAAGCCCCTGTTCGGCTACAAGTGGATCGCCATGTCCAGCCTGGCCATTGCCCTGGTGGGCTTTCTCGTGTGGGCCCACCACATGTTCGTCTCCGGCATGAACCCGGATCTGCGGATCCCCTTCATGTTCTCCACCCTGTTGGTGGCCGTGCCCACGGGGGTGAAGTTCTTCAGCTGGGTGGGGACCCTCTGGGGCGGGAAGCTCCACTTCCCTACCCCCATGCTCTTCGTGCTGGGGGCCATCTCCGTCTTCCTCATCGGCGGCCTCACCGGGCCCATGCTGGCCACGGTGACCACGGACATCCCCCTGCACGACACCTACTTCGTGGTGGGGCACTTCCACGCCACCATGTTCGGCGGCTTCGTCTTCCCCTTCTTCGCGGCCCTCTACTACTGGTATCCGAAGGTCACCGGCCGGATGTACAACGAGACCCTGGGCAAGATCCACTTCTGGATCATGACCCCGGCCTTCTGGGTGCAGACCTTGGGCCAGATGACCACCGGCATGATGGGGATGCGCCGCCGCATCGCGGACTACGACCCCACCCTGGGCGCGGGCAACATCGAGGCCGTGCACCTGGTCATCACCCTGGCGGGCTTCGCCATCGCCTTGGGCGTGGTGCTCATGGTGTACAACTTCATCCAGAGCGCGGAGGTGGGCGCGCGGGCCGGTGTGAACCCCTGGCGCTCTCGCTCTCCCGAGTGGCAGATCCCCTCGCCGGTGCCCGAGCACAGCTTTCCCTCGCCCCTGCGGGTGGTGGGGGAACCCTACGACTACGGCCGGCCCGGGGCCTATGTGGCCCTTGGCGCCGCCGGCGACGACTGATCCGTGACGCTGGAGAGAGGGAGGCGAGGAACCCATGCGAGGTCACTACCGAACCGGTATCCTGGTGCTGATCGCCCTGGCGGTGCTCACGGGCATCGAGTACGTCATCGCGGTCAGCTTCCCGTCCACCGCGCTGCTCTTCCTGGTGGCCATCATGAAGGCGGCCCTGGTCCTGTACTACTTCATGCACGTCACCAGCCTGTGGTCTGAGGAAGGAGGGCACTGAGGCTTATGAGCGCTGTCGCAGCCCACGCGGACGTGGAGGCCCATGTGGCCGAGGCCGACTACCAGGAGCGCACCCGGCGCAACCGTCTGGGCCTCTGGCTCTTCTTCGTGTCCGAGCTGTTTATGTTCGGCGGCCTGCTGGTGGCCCGTTTCTACCTGTGGCGGGAGAACGGCGAGATCGTCCGGCCGGAGCTGGACCAGAACCTGGGCCTGATCATCACGTCGATCCTGCTCCTGAGCAGCTACTTCATGAACCGGGCCGAGGTGGCCATCGCCCACAACGACCGCACCAACTTCCTGGTCAGCCTGCTCATCACCGCGGCCCTGGGCACCGTCTTCCTGGTGGGGGTAGTGGTCTTCGAGTGGGGCGCCCATCTTCGACCCTGGGACGGCGTCTTCGGCGCGGTCCTCTTCGGCATGACCGGCATGCACGCCCTGCACGTGCTCTCCGGGATCATCCTGATCCTGAACGTCTGGTGGCTGGGGACCAAGGGCCACTTCTCCGCGGAGGAACACTGGGGCGTGGAGGCCTGTGCCATCTACTGGCACTATGTGGACCTGATCTGGATCTTCTTCTACCCGGCCCTCTACCTCATCGGTCGGGCGGTGCCCGCTTGACAGGGGCCGTGGAGAGGAGGTCCGCGGAAGCGGTCCGGCAGTGAATCCGACGGGTGACCGCCCAGGCCAACACGGCGGTCACCCGTCCGTGCACAGAACCCACATCGGCCCATGGATCTGCTCGTCCGCACCCTGTTGGGGCCCTGGCAGTTCGACCCCGGGGTGGTCCTCAACCTGAGCCTGCTGGCCCTCGTCCACGGGCTGGGTTGGTGGCGGCTGCGCCGACGGGGCCACCGCGGCCTGGCCAATGGATGGCGCCTGGCCGCCTATCTGGGCGGCCTGTTCGCCCTGGCCCTGGCCCTCCTGTCGCCCATCGATGGCCTGGGGGGGCTCCTCCTCATGTTCCACATGGTGCAGCACCTGCTGCTGATGATGGTGGCGGCCCCGCTGTTGCTCCTGGCCAACCCCTTTCCCGTCTTCCTCTGGGCGCTTCCCCGGGGTCTCCGGCTCGCGGTGGGGGGGCTCTTCCGTCCCCAGACGGCCCTGGTCCGGGCTCTGCGGATGGCCACCAATCCGCTGGTCGCGTGGATGGTCTACCTGACCGTCTTCCTGGGCTGGCACGATCCGAACCTGTATGACCTGGCCCTGGGCTATCCCTGGGTCCACGACCTGGAGCACGGGTCCTTCTTCCTGGGGGCCCTCCTCTTCTGGTGGCATGTCATCGGTGCAGGTCCCCAGATCCACCGGCGGCTCTCGACCTTCCAGCGGGCCCTGTACGCGCTCAGCATGGTGCCGGCCAACATGCTCACGGGGGTGGCCATCGCGTTCTCCGAGACGCCCATCTACACCTACTACACCACCGTCCCCCGGATCTACGGCATCGGGGTGATGGAGGACCAGGTCTGGGGCGGCCAGATCATGTGGATCCCGGGCAGCATGATGTACCTCCTGGCTGCCCTCATCCTCTTCTCCCGGCTGATGAGCGACGCAAGCCCTGCGGCCCCACCCATGGAGGCATGGGAGACGGAGGAGGCCCTGCTCGCGCCGGGCCTGGAAGGACAGGGACATCGACGCAAATGGCACGCTCTGAAGCACGAACTCTGAGCCGGCCCCTGGTCGGCCTTGTCCTGCTCCTGGCCCTGGCCTGGAGCCAGCTGGGAGGGGCGGACGCCCATGGAGGCGGCGATCCCCGCCTCCAGGCGGAGCCCGTGGGCCCCTACCGGCTGTTCGTGTGGGTCCAACCCTCGCCTCCTCAGGTCGGGGAATACCACGTCATCGTGGCCCTCACCGAGGCCCTGCCCGACGATCCCACGGGGTTGAACGGCCCCCCGGTCTTCGACGCGGCGATCCAGGTGCGCCTGGTCCACCAGGAGAGCGGACAGACCCTGGAGGCGGCGGCCACCCACGAGGGCGCGGACAACCCGGTCTTCTACGAGGCCCGGCTCCAGGTGTCCCAGCCTGGGACGTGGGCCGTCCACATCCAGATCGCGGGGCCGAAAGGCACCGGCCAGGCCCGCTACACAGAGGCCTTTGCCCCGGCCCCGTCCTCCTGGCGGGAATGGGCCCTCGGGGGCGGTGTCCTCCTGGCGGTGGCGGGGGGGCTGGGCCTCTGGCTCCGGGGACGGGGCTCGGTCCGGCCGCTCCGGCGCTCGGCCGGGCCTTCCGGGGCCCTGTCCCGACGTTAGCCTGCCATGAACCTGGGCACCTTCTTCAACCGTCGATGGTGGTGGAAGACCCTGTTGGTCCTGCTGGCCATGGGGGTCATGGTCCGGTTGGGGCTCTGGCAGCTGGACCGGCTGGAGCAGCGGCGGGCTGCCAACGCCACCTTGCTGGCCCGACTGGAGGCCGAGGTGATCTCTGTGGACGGAGCCTCCCTGCCCGGAACGCCGGAAGAGCTGGCGGATCGTCGGGCCGTGGTGACCGGCACCTACGACTACGGGCGCCAGATCCTGATCAAGAACCGCTTCTACCAGGAACAGCCGGGATACTGGGCGGTGACCCCGTTGCGTATCCAGGGCAGCGAGCAGGCCATCCTGGTGGTCCGGGGCTGGATCCCTCTCGCCCTGGCCGATCCGGCCCGATGGCCGGAGTTCCAGGAGGGAACCGACCCGGAGCTTCAGACCCTGGAGGGCTATCTCCAGCCCGGCCAGCGACCGCCCCAGGGCGCGCAGTCCGAGGCCCCGGAGGGCTTCCAGCGAGAGTGGTTCCGCCTGGACATCGCCGCCATCCAGGCGCAGATGCCCTACGAGCTGTTGCCGGTCTACTTCCAGGTCGCGGCCGAGCCTGGCCGCAGCTTCCAGGCCCTTCCCGTCCGGTTGCCCGCCCCCGCGACGGAGCTGAGCGAGGGCAATCACCTGAGCTATGCCCTCCAGTGGTTCTCCTTTGCCCTGATAGCGGCCCTGGTCTACGGGGCCCTGGTGTACCAGCAGGAGACCCAGGGCGCCAAGCACACCCGTGGAGAAGGAACTCGGCATGTTGAGCGAATCCATGCAGGTCGTAGCTGAGCGCCCCGGGGTCTCCCGGCCTCGATCCACGGCCTGGGTCCGGGTGGCCGACCTGATCGCCCTGACCAAGCCCCGCATCGTCGCGCTCCTGCTCCTCACCACCCTGGTGCCCATGTTCCTGGCCGGCACCACGCCGCCGGATCTGGGCCGGATCCTGTGGACCCTGCTGGGGGGCTTTCTGGCTGCCGGGGGCGCCAATGCCCTGAACCAGTACCTGGATCGGGACATCGACCACGTGATGGCCCGCACCCGGAAACGACCGCTGCCCAGCCGGCGCATGGAACCCTGGCAGGTGGCCCTCTTCGGGACCCTCCTCAGCCTCCTGAGCTTCCTCCAGCTCTGGTGGACGGTGAACCTCCTCACGGGGCTCTTGGCCCTGCTGGGGATCGTCTACTACGTGGGGCTCTACTCCTCCTTCCTGAAGCGGCGGAGCACCCAGAACATCGTCATCGGGGGCGCGGCCGGGGCCATTCCCCCTCTGGTGGGCTGGGCCGCGGTGGCCAACGAACTCTCCCTGCTCCCCTTGTTCCTCTTCCTCATCGTCTTCTACTGGACGCCCCCCCATTTCTGGGCCTTGGCCCTGGTACGACAGCGGGAATACCGACGGGCAGGCGTGCCCATGTTGCCCGTGGTGGCCGGGGACCGGGAGACCCACCGTCAGATCCTGCTCTACAGCGTCCTCCTGGGCATCGTCAGCATGGTGCCGGCCCTCCTGCGCCTCCTGGGCCCCCTCTATCTGGCAGCCGCCCTGGGCCTCAACGCTCTCTTCCTGGCCTATGCCTGGGCGATCTGGCGGCGACCCCACAGCCACCGCGTCTGGCGCCTCTACAGGTACAGCCTCCTCTACCTGGCCATCCTCTTCCTGGCCATGGGGCTCGACCGGCTCTTCTACACCCCGCCGGCCGGTCTCCTGGACCTTCACCTGCGCCTGCCCAGCCTCTGACAGCAGGTCGGGCCCTCCTCCTTCCTCCTTGCAGGCCTTGAGCCTGCCGTCCTTACGAATCCATTGGAATCTAGCTTGCAGAAACCATGGATCCTGTGTGGCATGCTGTCACACAGAACAGGCTTATTATGTGAAGTTCCGGCATGGATGCCGGAACCCATGTTCGGCGGGCTTTCCCCGCCCTAGAAGCGAGGCCATCATGAGCTATCGTGAACGTATCCGGATGTACTACGAGCGTCTGAGTCCCAGCTACCGGCGGGTCGCGGACTTCATCCTGGCCCGCTACTACGACGTGGCCTTCATGACCGCGGCGCAGTTGGCCCAGGCGGTCGGTGTGGACACCACTACGGTGGTCCGTTTTGCCCAACGTCTGGGCTACAACGGATATCCGGATCTCCTGCAGGAGATCCGGCGCCAGGTCAGGGAGGAGATCTACGGGGTGTACCAACCCCAGCCCCTGGCCCACGGCGATCCGGCCGAGGTGTTCAAGGCCCAGGTGGAGCGCGACATGGCCGGCCTGCGCCAGATCCTGGTCCACAACCCCGCTGCCCTGGTCCAGGAGGTGGTGGCCATGTTGGAGGCCGCGAACCGGATCTTCCTGGTCGCGGAGAGCTACGCCGGGCCGGTGGCCCAGCTGTTGGCCACGGAGCTGCGCCATCACGACATCCGGGCCGAGGCCCTGCCCGAGGACCCGGTGAACCGGGCGGCCACCCTGGCCGATCTGGAGAGCCAGGACGTGGTGGTGGGGCTCACGGTCACCACCCATGGGGAGGGCGTGGCCCGGGTTCTCGAGTTCGCCCGCTCCCAGGGATGCAGGACCCTGGCCCTGGTGGGTTCCCTGGAGAACGAGGCAGGGCGAGTCGCGGACCGGGTGATCCACGCGCCCTCCGAGGAGGGCAGCCCCCTGCAGAGCGTGGTGCCCATCACCGCCGCGGCCACGGGTCTGGCCCAGGCCCTGGCGGTCCGCCGGATGGCCAGCCCCAGCCGTCGGCGTCGGTTCGCCGAGGTCTACCACTTCCTGATCCGCCAGCCCATCGCCCAGGAGGCAGAGGTGGCCAACTGAGCCCTTGGGATGGGGGCGGAAAACCCCGAACGATCGCGCGGAGGAGGCCGGGGGCAACCCCGGCCTCCTCCGCGTTCCGGGATCCCGTACCGCTGTGGCTTCAGCGGGGGCAGGACCAGGGGGTGTAGTTGTCCGCGCCGGCCCGGATGCGGAACTCCGGCTCCCCCCGATCCACGTTGCCGATGGAGTCGGCCAGCCGGCCGTCGATGTAGCGCTCGATCCAGTAGGGCTCGCCGCGGCCACCGTAGGTGTAGACGTCCACCGGCAGACCGTCCACCTTGAGGTAGCCGTCCGCCCGGATAGCGCCGATGCCCCGCGGGGTGACCCGGTACCACTGGCCGGTGCTCACGTCCCGGCGGTAGATGACGATCCACGCATCGTTGGGCGGGTTCGGCGGCACGCAGGTGATCAGATTGCCCACGTCCAGGAAGGGCTCGCCAGGCTGGATGGAGAGCCGGGCCACCGCAAAGGTGTCGTTCTCGAAGTACTCCATGACCACCTCGTGGATGCCGGCCTCCAGCCAGACCTGGGCCTCATGCCGGGTGGGCGACATCAGGCGCCACTCGTCGATGATCTTCCGACCGTCCACATACAGCCGCACGCCGTCGTCCGTCACGGTGATGAACTTGTAGCGGCCCGTCTGGTCGATCCGGATCCGCCGGGTCCACCGGACCGAGAAGCGGTCCGCGGGCACGGCCGGATCCGGCGAACCGGTCCCCCAGTCGAAGTCGATCGCGGGATCCTGGCGGATCCGGACCGGGGTGCCCTTCAGCTCCATGTTGGCGAAGTACTCTCCCCGCCAGGCAGGGTCCTCCTGGCCCTCTGGGGCCGGAGCGGGGCGCGGCCGCGGGGTGGGTGTCGGGGCCCGACGTACGGGCTGGAGCTCGAACCGCACCGTGGCCCAGCCGGTCCGCTCGTAGAACTCCACCCGAAACTCGTGGCGGCCTCCCAGATCCAGCTCGGTGCGGAAGGTGCGGACCCCGTGGTCCCACCAGCCGTTCAGGACCAGTTGGCCGTCCACGAAGACCCGGACCCCGTCATCGCCGGTGATGGAGAGCCGATAGCGGCCCGGTGCCAGCTCCAACACCCGGGTCCACCGGGCGGAGAAGTAATCTGGGGCCACCGCCGGCCCCGGCGAATCGAACCCCCAGGTGTGGGCGATGGCACCCTCGAGACGGCGGAGCACCGGCGGCCCGGCCAGGCTGGTGTTGTTCCAGTACAGGGCTTGCCACGAGGATTCCCCGGTTGCCGGGGCCATCGGCACATGGGCCCATACGGTTCCGGACCCTGCCATCCACCACAGCAACGGGATCACCACCAGAAGTGCAGAGAGGAGCACAGGCACGCGTCGCATGGTTCGTCCCCTCCTTTCCGAGCCGTGAACGAACCGAGACGGGACACGAGCCAGCAGCGACATCCCTCCGGGTTGTCCGGAGATCGGTCGTCTGCTATCCTAGCCTCTGTGTCCGGCATCCACACCGGACACGACCACATCTCGACGGGCCACTGTCGATGACCCACTACGGAGACGTCCGGACCGGGCTCCTCGGTTCCCGCCGGGGAGCTCCATCCGCCTTTCTACCAGGGAGATACGGATACACACAGCAAGGAGATGGAGCGCATGGACACGGGAAAGCTGCTGCTGTTTGCCCAGGACATTGTCCGTATCCCGAGCCTCTCCGGCCAGGAAGCGGAGGTGGCCCGTCGGATCCACCAGGAGATGGAGGGGCTGGGGTACGATCGGGTCTGGATCGATGGGTGGGGGAACGTCATCGGCGTTCTGGAAGGCCCTCAGCCCGGGCCCACCCTGGTCTTCGATGCCCACATGGACACGGTGGGCATCCCCCCGGAGGCCTCCTGGGACGGCGATCCCTTCGGTGGGTTGGTGTCCCAGGGGATGCTCCATGGGCGGGGAAGCGCGGACATGAAGGGGGCCCTGGCCGCCATGGTCCATGGGGTGGCCGGGCTGGATCGGCGACACCTGCGGGGACGCGCGGTGGTGATCGCCTCGGTGATGGAGGAGGTGCTGGAGGGGGTGGCCCTGGCCCGGGCCATCGAGCAGACCGGGGCAGACCTGGTGGTCATCGGTGAGGCCACGGACCTGAACGTCGCCCGAGGTGGCCGGGGACGTGCCGAGGTGCACCTGAAAACCCTCGGCCGGCCCGGGCACACCTCGGCGCCCCACCTGGCCCGCAACGCGGTGCTGGACATGGTGCGGGTGATCCAGGCCGTGGAGGGCCTGGCCCTGCCCGATCACCCCCTGTTGGGGCCGGCCCTGTTCGGCCTGAGCGATATCATCTCCGAGCCCTATCCCGGCCATTCGGTGATCCCCAGTGTATGCCGGGTCACCTACGATCGGCGTACCCTGCCCGGTGAGGACGTGGACGCGGTCCTGAAGCCCATTCGGGAACATCCCGATCTGGCGGACATCCGGCTGGAGGCCCGCATCGGCGTGGGTGAACATACCAGCTACACCGGTGAGACCCTGGTCCACGAGAAGTTCTTTCCGGCCTGGGTCTTTCCCGCGGAACATCCCTTTGTGCAGGATGCCCTGGGGGCCGTGCGAAGCGTGGGCATCCCCGCGGAGCTCACCGCGTACCGTTTCTGCACCAATGCGGCCTACACGGCCGGCGTGGCGGGCATCCCCACGGTGGGCTTTGGCCCGGCCCAGGAGGCAGACGCACACCGGGTGAACGAACGGGTGTCCGTGCAGGCCCTGGTGGACGCCGCCCGGGGGTACCGGGCCATTGCCCGGCGGGTCCTCCAGGCGTAGGAGGGGCCAATACACGGGAGCGGTGGCCGAGGGAGGACCCCGAAACCACCGCTCCCGAGCACACAAAGGAGGAGGAAGACACCTTCACCCTACCGCAAGACCTCTCCGAGGGCCGTAACCCCTCTTACCATCCTGGGTGGCCATCCATCGGGGATCCGGCAGGATCCGCTGGGGCCGCGTCGCCTCACCGACGGTACGCGGTGCGCAGAAAGGTCAGGACCGTGAGCACGCTGAGCAGACAGGTGGTGAAGACCGCCAGAAGGCCGGCCTGTCCCAGCCGGTGCAGGGCCTGGAACTGGCCCTGGAAGTAGGCCGCGAACAGGACCAGGGCCAGGGCACCGTCTCCGATGGCGGTCCCCACCAGGAGCCCCAGGCTCGGCTCCGCCTCCTGGGCAGCCAGCAGACGGGCGACGCCGTTGCCCAGCAGGGCGGCTCCGCCGGCCCGGACCATCCACCAGGGCGTTGTGGCCGGCAGGCCCAGGGCCGTCAGCCAGGGCGGTGGGAGGAAGAGCAGAAGGCTGCCCAGCCCGAGCCCCAGCACCAGGCCAGTCCACCGGAAGAGCCAACGAATGGTGCGGTAGTAGTCCTGGAACGTGTAGGCCATGGGGCTACTCTGCTCCTTCCGGATGCTGGATGTGCAGGTGGGCCGCCAGTTGTCGGGCCATGTGGGCCAGGGCATCGTCCAGCCGGGAAGAGGGCAGGCCGCCTTGGGCGAAGTCCGGTCGTCCTCCGCCGCCTCCTCCGTGTTGGCCGAGCACAGCCCGGGCCAGTGCCGCCACGTCCACATCTATCTGCGAGCCCCGGGCCAGGATCACCGTGGCCCGGCCGCCGGAACGAGCGCCCAGCACCGCCACCAGGTCCGCTTGCTGGACCAGGACCTGGGCCAGCCCCTTCAACGCCTCCGGTTCCAGATCGTCCACGGTGGTCACCAGGAGACGGGCCGAACCCACGGCCCGGGCCTGCTCCGCCAGATATTGGGCTCGGTGGGCCCACGCCTGGGCCTGGAGCCGGCGGAGAGAGCGCTCCTGTTCCCGGGCACGGGCCAGCAGGGCCGCCACCCGATCGGGCACCGTCTCCGGGCCCGTGTCCAGCAGGAGGGCGGCCCGGTGGAGCCATTCCCGGCTTTGTCGATAGTGCTGGATGGCCCTTCTGCCACACAGGAAGTGGACGCGGATCCGGCCTCGGTGGCGCTCTGCCCGGAGAAGGGCCACCGGCCCGATCTCGCCTGTGCGCCGCACGTGGGTGCCCCCACATGCAGACCAGTCGTAGCCCTGGATCTCCACGATCCGGATCCGTCCGGTGACCTGGGGCGGGCGGCGCAGGGGCAGGTGGGCCAGGCGTTCCTCGTCCACCCAGTAGGCGTGGATGGGGCGGTTCTCCGCGATGAGGCGATAGGCCTCCTCCTCCACCTGGGCCAGCGCGTCCTCCCCCACCTCTGGGACGGCCAGGTCCAGGGTGTTGGTCGTCCGGCCGAAGTGGACCGACACGGTCTCCCAGCCAAAGAGGCGGTGGAAGGCCCGGGAGAGGAGGTGTTGGCCCGAGTGTTGTTGCATGTGGTCGTAGCGGCGGGGCCAGTCGATCTCCCCCTCCACCTGGACCACCCCTGGCTCCAGCGGATGGGCCAGCACGTGGACCACCCGACCCCGGTCGTCCACCCGGACATCCACCACCGGGATGCCCTGGAGACGTCCGGTGTCGTGGGGCTGTCCCCCGGAGGTGGGGTAGAAGTAGGTCCTGTCCAGGAGGACTCCGGGTCCACCGTCTACCTGTACCTGTCCCACCACCTGGGCCACAAAGTGGGTGGTGTAGGCGTCCTCGTAGTAGCCACGGGCCGAGACCTCTGTCATCACAGCACCTGCCTGGACTCCCTCACCAGCCCACGGCACAGCCGTCCTTCCGGGGGTCGCTGCCCCCGACCAGGACGCCGGTCTCGGGATCCCTGAGGATCACCTGTCCTCCGCCGAAGAAGGCCCGGCTCCACCGGTCCAGGGGAACCAGACGATGACCCCGTCGGGCCAGCTCGGCCATCAGGCCGAAATCCCAGCCCTCCTCCATGGCCACTGCGCCGCCGGGGTCCTCCGCGCCCAGCCCCGCGTCCGGGCGCAGGAGGGCCCAGCGGGGCATGTCCAGCGCCTGCTGGGGGGAGTGGCCCAGCGCCACCAGGTTGACCAACACCTGGAGATGGCCCTGGGGCTGCATGTAGCCGCCCATGACGCCGAAGGACGCGTGGAGCTGGCCGTCTCGGGTGGTCAGGGCCGGGATGATGGTGTGGTAGGGCCGTCGGTTCGGGGCCAGGGCGTTGGGGTGTGCCTCGTCCAGCACGAAGAGGGCGGCCCGGTTCTGGAGGCTGACCCCGGTGCCGGGGACCACCAGACCGGTGCCCACCCCCATGTAGAGGCTGTTGATGAAGCTGCACGCGTTGCCCTGGCCGTCCACGACGGTCAGGTAGACGGTGTCGGAGCCGCCCGGCGGGTAGCCGGAGCGGACCTGGGGAGCGGCCCGCTGGAGGTCGATGAGCTGGCGGCGTTCCTCCGCGTAGGCCGGATGGGTGAGGGTGTCCAGGGGTAGGTCCACCTGGCTGGGATCCGCGACCCACTGCTGCGCGTCCGCGAAGGCCAGGCGCATGCACTCAATGAGGACGTGGGCCCGGTCCACCGGGGAGAGGGCGGCCAGGTCGAAGCCGTTGGCCAGGTTCACCGCGAGGATGGCCGCCAGGCCCTGGCCGTTGGGCGGGCATTCGTGGAGGGTCACGTCGCCCAGGGTGGCGGTGAGAGGGGTCTCCCAGGTGCTGGTGTGGGCGGCCATGTCCTCGGGCGTGATCCATCCCCCGTAGCGCTGCACGTGCGCGCTGAGCCTGTGGGCGAACTCCCCCCGGTAGAACCAGTTCGGCCCCTCCTCCGCGAGGGCCCGGAGGGTCTGGGCCAGGGTGGGGAGCCGCATGATCTCCCCGGCCCGGGGGGCCCGGCCGTCCAGGAGGAGCTCGTGGCCGCTGGGCTGCTCGGGCCCGTTGTCCAGATCGCCGCTTTCCCAGTCGGGGGGGCGGAGGAGCTTCTCCACCTGGAGGGCCCACCCTCGGGCGATCCACTCGGTGACGGGATAGCCCTCCTCCGCGGTGCGGATGGCCGGGGCCAGCACGTCGGCCAGCGACATGGTGCCATGCCGCGCCAACAGATCGGCCCATCCGGCCACCGCGCCGGGAACACTCACCGTATGGCCGGTGAAGCGGGGCATCCGGGTGTATCCCAGGCGGCGCAGCTCCTGGATGGACGCGCCCGCGGGCGCCCGGCCCGAGCCGTTCAGCGCGGTGACCTGGCGGGCCCGGGCATCCCAGTAGAGAGCGAAGCAGTCGCCGCCGATGCCGGTGGATACGGGCTCCACCACGTTGAGCATGGCGGCCGTGGCCACGGCCGCGTCCGCGGCATTTCCACCGGCCTGGAGGATCTGGAGGCCGGCCTGCGCGGCCAGGGGTTGGCTGGTGGCCACCATGCCGTGGCGGGCCAAGACATTGCTGCGACGGGAGCGGAACACGAAGTCATGGACAAGGTGCATGGATACAGCCTCCCTGGGGTGGGAAGACGGGACAGAGGGCCTTCTCCTCGGCGGACAGGCGACCCACGGCCGCGCGCGGGCGGACAAGGGGCCCTCCACCGAGCGGCATGGGACCCAGACCTGCATTGGACGGAAGCGGCCGGCCCACCGGTGCGGACAGGAGCACCAGGGCCGAGCCGGCCCTGGGCCACGGAGATCTGTCGCGGATCCATGACCGCGGCCCTGCCGGCCCCACGGATGGGCCATGGCCATGGGCCCGCCCGAAACGGCTTTCACACCGGTCCGCCGCCGGGGCGGATGAACACGTCGTTCACCTCCTGGGCCACTGCGGAGGCGGGCTTGGCGGCCAACAGGTCGTCGAACAGGGGCAGGGTGCCGCTTTCCACAGCCCGGTGGGCATAGAGGTACATGGCTGCGGACCAGGCCTGCTGGGCGTAGCCCATGGGGTGTCCGCTGCGACCGTGGAGCCACTCGTTGAACTCCCAGTCCTGGTCCACTCCCTGGCGGTTGGCCTCGGCCAGGGCGAGCAGGAGTTTCTCCGCCTCGGCCTGCCAGCCATGGCGGACCAGAGCGGCCACATGGAAGCCGCCGATCATGGGCCAGATACCGCCGTTGTGGTACTGGTGGGGCAGGTTCAGGTTGCGGCTGCGGTAGTACTCTCGCCAGTGGCTCTCGCCCGGGTAGATGGGCGGTTCGATGGCCCGGGTGGGGTAGGGTTCGGCCATGCCGGTCTGCCGCATGTAGCGGAGGATGTGTTCCGCCCGATGGCGGTCCGCGATGCCCGTCAGGATGGCCAGCAGGTTGGCCCATGCGTCGCACCAGTCGCCGTATTCGCGGAAGGCCACGAAGGGCAGGTAGAAAGGGCGGCTGGAGATGGTGCCCACGTTGTGGTAGAGCATGAACCACTCCAGGCGGATGGCCTTGAGCCGCTCCAGGTGCTCGGCGAAGTGCTCCGCAACCCAGCATCGGTCGATCCACAGGAGGAGGTTGATCCGTTCGTGGACGCCGGCCGCATCCACACAGGGGCGGTGGAATGATCCGCCGGGAGCCACCTCGCGTCCCAGGATCTCGTGGGCCAGGAGGGCCGCGTAGTAGAGCACATTGTCGTAGAGCACGTTGTAGCGGACGGCCAGCAGATCCATCCAGTCCCCGGCCTCGGGCACCTCCAGCAGGCCGCATTCGTTCATGTCCTGGTAGTCCAGCCACAGCAGGGCCCGGTCGATGGCCGGCCAGTGCGCGGCCAGGAAGGCCCGATCGCCGGTGAGGCGGAAGTGCAGGTAGTGTCCCAGGATGAACCAGAGGTTGGAGTCCACCGCGCCGGCGTTCTCGGTGCTGATGTAGCCGGTGTCTGGGTTGACGTTCAAGGGGATCAGGCCCCGGCGGGATTGGAACGCGGACAGGGTCTCCAGGGCATGCCGGCCGGCCCGGATCAGCGTCTCCTCGCCCACGGCCGCGGCCCCCAGGAAGGTCACCATGCTGTCCCGGGCCCAGATCTGGGGGTACCCGGCCCGCAGGGCCGAGGCCCGGTATCCCTTTCCCGGCACCACACAGCGGTGTAGGATCTCCTGGGCCCGTTGGTGGGCCTCCGCCAGCAGATGGGCGCGTCTCGCTCG
>JALSIX010000099.1 GCA_026989655.1 Caldilineaceae bacterium
GGTGTTGGCCGATGCCCGGGCCGCCTCCCTGGTGGTGACGCCCAAGGTCCGGGTTCAGGGTCGGCTGGAGCTGCCTGGCCGCCCCCGGCCTCCCCATCCCCGTTGGGTAGTGCCCGTGACCGTGCAGCTCCATGCCGCCAACGGCTCCGGGCCTCTCCACACCTTCGCGCTGTCCACCGGAGAGGACGGCACCTTCCAGCTTCCGCCCGTGGAGCCGGGCACCTACCGGGTCCTGGTGCAGGTGCCATACGCCCTGCCCCGGGTGTTGACCGCGGAGTTCGCTCCGGGCAGCCCAACCCTGGAGGTAGGGCCGTTGAAGTTCGGCGACATCGTGGCGGACCGGGCGGTGGACATCCGGGATTTCTCCGCGCTCTCCGCCCAGTTCGGCCGCTGTGGAGAGCGGCTCTCGGCCGATCTCAACGGAGACGGCTGCGTGGAGATCCGGGATTTCTCCCTGCTGGCGGAGAGCTTCGGCCAGGTGGGGGATACGGTGGATGGACGGTGAGGGAGATCGGGGCGACGCTCCAGAACGCTGGGGAACTCATTCCATGGCTCCACTCTGGGCCACCAGGAAGATGCCCAGACAGATGACCAGGACACCCAGCCACCGTTGCCAGGGAATGGTCTCGCCCAGGACGGTCCACGAGACCAGGGTGATCAGGACGAAGTTCAGGGCCAGGAAGGGATAGGCGTAGCTCAGGTCCAGCCTCCCCAGGACCGCGATCCAGGCCAGGGCGCCAATGCCGTACAGGGCCAGTCCCACCAGGATCCACGGCGAGCGCAGGATCAGGAGCACCAGGGACAAGACCCCCTGGGGCAGGGCATTGGCTTCAGGGGTGCTCATGCCGATCTTGAGCACGGTCTGGCCGGCCACGCTGGCGCCGATGGAGATCGCGATCAGCCACAGGGAAGACATGATGCGTGTGCGTAGCTCCTGGGTTTGGGGGGACGGCTTGGGCTCGGTCATGGGGTGGGGCGCTCAGGGATCTGTCTCGACGGTGGCCATGCGGATGCGGTCGGCGCGGGCCGGTTCCCCGATGTACTGGTACCACCAACGCCGGATCTCCAGCTGTGCGTTGTCCAGATCCAGGGTGCTCCACAGGCGGGCCGCCTCGGCCACCTGGCCCTGGATCGCGTAGACTTCCCCGAGCATCTGGCGGGTCGCACGGTGGGCCGGATCCATCCGGTAGGCCCGCTCCAGATGTTCCCGGGCCTCGTCGTACCTTCCCAGAGAGAGCTCCATCTGGCCCAGGCGCCGATTGGCCACCGGATCGTTGGGGTCCAGGTCCAGCGCGGCCTGGAAATGGGCAAAGGCCGGGGCCAGCTCCTGGGCGCGCAGCCGCCGGATCTCGTCCTGGATGGGGATGGTGGGCCATCGGTAGCCCTTCAGCTCCACCTGGGTCTGGTAGACGCTGCCCAGGTTCGCGTGCCAACGGGCCTGCACCTGGGGAATCCCCACGATGGCCAGGACGATCCCCACGACGAGCGCGGCCAGTCCCCCCACCTGGAGGGCGACGATCTGCCTGCTGGAACGTCGATCCGAGTCGACAATCAGCGCGAAGGTGGCGATCAGGGGCAGGAAGAGCACGGGCATGAAGACCCCGGTGTAGGTCTCGGAGTCCAACATGCCGTAGACCAGGAAGGTGAGCACCGAGGCGTGGACGGCCGCCCGCTGGACGGTCCACCGTTCTGCCCGCCACGGCCCGCTGTACCAGACGGCGATGGCCGCCAGGGTGGCCAGCCCTGCCATGCCCAGAAGCCCCTGTTCGATGGCCACCTGGAGGAAGAGCTGGTACGCGTGGTAGAGGTAGGGCACGTGGACCAGGTGGACATAGGTGGAGTAGACCATGCCCGTGCCCACCAGGCCACTTCCGGTGAAGGGGTAGTCGCCGACCAGGAGGGCCATCTTGCGCCATGTGGTCAGCCGGCCCACCAGGAACCCAGGCGGGAAGGCCTCGGCCGGCAGGCGGAGCAGCCAGAGGAAGACCACCAGGGCCCCCAGGGGCAGGAGGACGTAGAGCCCCACATCCATGAGGCGGGCCCCGGGCAGGCGCGCCCGTACCTGGAGATATCCCAGGGCCAGCCCACCGATGAGCAGGGTGAGCTTGGGGGCCTTGGACTCGGAGAGCAGGACCGCGGCCACCATCAGGGCCACGGCCAGGACCATGGCCCCGCGTTCCACGGGCGTGTAGCCCCCCTGCCATGCCCGCCAGGCCCCTGCCAGGGCCAGGGGGAACAGGACCACGAGCAACCCATCGATGGTGTCCGCCTGGACGGAGATCCAGGTGGGCAGCACCCGATCCCCCAGTCCCAGGGCCAGGAGAAAGAGGACCGCCAGGCCACCGCCCATGCCGGCAGCCAGGGGGCCCAACCAACGCCAGAAGTGCTCCCGAAGAGAGGCATGCAGGGTGGTGGCCAGGAGCATCAGGGCCACGGTTCCCAGGATCAGGAGGAAACGGAGCCAGGCATAGAACGGGCTGAAGGAGACCCACACGCCGACGAACGCGGTGGCCACATAGAGGCTTGCCCCGGGCAACACGAGCAGGAAAGAGGTGGTCGGAGGCACCAGACGGGACCGGGAGAAGTGCTTCTCGCGGTGGAGCATGACGTGTGCCATGGTCGGCTCGACACTCGGCTCGTGGACGGAGGGGCCTCTACGCCTGTTTGGTCTGTCCCAGGGGCAATACCCAGCCCAGGTGCTCCAACCCCACCCGGAGCGCCCGCTTGAAGGTGCGCCAGTCGCTGAACAACATGCGCAGGTAGGTCAGGATGGGGCCGGGCCGCAGCGCCCATTCCCGGAAGGCCCGCTTCTGCCAGTACATGAGATCCTCCGCGGAGAGGTTCTCGTACTGGAGCACCGTGCCCTTGTCCATGTCCACCTCTTCCCAGCGGGTGCCCTCCCGGAACCAACGGTTCTTGATCACCTCGAAGAAGAAGGGGGTTCCCGGATAGGGCGCGGCGATGTGGAAGAGGGCCAGGTCCAGGGGCAGGGTCTTGGAGAACTCGATGGTCTCCCGGATGGTCTCCTCGGTCTCGCCGGGCAGGCCGATGATGAAGTAGCCCCAGTTGCGGATGCCGGCCTCCTTGGCCCAGGTGAGGGCCCGCAGGGCCTTCTTGGGGTCCGCGCCCTTGGCCGCCCGCTTCAGGATCAGCTCGTTGCCGCTCTCGATCCCCCAGCTGATCAGCCAGCAGCCGGCCTTGCCCATCATCTGGAGCATCTCCCGGTCCACGTAGTCCACCCGGCTGTTGCACGTCCAACGGATGGGCAGCTCCTCGTCGATGATGCGCTGACAGAGCTCCATCACCTGCTCCCGGTTCACCGTGAACAGGTCCGCGTACATGTGGATGTTGTGGATCCCCAGATCGTGGAGGATCCAGAGCTCCTCCATGATCCGTTTGGGGGAGTGGAGCCGCACCGAGTACTGGTAGGAGACGTGTTTGATGCAGTACTTGCAGCCCGCGGGGCATCCGCGGCTGGTGAGGATGAAGGTGAAGGGCCCCTTCATCAGGGGCATGCGGTATTTGTCCAGGGGCAACAGGTGGTGCAGGGGGATGGGCAGGTCGTCCAGATCCGGGATGAAGGGCCGATCCGGGTTGATCTGGATCTCCCCCCGGTTGCGCCACACCAGGCCCTTGATGTGGGAGAGATCCAGCCCGCTCCGCTCCTGCCCCTCGGGCTCTGGGGTGGGCTGCCAGTCCGGATCTGTCTTCACCAGGAGCTCCTGGACCCACTCGGGCCGTTGATCCTGGCGACCCTCCAGCACATCGATGAGCTCCCGGAAGGTGAGCTCCGGCTCTCCCCGGAGGACGAAGTCCAGCGCGGGGAAGTCCCGCATGGTCTCCAAGGGCATGGGGGTCACATGGGTGCCGAAGGCCATGGTCACCGCGCCCCGGCTCTTGGCCAACATGACGCCGTACATGTCATTGGTCAGCGTGGGCGCGGTGACCTGGGTGATGTAGTACTTGGGCGCCTTCTCCCGCAGGAGATCCTCGAACTCCTGCCAGGTCATGCGCTCGGCAATGGCGTCCACCACGGCCACGGTGTAGTCGGGGTGGAGCATGGCGGCCAACTGGGCCAGGGAGACCTGGGGCCACACCATCTCCTCCCGGCTGCGCCGCCCCACCCGGTGCTGGGTTCGGATCCAGATGCCGCCGTCGGGGGAGGGCGGGTTGACCAACAGCACGTCCACCGCGCCGGGAGGACGTCGGTGGGTCAGCTCGCGGACCACGGCCCCCGCGTCCGGGAACCGGGCCGGCCGGAGCTTGGGGATGCGTCGGGTACCCAGGTTCTCCCGAAGCTCGATAGGCACAGGCTGGGCCCCATTGGCGCGGGTACGGGGCGTCTGGGTCTTCGTCGGCCTGACGACCTCGGCCCCGTTCCCCGGGGTTTGGGATGGGGCCTGCGCCTTCTCAGGGGGAGGGGCGGTTCGCTGCTCGTCCATGGTCGCGGATCTCCTGTGTCATGCCACGGCCTCGCGGACCGGGGAGGACAGGGGATCGTCCCTTGCCGTGTCCGCGTCGGCATGGATGTCTCGGTCGATGAGGGCCTCCCGCCGTTGGAGGGTGGCCAGGATCTGCATCTGGGTCCAGCCCACGATGAGCTGGATGCCGATCAGGGCCAGGGAGGCGCTGGCCAGGTAGTAGAGCCACAGCCGGGTGAGGGGCCAGCCCTGCCAGGCCAGGTAGAGGCTCACCCCGGCCACCACCAGGCCCATGGCCAATGCGACCAGGCCCACCCATCCGAAGTGATTTTCCAGGGGCTTCCGGAACAAGGGCCGGCCGAACAGCCCCTGTCGGACAGGCCGTCTGTGGAAGAGGCTGACGAAGTAGTTGAAGCTGGCCCCCAGGATCAGGATGCTGACCCCCGCCACACTCAGCACCAGGGCACTGAAGACCGCGAAGGCCCCCACACCGGACAGGCGGGTCACCCCGGAGAGGCGCAGGCCCACCAGCCACGTGCCGATGCCGGCCGCGATCAGGAGCGCGACCAGGCTGATGAGCCCCAGGATCCGCACGGGATTGTACGTCAGGGCCGTCCAGATGATGGACTGGGCAAAGCGCGCGCCGTCCCGGACAACGCTGAGCTTCGAACGGCCGATGCGCTCGCTGTAGGGGATGGGCACCTCCACCATGCGCAGGTTCTCGTGGAGGGCCCGGGTGCTCATGACCGGGGTCAGGTTCAGCCCATCCGGCAGGGGATAGAGATGCTCCAAGATGGCCTTGCGGAAGATCCGCATGCCGCTGGCCGAGTCCGTGATCCGCTGGGCGCTGATCAGGCTGACGAGATGGGCGAAGAGGACGTTGCCCAGACGGCGCACCCGGGGCATCTGGCTGTCCTTGCCGGCCATGCGGGAGCCGATGACGATGTCTGCCTGGTGCCGGATGGCCGCCTGGCACAGCTCGGGGAAGAGCTCGGGCGGATAGGTGCCGTCCGCGTCCAGGAAGCCGATCCACTCGCCCTGGGCCGCGGCGAAACCTGTCTTCAGCGCGGCACCGTATCCCCGGTTGGTGGGGTGTCGGATCAGGCGGACCTCGGACATGGAGGCCACGATGGCCGGGGTCTGGTCTGTGGAGCCATCGTCCACCACGATCAGCTCCACCTGCTCGAAACCCACGGCAGCCAGGGCAGGGCGGGTGTTGAGCACGCGTTCTGCGATCTCCCGGATCCCGTCCTCCTCGTTGAGGGCAGGGATCACGATGGACAGGGATGTCATGGGACGGCTCCTTTCACAAACACCGCCTACGTTCGCATCGGGACAGGTTCCCCCGATGGTCAGAGGAGGGGATCACAGGTAGACAGTTCCCCGAGGCGACGAGGTGTCCGCCGCGATCGGCTTCAGGGGCCGAGCGGGCACGCCCCCCACCACCGTGTGGGGAGGAACGTCCCGGGTCACCACAGCCCCCGCGGCGACCACCGCTCCCCTGCCGATGCGCACACCGTCGGTGACGATGGCCCCCGCTCCAATCCACACGTCGTCCTCCACCACGATCCCCTGGGCCGTGATCCCCTGCTCCACGAAGGGGCGGGAGGGATCCGAGTAGACGTGGTTGACGGCCAGGAGCTGGACCAGGGGAGCCGTGTAGACTCGGTCGCCGATCTGGATGCCCCCCTGGCCCCGGAGGACGTTGAGCTCCCCGATGAGGCAGTCCCGCCCGATGCGGATGAAGGCATGGGGCAGGTCCCGGAAGTTGTACACATGGAGGATCGCCCCATGCATCACCAGGGTGTTGTCGCCGAGGACGATCCCCTGGGGACAGGCATGGAGGTAGACGCCGCGGTCCAGGTAGACGTTGCGGCCCAACCGCACATGGTCCGCAAAACGGATCCGGACGCCGTTCTCTATGGCCGCGACCCCTTCCATGTGGAGGACGAGCCGGTACAGCATCGCCCGCAGACCGATGCCCACCACCGTGGGCACCCAGCCTGCCAGGGCCCACAGAGCCTGCTCGGCCAGGTAGCGCAGGGGGCTGCTGGCCTGGCGAGCCATGTAGAGCCGGAGGTTGGCCCACAGGCCCTCCTGGATAGGACGGGCCCTCCTCCGGCTCTCCACCGGGGGAGATGGCCCAGCCCTCGTCCCGTTGCCCTGGAGCTGCGCCCCAGGCGCACGCCCATCGGAGGTGTCCACCGTCTCGCGGAGGCGGGAGGTATCGGCTTCACCCATGGACCTGAATGCCCCTCTGCTGGCGTTGCCCACCGTTCTGCCCGGGAAACCAGCGCCCCCCCAGGAGCCAAGGCTCGGGGATGACCAGGGACCTGTGTGTGCCAGGGCTCGGGGCCGGTGGCATGCTGGATCTCACGGTACCGCGCTCGGCACGTCTAGTGTAGCATGGTCTGCGGGCCAGTTTGCTTACAAACTGATGATAGATGAAGGCCATCCGGCCAGTACTCCCAGATGTCAGGATGGGCCCGCCCCCATGGGCCCGGCCGTCGCCCCGGACAGGGCATAGGTCGGCCGCCGGGGATTGTTAGTGAAGTGTAACCATCTGAGGCCTCGGTTCCCTAGTATAATGGACCTGCTCGATGGGAGGAAACCCGTTACTTGCCCGAGTGGCTTGGCCGACGATAGGTCCGTGGCACGATGGACATAGCGTATCTCCTGCAGGCAGGTGTCCCGGACATCGGCTCCAGGCCCTTCACCGGCCCCGCGGCCCACGTGCACCACGTCTTCCAGGAGCTGGTGGCCCAGGGGCACCGGATGCTCGCGATCGCCCGGCTGGATCGGGGCATCGTCCAGTCCCGGGATCTCGTCACCTTTGTTCCCGTGCCGCCCACAGCCCTGGATCGAGGGCCCCTGCGCTGGTTCGAACGAGGGGTCCGCCGTGTCCAGAGCGAGCTGCGCCTGCCGTATGCGGGGCTGTTCGAGGCGGTGCGCTTTGCCCTGGCCTGCAGGGCCGCGGCGGCCCACGTGGATCTCCTCTACGAACGCATGGGCTGGTTGGGCTTCGGAGGGGTCCTGGCCGCCCGTTGGCTGGGCGTGCCCATCGTGTGGGAGGTGAACGGCGACCATCTGGACGAGTTCGAGTCCCTGGGCATCGCGCCCCGAGGGCTCCAGCGTGTACTCTCCGTGGCCCTCATGCGGTGGGCTGCCCACCAGGTCTCCGCGGTGGTGGCCACCGGGGCAGGATGGCGTGCCCGGTTCGTCGAACGCTGGGGCGTGCCCCCCGATCGGGTCCACGTGGTGGAGAACGGCAGCGAAGTGGTGGAGCTGCTCTCCCGGGCGGAGCTGCGGGCCTTCCAGGCAGAGGAACCGGCCTCCGGGACAGAAGGGGGCGTCCAGGTGGTCTACGTGGGCGGTCTGGAGCCCTGGCACGGGGTGGACGTGCTCCTGCGGGCCATGGCCCAGATGCGCAGCCGGCACGTCCGGCTGTGGATCGTGGGCCATGGGCGGGAACGCACCCGGCTGGAGAGCCTGGCGTCCCAGCTCGGGATCCGGGATCGGGTGGAGTTCACCGGCCACCTGCCCATCTCCCAGGTGGCCCGACGGATGGCCCGGAGCCACATCGGGGTCGCGCCCTACTGCGGCCGGGTGGAGTTCTCCGGCCTGAAGCTGTTGGACTACAAGGCTGCCGGCCTGGCCACGGTGGCATCGGGGGCCCACGGTCAGCCCGCGGTGTTGGAGCATGGCCGGACCGGTTGGATCGTGCCCCCATGCGACGTGGAGGCCCTGGCCGCCGCCCTGGACCATCTGGCGGCCCATCCGGAGCTCCGGCAAGCGATGGGCCAACGCGCCCGGATGGAGGCGGAACGGGAGCACAGCTGGCGCCACACCGCGGAACGGCTGTCCGAGCTGTTCCGGGCGGTGGTCCAGGAACGGCGAGGCCCCGCGGGGGCCCCGGAGGTTGGTCTGGAATCCGGATAGCCTTTCCCGAAGGCAAAGCCTATGATACAGGTACAGGGGCGTACGGAGCCGAGGGTCAGCATCGTCATTCCCAACTACAACCACGGGGACTACCTGTCCCAGGCCATCGAGAGCGCGCTGGCCCAGACCTATCCCCAGGTGGAGGTCATCGTGGTGGACGACGGCTCCACAGACCACAGCGCCCAGGTGTTGGCCCGGTACGCGGATCGGGTCCGGTGTATCCACCAGGAGAACGCAGGGCTCTCCGCGGCCCGCAACACCGGTCTGGACCTGGCCCGGGGCGACTATGTGGCCCTGTTGGATGCCGACGACATGTTGGAGCCAGACTACCTGCAGACTCTCGTACCCATCCTCGAGAAGGACCCGGGGCTCGGCGGTGTCTACTGCGGCTACCGTTTCGTGGACCAGCACGGCCGCCCTCTTCCCGAGGTCCAGAGCCGGGTGGTGCCCTCCACGGCATTCTACGACGCGCTGCTGGGCGGGAACTTCCTGGTCCCCGAGAGCATGTTGCTCCGCCGGCGCTGCTACCAGGAGGCAGGTCCCTTCGACACGGCGCTGACCGCGTGCGAGGACTGGGACATGTGGCTGCGTGTGGCTCGACGGGAACAGGTGGTCGGCACCTCTCGGGTCCTGAGCCGACACCGGGTGCTGTCCGGGAGCATGTCCAGCGATCCAGCTCGGATGATCCGGAACCGGCTGCAGGTGCTGGCCAAACACCTGGGTCCTCCTCCCACGGAGGTGACTGCCCAGAACCGGGCGATCCGCCGGGCGTACGGGAAGGCCTATCTCTCTGCGGCTGTCGAACACCTCCAGGGCGGGGATCGCTCCGGGGCCGTGGCCTATCTGGCCCAGATGGCCCGGCTCTACCCAGAGGGGTTCGAGGAGGTGGGGACCTTCTACGAGCTGGGCTGTGGCGACCAGCCCAAGGGCTATCGGGGCCATTTCCCCACCCTTCCCTTTCGGCGCAATCGGGCTATCGCGCGGGAGATGCTCCAGGCCCTGTGGGCGGAGCCCGGGCTCCGCGCCCGACGGGGGGCGGTCCAGGCGGCCAGCCATCTGGCCTTGGCCATGCTGGCCTACGGGGTCCAGGAGCAGGCCGAGGCCCGGGGCCACCTCCTCCAGGCCGTGCGGAGTCGGCCGGATCTCTTGGGCCGAGGCATGTGGTGGCGTCTCTTCCTCCGCTGCCTGCTGAGTCCGGAGTTGCGGGATCGATGGCGTTCCCGCCACCATCGCGCAGGGCGAGGCCAGCATGCTCTTCCATAGTCCGGAGTACTTCGTCTTCCTGGCGGGCATCCTGGCCCCGGATCTCCTTCTCCGATCCACGGGACGGACAGGGTAGGAGCGAGCTCCATGCGTGTCCTGGTCATCTCCGCCTTTTACCCACCATACGCCATTGGCGGATGCGAGCACAAAGCGCAGGAGATCGACAAGCAACTCCGGGCCCGAGGACACGCCGTCCATGTGCTGACCAGCACATATGGCGTCCATGCGCCAGGGCAAGAACCCGGGATCCATCGTCTTCTCTCCCTCGAGAGCAACCTGTACCACTACCGTCCTTCATCTGTCATCACATACTCGCGACGATTGCGCCGTAATCTCCAGGTCACTCGAGACATCATCCAGGCCGTTCGACCCGAGGTCGTCTTGGTCCACGTGATGTGGAACTTGACTTGGGGAATCCCCTGGACCGCGGAGCAGATGTGTCCGGGGCGGGTCGTCTACTATGTGGCCGACCACTGGCCATACGTGCCCGACGTCCATGTGCGCTACTGGCAGCTTCCCGCCAATCGCAGCCTGCCCCGTCGCCTGAAACAGTGGCTTGCACCCCTCGCGTTGGCCTGGATCCAGAGGCAGAATCGGCGCTTCCAGCTCCGGTTCGACCACGTGCTCTGCGTGAGCCGGGCCATTCGAGATGCCCTGTTGGAACACACCGAGATCCCCCCGGAGCGTATGCAGGTGGTCTACAACGGGATCGACACGAAGCGCTTCCGTCCACAGAGCCCGGAGACCACGGAGAGTCGGACCGGTCTGGCCCTCCTCTACGCGGGCAGCCTGGTGCCCCATAAGGGGGTACACACCGCGATCCAGGCCATGGAGGAGCTCCACCGCACCGGCTCCCTGGAGGGCGTCCAGCTCACGGTGGCGGGCTCGGGACATCCCGACTACGAGGCCCGGCTCCGGGACCACGTGGCCCGGGCCGGGCTGGACGAGCACGTCCGTTTCATAGGGCATGTCGCCCGGGACCAGATGCCCGAGCTGTTGCCCCGGTTCGACGTCCTGCTCTTCCCCTCCATCTGGGAGGAGCCCCTGGCCCGGATCGTCCAGGAGGCCATGGCCTGCGGCCTGGTGGTGGTGGGCACACCCACCGGCGGCACCCCGGAGATCCTGGAGGACGGCGAGACCGGCCTGGTCTTCCCACCGGAGGACCCTCGCGCACTGGCCGACCGGATCCGCTACCTGAAGGAAAATCCCCAGGCCATGGCGAAGATCCGGCAAAATGCACGGGTACGGGTGGTGGAACAGTTCGATATGGTTCGAATGGTCGACGAGATCGAGGCCTACCTGAGCGCGGTGGCCCGGGGAGAACCGGCCCTCCCCGAGACACGGCCTCGCATGGCCGGGGAACGGGTGCCCGGATGAGCCCCGCACGCCTGCTCTTCGTCAGCAACTACTACCCGCCCCATGCCCTGGGCGGCTACGAGATGTGGTGCCACGAGGTGGCCACCGGGCTCCGGGCTCGGGGACATGAGGTCAGCGTGCTCACCTCCCGGCTGCCCGGCCGAAGGCCCTCGGCCCCCGAGGAGGGCCCGGTGTACCGCACCCTCTACCTGGAGCTGGAGGGAGGCCTGTTGCACACCGTCGGCCGCCTGTCCTGGACCCGGGACCGGCGGGAGCGGCAGAACCTGGCCCAGGTCGAACGCCTGCTCCAGGAGATCCAGCCCGACCGGGTGATCCTATGGGGCATGTGGAACGTTCCCCGTTCGGTTCCTGCGCTGCTGGAGCGAGCCATGCCCGGAAGGGTTCTCTACTATCTCTGCGACTACTGGCCTACCCTGCCCAGTGCCTACCTGCAGCGGTGGCAGGAGCCGGCCCGCCATCCCGCGCTGAAGGTGGCGAAACGCTGCCTGGCTCGAGGGTTCGCGGCCCGAGCTGCCCGCCCCCTCCCCACCCTGGCCCTGGAGCGCCCCGTCTGTGTGAGTCATGCCCTGCAACGAGAGCTGATGGCCCGGGGCGCGCAGGTGGCACACGGGACGGTCCTGTACGGAGGCATCGATGTGACCCCCTACGCCCGGCAGAGGCCGGAACCCCGGGCGCCCCACGCCCCTCTTCGTCTGGTCTTCCTGGGGCGTTTGGTGCCGGACAAGGGCCTGCACACGCTGTTGGAGGCGCTGGCCCACCTGCCCGCCCCGGTGCAGAGGACCCTGTCCCTGGACATCTTCGGCCGGGGCGATCCCGGCTACGAAGCCCGGCTCCGGGCCCAGGCCCAGCAGAGCCCGATGGCCCCCCAGATCCGCTTCCACGGACAGATCCCGCACGAGCGGGTCCCCCGGGCATTGGCAGGCCGCCATGTGCTGGTCTTCCCCTCGGAATGGCCGGAACCCTTTGCCCGGACGGTCCTCGAGGCCATGGCCGCGGGCCTGGCCGTGGTGGGCTCCACCGCCGGCGGCACCCCCGAAATCCTGGTCGAGAAGGAGACGGGGCTCCTCTTTCCGCCCGGCGACGCCCAGGCCCTGGCCTCCCAGCTGCTTCGGCTGGCCCAGGACGAGCCCCTGCGCCGGCAGATCGCGGCCCAGGGCCAACGCCGCGTCCTCCAACACTTCACCCTGGCCCGGATGGTGGAGGACTTCGAGGCCCTGTGCACCCAGGAGCTTCCCATCCCCTCCAGTCCCGTAGGAGGTTCTGACCTTGGCTGAGGAGATTCTCATCACCGGCGGCGCAGGTTTCATCGGCGTCAACCTGGCCCATCGACTGCTCGGACAGGGCCACCGGGTCCGGATCCTGGACAACCTCTCCCGCTCGGGATGTGAGCAGAACCTGGCATGGCTCCGGACGCTCCATGGCCCGGACAGCTTCACCCTGTTCGTCGAGGACCTGGCCGACCCCGACGCGGTGTGTCGGGCCGCGGAGGGCGTCACCCGGATCTACCACCTGGGCGGCCAGGTCGCGGTGACCACCTCGGTGGCCCACCCCCGGGAGGACTTCCGCGCGAATGCCCTGGGGACCCTCAACGTGTTGGAAGCCGCTCGGCTGGTGGCCGACGACCCCATCGTCCTCTATGCCAGCACCAACAAGGTGTACGGCAGCATGAAGGATGTGCGGGTGGTGGAGGAGGCCACCCGATATCGGTACCTGGACTTCCCCCAGGGCATCCCGGAGAGCCAGCCCCTGGACTTCCACTCGCCCTACGGCTGCTCCAAGGGGGCCGGCGACCAGTACACCCGGGACTATGCCCGGATCTACGGCCTGCGCAGCGTGGTGGTCCGGCAGAGCTGCATCTACGGCTATCGCCAGTTCGGCATCGAGGACCAGGGCTGGGTGGCCTGGTTCATCATCGCGGCCCTGAAGGAGCGCCCTATCGCCATCTACGGCAACGGGAAACAGGTCCGGGACATCCTGTTCATCGACGACCTGTTGGATGTCTACGAGGCCATTGTGGAGCGCATCCAGGTGGCCGCGGGCCAGATCTACAACATCGGCGGAGGCCCCCAGAACACCATCAGCATCTGGGCGGAGTTCGGCCCCATGCTGGAATCTCTCCTGGGGCGCCCCATTCCGGTCAGCTACGAGCCCTGGCGGCCAGGGGACCAGCCCATCTACGTGAGCGACATCCGCAAGGCCCAACGGGACCTGGGATGGTCGCCCCAGGTGGACGTGGAGACGGGGATCCGGCGCCTGTTCGAGTGGATCCAGGCCCACCGCTCCCTCTTCTGCCATCTGTGACCGTGCCCATGGCCAAGGTGCTCCTGCTCGGGTACAGCCCGCCTCCCCTGGCCGGCGACACCCAGATCGAGGCGGCCCATTACCGGACCTGGCAGTTCCTGGCCCCCCTTCTGGATGCCGGACACCAGGTCTGCCTGGCCGCGGACGGCCCGTCGGATCCCTCGGCCGTGCCGCCGGGCTGGCGTCCCCGACTGCAGATGGCCTCGGTACCCTACGGGCGACGGGGCTGGATCAAGGCCCTCCAACGGGCCCACGACGCGTTCGGCCCCGACTGCGTGGTCGCGGTGAACTTCAGCCATTGCCTGTACGCGACCCGACTGCGAACCCCCTGCCCGATGTGGATGGACATCTACGGGGACATGCTGACCATCATGCAGGCAGCCTTCTATCGAGCCGGGTCGGACCGAGGGCTGCAGACCTCCCTGGCCTTCATGCGGCAGGTGTTGCGCCGGGGCGATCTCTTCTCGGTGTGCGGCACGCCCCAGAGACACGCCACGGTGGGCGAGCTGGCCATGGTCGGCCGGCTGAACCGACACACCTTCGGCTACGAGTTCGTCCGGGTGGTCCTCCCCGGAGCACCGCCATGCGACCAGACCCCAGCCCCCCCTGCCCGTCCGCGGAGCTTTCTGCGGACCTGGGGAGTGGAGGACGGGGATTTCGTGGTCCTCTGGTGTGGGGGGTACAACACCTGGACCGATGTGGATACCCTCTTCGCGGGCCTGGAAGAGGCCATGGCCCGACACCCTTCCATCCGCTATGTCTCGGTGGGGGCCAACACCTATCAAGGACCGGACAACGTGTACCAGCGCTTCCTGGCCATGGTGGAACGGTCTCCCTTCCGGGAGCGTTTCCACATGCTTGGATGGCGCCCCTGGACCGAGATCGCCCGGTTCTATCGGGAGAGTGACGTGGGCCTGAACATCGATGCCCTCCACTACGAGACCCTCTACGGCACCCGAACCCGACTGGTGGAGATGATCGGTGCCGGGCTCCCCGTGGTCACCACGTTGGGCCCGGAGCTCAGCTACCTGCTGGAGGCCGCGGAGGCCGCACGGACCTTCGCCATCGGCGACGCGACCGCCTTGGCCCGCCATCTGGTGGAGCTGGCCACAGAGCCGGGGCTCCGGGATCGGTTGGCGGCCAATGCCCTGCGGTATGCGCGGGAAGAGCTCTCCTTCGAGCGGACCACCCGGGAGCTCCGGAAATGGGTGGCCGCCCCGAGTCCTGCCCCCGACCGCCGGGCTCTCACAGGGCCGGAGCGGATCCGCGCGCTCTCCCATTGGGCCCGGGCGTACGTGCGCCAGGGCCTGTGGCGTGTAGCCGGGCTGGATCGATGAGGGGTCGTTAGTGGTTCCGACAGAAAGGAGCAGAGCCCTGTGGCCCTGGGCACACACAAGGTACACCCCCTGCCGGTGAAGGCCCGGATCTACCGTTGGGTGCACCGATATCGGCTGTTGTGGATCCGCGCGGGGATCGTCGCGTTCGTCCTCCTGGCCAGCACCACCGCAGTCTCCCAGCGGCCCAAGCTGGTCCTGGCCGGCCTCATCGCGCTGGGCGGGGCGGGCCTGATCTGGCGCGTCCCCACCCTGGGCATCGTGTTGCTGATCCCGGCCAGCCAGGTGGTTCCTTTCGAGCTCGGCACAGGCACCCAGACCACCCTCCACGCGGGCATCCTGTTGCTGGTGGGGCTGGTGGGCCTGTGGGCTCTCCGCATGTTGGTCTACGAACGGCGGATCGCGGTGGTGGCCTCCCCCGCGGTGACCCCGATCCTGCTCTTCTCCCTGGTGGTGGTGCTGGCCTTCCTGGCCGGCCAGCTTCCCTGGTATCCCCTGACCTCCGGCGCGCCCCTGATGCCCCAGATCGGCGGCACGGCTGTCTTCCTGCTCTCCTTCGCGGCCTTCCTGCTCACGGCCCAGTGGATCACCCGGATCCACCACCTCCAGTGGACCGTGGGGCTCTTCCTGGCGTTGGGCGGGCTGTACATCCTGGGGCGCTTCATCCCCCCCCTGGGCCGGCTCAACGACTCCCTTTTCCAGCCTCGCTTCTCCGGGAGCATGTTCTGGGTGTGGCTGGTGGCCATGGCCGGGGGCCATGCCCTCTACAACCGGGCCCTTCCCATGCCTGTCCGGGCTCTGTTGGCCGGCCTGACCCTGGCCACCCTGGGCGTGGCCTACTTCCAGCAGGGGTACTGGAAGTCCGGGTGGGTGCCCCCCCTGGCCACCCTGGCCATCCTGATCGGCATCTACTCCTGGCGCTTCCTGATCTTCCTGGTGCCCTTCCTGGTCTCCCCGGTCCGGGATCTGATCGACAGCCTCATCGCCTCGGACTACTACAGCTTCAGCACCCGGGTGGACGCCTGGATCATTCTGTTGAAGATCGTGCGGGTGAACCCGATCCTGGGACTGGGACCGGCCAACTACTACTACTACACGCCCCTCTACCCCATCCGGGGCTACTACGTCTCCTTCAACTCCCACAGCCAGTACGTGGACCTCCTGCTCCAGACCGGCATCCTGGGGCTGCTCTGCTTCCTCTGGTTCGCGGTGGCAGTGGGCAAGCTGGCCTTCCGCACGATGCGCCGGGCCCAGGAGGGCTTCGCCCAAGGCTATGCCCATGCCGTGCTCGCGGGCCTGGGGGGCACCCTGGTGGCCGGTTTTCTGGGGGACTGGGTCATCCCCTTCGTGTACAACGTCACCCTGGCAGGCACCCGGGCCAGCTTCCTGCCCTGGATCTTCTTCGGCGGCCTGGTGGCCCTGACCGTGATGGAGCGAAACGGCCGCGCGCCCCAGGACAGCGAGGTCCTATGAACGGCGCCACCGCCCCCTCGTCGCGGCAGATACCCCACCGTCCATCACCGCCGGAGACCCCGGTGGATCTCTCCATCGTGATCGTGAGCTGGAATACCGCCGCGTTGCTGGAACGGTGTCTGGCCTCCCTGGCCCAGGAGTTCCAGCGGCTTCCCCACCTGAGCGCCCAGGTCATCGTGGTGGACAACGGCTCGTCGGATGGGACCCCGGAGCGGATCCGGGCCCGGTATCCCTGGGTGGAGATGCGGGTGAACGCGACCAACATGGGCTTCGCGGCCGCGAACAACCGGGGGCTCCGGGACAGCCAAGGGCGGTACATCCTGCTGCTGAACCCAGACACCGAGGTCCTCCCTGGGGCCCTGGCCACGCTGATGGCCTACATGGACGACCATCCAGAGGCGGGGCTCGTGGGGCCCCGGCTGCTGAACCCGGACGGCACCCTCCAGGTGTCGTGCTATCCAAGCCCCACCCTCTCCCGGGAGCTGTGGCGCCTGCTCCATCTGGACCGTTGGCGCCCCTACGGCACCTACCGCATGGAGGCCTGGTCCCCAGAGGTCCCTCGACCGGTAGAGGTCATCAAGGGCGCGTGCATGTTGGTGCGCCGGGACGTGTTGGAGCAGGTGGGGCCTCTCGACGAGGACTACTTCATGTACACGGAGGAGGTGGACTGGTGCTACCGGATCCGTCGAGCAGGATGGACCGTGGTATGGGAGCCCCGAGCTCGGGTCCTCCACTATGGCGGACAGAGCACCCAACAGATCCCCGAGGAGATGTTCCTCCACCTCTACCGGAGCAAGGTCCAGTACTTCCGCAAGCACCATGGACGGTGGGGCTGCCGAGCGTACAAGGCCGTTCTGCTCCTGGCCTCTGGGCTGCGGATCGTCGGACTCCCCCTGGCCCGGCTGGGGGGCGTTGCCCCGGGCCCCGAATCCCGACGCCTGGCCCGGAACTACCTGGCGCTCGTCCGGACGTTGCCGGCTCTCTAGCCCATGCGCATTCTCTTTCTCGCACAGGTGCTCCCGTACCCCCTGGATGCCGGGCCCAAGACCCGGGCCTACTACGTGTTGCGCTATCTGGCCCAGCACCACCGCGTCACCCTGTTGGCCTTCACCCGGCCCACCGATCCGCCGGCGGCCATGGCCCATCTGGCCCGCTTCTGCGAGGAGGTACAGGGGGTCCCCATGCGTCGCTCCACCCTGCGCAATGTCCGGGACCTGGCCCGCAGCCTGCTGGGCCGTTGGCCCTTCATGGTCCGCCGAGACTGGATCCCCGAGATGGTCCGACAGGTGGACCGCCAGGTCCAGAGCGGTGAGTACGACGCTGTCCACGCGGACCAACTGTGGATGGCCCCCTATGCTCTTCGGGGCCAGGCCATCTCCCAACGGATCCACGGGAAATCCCTGCGGACGGTCCTGGACCAACACAACGCGGTCTTCCAGATCCCCATGCGCCTGGCCCACCATCAGCCCAACCCCCTGCTGCGGGGACTGCTCCATCTGGAGGCGACGAAGCTGCAACGGTTCGAGCGCCAGGTCTGCGGCCAGTTCGACCGGGTGGTATGGGTCACCCGAGAGGATCGGGACGCACTGGTGGAGCGGACCGGATATCCCGGCAGCGGGGATCCGGTCATCCCCATCTGTGTGGAGCCCGAGGAGGGGGCGTTGCGCGACCATGTGGAACGCCCCTTTCGCGTGACGTTCCTGGGCGGGATGCACTGGCCCCCGAACGCAGAGGGCATCCAATGGTTTGCCGACAGGGTCTGGCCTGAACTGCACCAGGCCTTCCCCCAGGTCCGTCTGACCGTGATCGGCAAGGAGCCTCCGGCCAGGTTGCGGGCCCAGGCCCAGGATCCAGAGCGGAGGATCGAGGTGCTGGGCTACGTGGAGGATCCCACCCCCTACCTGGCCGAGACCGCGGTCTTCATCGTCCCCCTCCACGCGGGAGGGGGGATGCGGGTGAAGATCCTGGACGCCTGGCGCTGGAAACTGCCCGTGGTCTCCACCTCCATCGGAGCCGAGGGGATCGACGTCCGCCCCGGGGAGAACATCCTCCTGGGCGACTCCCCCCAGGCGTTCAGCCGACATGTCCGGGCCCTGCTCGCGGACCCCGGCCGGGCCCGGGCCATGGTGGAGGAGGCCCATGCGACCCTGCGCCGGGCCTACCACTGGCGTCGTCGCTATCGGGCGTGGGACATCGTGTACTCTTGACCAGAGCCCGGCTCTGGACGTGAGCGGAGGAACGAACCGGCATATGGCGCGCGCATCCTCGCTTCGTGTTCTCGCATCGCGGCGGGATCTGGGGAGCCCCCGGGCCCTGCTGTTCGGCCTTCTCGGGCTCTCCGTCCTCGTCCGGATCGGAGCGGCCATCTACCTGGGCGATCGAGTGGTGCCCCTGCCCGGGACCGCGGATCAGGTCTCGTACCACAACCTGGCGGTCCGGGTCCTGCAGGGCTATGGGTTCAGCTTCCCAGAGCCCTGGTGGCCCATGACCGCGGCCAACGCGCCCACCGCCCACTGGAGCTACCTCTACACCCTCTACCTGACCGGCGTGTACGCGCTCTTCGGCGTCCATCCGGTGGCGGCCCGGCTCATCCAGGCCGTGGCCGTGGGGATCCTCCAGCCCCTGCTCACCTACGGGCTGGCCCAGGAGGTCTTCCGAGATCTGAAGGACCCTCGGCTTCCGGGGGAGGGGAGGGGTCCCCTCCGCACCTGGATCGGCCTGATCGCGGCCGGGCTGTGCGCGCTCTACGCCTATTTCATCTACTATGCCGGATCCCTGATGACCGAGCCCTTTTACATCACCGGGATCCTGGCCATCCTCTACCTCTCCATCCGCCATGTACACCTGCTGCAGGAGCAACCCCAGGAGGCCATGCGGGTCCGCTGGCGCTTTGCCGTCCTCCTGGGGATCCTGCTGGCCGTGGTGGTGTTGCTGCGCCAGCTCTTCCTGGTCTTCGTTCCCTTCCTGTTCCTGTGGCTGCTGTGGCATGCCCGGCGGCAAGGTCAGTGGCGCTCCATGGCCCTTCACCTGGCGTTGGCCGGGGGGATCCTGGCGGGTGCCATCGCGCCCTTCACCCTCTACAACTACCTGCGGTTCCAGCGCTTTGTCCTCCTCAACACCAACGCAGGCTACGCGTTCTACCTGGCCAACCATCCCATCTACGGCACGCGCTTCATCGACATCCTGCCCCGAGACGTGGCCACCTACACGGAGCTGATCCCCCAGGAGCTTCGCCACCTGGACGAGGCCGCCCTGGATCGGGCCCTGCTCCGCCGGGCCGTGGAGATCATCCTCCAGGATCCGGTCCGGTACATGCTCCTCAGCCTGAGCCGGATACCCAGCTACTTCCGCTTCTGGCCCTCGGCCAGCTCCAGCCTCATCAGCAACATCGCCCGGGTAGGCTCCTTCGGCATCCTCTTTCCCTTCATGCTGTTCGGACTGGTCCGTTCTCTGCGCCACCGCCCCGGGCCGGCCCTCTGGCTGCTGTACATCTTCAGCCTGGTCTACGTGGGCATCCACCTCCTCTCGTGGACCCTGCCCCGCTATCGGCTGCCGGTGGATGCCGTGTGGCTTCTCTTCGCGGCCTACGGGCTCCTGTACCTCTTCCACACCTTCTATGCTCCACGTGGCGGAGGTCCGGTGGACCGGGACCGCGGCCCTTCCCCGTCGGAGAGGCGTTCGTGAGGATCCTCTACGTCGTCCCCAACCCGCCCTCTCTGGTGCGGGTGCGCCCCTTCAACCTGATCCGCGCGCTGGCGGCCCGGGGCCATGCGATCACCGTGGCCTGCCCCTGGCGAGGCGCCGCGGAGTGGGAGGATGTGGTCCGCCTGCGAGAGGCCGGCTTCCAGGTCCTCACCGCGCCCTTGACCGCCGCCCGCATCGCCCGCAACTGCGTGCACGCGGCGGTCCACGGGCTTCCCCTGCAGGCCGCCTACGGAGAGGTCCCTGCACTGCACAGGCAACTGGAGGCCCACCTGGCTCGCCCGCCCGGGTACCACGTGGTCCATGTGGAACACCTGCGGGGAGCCCGGTATGGCCTCCACATCCAGGGGTTCCTGGCCCGGCACGGGCAACGGACCGAGGTGCCCCTGATCTGGGACAGCGTGGACTGCATCAGCCACCTGTTCGCCCAGGCAGCCCAGCAGAGCCAGAGCCGCAAGGGCCGCTGGATGGCCCGGATCGAGCTGCCCCGGACCCGTCGCTACGAGCGCTATCTCCTGCGACGGTTCCACCACGTGCTGGTCACGTCGCCCGTGGATCGGGAGGCGTTTCGTGCCCTCTCGGGGGCCCCCGGGGGCCATGCCCTCGCGGACCGGATCACCGTCCTGCCCAACGGGGTGGACCTGGCCTACTTCCACTGCGTGGACCGGGGCCGAGATGCGGCCACGGTGCTCTTCACGGGCAAGATGAGCTACCACGCCAATGTCACCGCGGCCCTGTACCTGATCCAGGAGATCATGCCCCGGGTATGGCAGGCCCTTCCCCAGGCCCAGGTGCTCATCGTGGGCAAAGATCCCCCGGATCGGCTCCAGGCCCTGGCCCGGGCCCACCCGCAGGTGGAAGTGGTGGGCACGGTTCCGGACATGCGTCCCTATCTCCACCGGGCCACCGTGGCCGCCGCGCCGGTGGTCTACGGGGCCGGGATCCAGAACAAGGTGCTGGAGGCACTGGCCTGTGGCCTCCCGGTGGTCACCAGCGAGACAGCCGCCCGGGCCCTGAAGGCCACCTG
Organism: Caldilineaceae bacterium; assembly: GCA_026989655.1. GTDB lineage: Bacteria > Chloroflexota > Anaerolineae > Caldilineales > Caldilineaceae > JALSIX01. The sequence goes on from JALSIX010000099.1 coordinate 20,838, forward strand.
GGGAAAGGAACTCCTGGTGGCGTCCCATGCGGCCGTCTTTGCCGAGAAGCTGGTCCAGGTCCTGCGCTCCCGGGAACTCCAGGACCAGCTTCGACGCGCGGGCCGGGCATACGTGGAGCGACACCACAGCTGGCAGGCCATCGCCCACACGCTGGAAGGGGTGTACGAGCGGGCCCGTTCCCACCCCCCGGCCCCGCCCGAGGGGCCCCCTCCTGTTCAGGACCCTTTCCGGATGGACCTCACGCCACCCACCGCCTGAGACCTGAGATGCCCTCTCCGTCCCCCCTGGCCCCTTCCAGGCCGCCTCGGAACCTGATGAACACGGAACATCCTGTAAGGATTGCTCCCGAAGGAGGTCAAATCGTAAGCCGATTATCATCAGAAACGCTTGAAAAGCCCAGAGCCATCCACTATGCTGGTAGGCGAGCCGCCTGGCTTCCTTCCCAAATGGCATCCGGAAACAGTCGGTAGGTGGAGGCACCTATGACCCATCCCCCGATGGATGCGGCCGTGGCAGGCTATGTTCGGCCACAGGTCTCGCGTGTCAAACTGGACAAAGCTACCCAGCGCCGGATCTACGTGGCTGTGCTCCTCATCAGCGATTCCCTGATGATCCTGGGGGCGTTCAGCCTGGCCTACCGGATCCGCTTCCTGTGGTTCCAGGAGTGGTTCGACCCCGGAGCCTTTCTCGATCCCGCCCGATACGGCGGCATCACCCTGGTGTTGATCGGGGTCTACCTGGGCATCTTCGCCCTCTTCCGCCTCTACCACTGGCAGACCCTGTTGGGCGGGGTGGAGGAGTACGCCCGGGCCGCGAACGCCTGCACGGTGGGGGCTGTGGGCGTCATGGTCTTCAGTTTCCTGGTGCCGGAGTTCGTCATCGCCCGGGGCTGGCTGGTGTTGGCCTGGGCCCTCTCCATCCTGGCCACGGTGAGCGCCCGGGCCCTGCTGCGCCATCTGGTCTACTACCTGCGCAGCAAGGGCTATTTCGTGGTCCCGGCCCTGGTGCTGGGGACCAACGACGAGGCCATCAGCCTGGCGGAGAGCCTGAGCAGCTACCGGCACTCGGGGCTGGACATCCTGGGCTTCGTGGACAACGGCGAGAAGCCCATCGGCCATCCCGTGTCCGGGCGCCTGTCCGTGGTAGGGCGGATCGACCAGATCGAGGCCCTGATCGATGCCTACAGTGTGGAGGAGCTGGTGATCGCCTCCTCCGCGCTCTCCGCGGAGGAGATCCTGGAGATCTTCCGGCGATATGGGCTCCAGGGGGATGTGGCCGTGCGGCTCTCCTCGGGCCTGTTCGACGTGCTCAACACGAACCTCCACGTGAAGGAGCTGGGCCTGGTTCCCCTGATCACGGTGAACAAGGTCCGTCTGTCTCCCCTGGAGGCCTTCGTGAAGGGCGTCCTGGATCGGGCAGGGGCCCTGGTGGGGCTCCTGCTCCTCTCGCCCTTCCTGGTGGCCATCGCGGCAGCCATCAAGGCCACATCGCCCGGCCCCATCCTGTACCGGCGGCGGGTGGTGGGGCAGGGGGGCAAGCTCTTCGATGCCCTCAAGTTCCGGACCATGTACACCAACGGGGATCAGCTCCTGACCCCGGAGCAGTGGGAGATCCTGCGCCGGGAGCACAAGCTCAAGGACGACCCTCGGGTGACGCCGGTGGGCCGCTTCCTCCGCAAGTACAGCCTGGACGAGCTGCCCCAGCTGTGGAACGTGCTCAAGGGGGAGATGAGCCTGATCGGGCCGCGGATGATCACCCTGGAGGAGCAGAAGAAATACGGGAAGTGGGATGCCAACCTGATGACCGTGAAGCCCGGAATGAGCGGCCTCTGGCAGGTGAGCGGCCGCTCCGACCTGGACTACTCGGAGCGGATCCGGCTGGACATGCAGTACATCCGCAACTACAGCATCTGGCTCGACCTCCAGCTCATCATCCGTACCATCTTCGTGGTGCTCACAGGCCGAGGCGCCTATTGAGCCTCTGCTGAGCCATGATCATCACCCGGACACCGCTGCGCATCAGCTTTGTCGGCGGGGGCACCGATCTCCCGGCCTTCTACCGCCAGGAGCCCGGCGCAGTGATCTCCACGGCCATCGACAAGTACATCTACATCACGGTGAACCCGAAGTTCGACGCCAAGATCCGGGCGAGCTACTCCGTGACCGAGATCGTGGACTCGGTGGACGAGCTGCAGCACGAGCTGATCCGGGAGGCCCTGCGGCTGGTGGGCATCGACGGCGGCATCGAGATCACCTCCATCTCCGACATCCCCTCCCAGGGAACCGGCCTGGGCTCCTCCAGCACCTACACCGTGGGGCTGCTCAACGCCCTCTACGCGTACAAGGGCCAGCTGGTCAGCGCGGAGCGGCTGGCCCGGGAGGCCTGCCAGATCGAGATCGAGATCTGTGGCAAGCCCATCGGCAAGCAGGACCAGTACATCGCGGCCTACGGCGGCTTCCAGCTCTTCGAGTTCCTGCCCGACGAGACCGTCACCGTGACCCCCCTCCTGCTGAACCGGGCAGAACGCCGATGGCTCGAGAGCCACCTCCTGCTCCTCTACACCGGCCTGACCCGCTCCGCGGACACCATCCTGGGGCGTCAGGCGGCCAACACCACCCACGACAACGCGACCCAGAAGCGGTTGCGGCGCATGCGGCGGATGGTCTCCGAGCTCCACCAGGCCATCCTGGCCAAGGAGTGGGACGCCATCGGCCACCAGTTGCACCGGGGATGGGAGGAGAAGCGCCAACTGGCCCAGGGCATCAGCAACTCCCGGATCGACGCTTGGTACACCCGGGCCCGGGAGCACGGCGCCATCGGCGGCAAGATCCTGGGAGCCGGCGGCGGAGGCTTCCTCCTCCTGTACGCGCCGCCCGAGTGCCACCCTGAGATCGTCCGGGCCCTGCCGGAACTGCGCCCGGTCCCCTTCCGGCTCGAGCAGCAGGGCAGCCGGATCATCTACGTGGAGGACTGATGACCATGCACTTCTCCCCAGAAGCACATGCCTTTGCCGTCCGATATCTGGACGAGCTCCGGACCTGCCTGGACGAGCTGCCCATGGACCGGATCGCCCAGGTGGCAGACCGGATCCTGGAGGCCTACCGCAAGGGCCAGTTGGTGGTCCTGATGGGCAACGGCGGCAGCGCGGCCACGGCCTCCCACATGGCCTGCGACCTGAGCAAGACCATCCTGGGCAACACGCCCGGACGCACCCGTTTCCGGGTCATGTCCCTGACGGACAACGTCCCCGGGCTCACCGCCTGGGCGAACGATGTGGGCTACGAGGCCGTCTTCGCAGAGCCCCTGCAGGCCTGGCTCCAGCCGGAGGACGTGGTCATCGCCATCAGCGGCAGCGGCAACTCCCCCAACATCCTGGAAGGAATCCGGGTGGCCCGGTCCCTGGGGGCCTACACCATCGGTCTGCTGGGCTTCGAGGGCGGAGAGGCCCGCCTCCTGGTCGACCTGCCGGTGGTGGTGCCCCGCTCGAACTACGGCATCGTGGAGGACCTGCACATGGTGTTCGGCCACCTGATCACCGCGTACCTCCGGGAAACCCTTCAACAGCAGGAGACTCTTCAGGCCTCCCATGGCGAGCTGGAAAGCGCTTATCCTGGCCGCTGGTGAGGGCACCCGGCTGCGCCCCCTCACCCTGGACCGCCCCAAGCCCATGGTCCCGGTCCACGGCAAACCGGTCATCGGCCATATCGTCGAATGGCTCCGAGACCACGACGTCCGCGAGATCGCGGTGAACCTCCACTATCGCCCGGAACGTCTCGTGGCCTACCTGGGCGATGGCCGCGCGCACGGCGTCCGGATCCGCTACTCCCACGAGGACCCGGTGCTCGGGACGGCCGGCGCGGTCCGACACCTGGCGGACTTCTGGGGCGAGGATCCCTTCCTGGTGGTCTACGGCGATGTGCTCACCGATCTGGACCTGACCGCCCTCCAGGCCGCGCACGCCCATCACCGGGAGACCGATCCCCGGACCGCAGCGACCCTGGCCCTCTACCGGGTGGACAACCCCACCGAGGTGGGCCTGGTGGAGCTGGACCCCCGAGGACGGATTCGCCGCTTCGTGGAGAAGCCCCAGCCCCACCAGGTGTTCACCGACCTGGCCAACGCGGGCGTCCTGGTGATGGAACCCACGGTCCTCTCCCAGATCCCGCCCGGCCGCTTCTACGATTTTGGACTGCACCTCTTCCCAGAACTGCTGCGGCAGGAGATCCCCCTCTACGGCTGGGTGGTGCCCCCGGGCACTCGGGTGCTGGACATCGGCACGCCGGACCGCTATGCCCTGGCCCAGCGGATCTGGCCCACACCTCACCCGGAGCCGCCCCTCCCATGAGCACGCCGGCTGTCTTCCTGGACCGGGATGGCGTCATCAACGTGAACCGCAGCGACTACGTGAAGTGTTGGGAGGAGTTCACCTTCCTGCCGGGCGCGTTGGAGGCCCTGAGGCGGCTGGCCCAGCTCCCCTGGCCCATCCTGGTGGTGACCAACCAGTCGGCCATCGGTCGAGGCATCGTCTCGCCCCAGACGGTGGCCGAGATCCACGAACGGATGCGGGCAGCCATCCAGGAGCGGGGAGGCCGGATCGACGGCGTCTACGTGTGCCCCCACCACCCGGACCAGGGGTGTTCCTGTCGCAAGCCCGCACCCGGACTGCTCTACCAGGCCCAGGCCGCCTTCCAGATCGATCTCTCCCGAAGCTGGCTGCTGGGCGACAGCGCCTCCGACCTCCTGGCCGCCCAGCGTGTGGGCTGCCGCCCCTTCCTGGCCCTCACCGGCCGCGGACAGGAGCAACGACCGGTGGCCCAGGCCTGTGTCCCCGAGTTCACGGTGGTACCGGACCTGGCGGCCTTCGTGGATCGATTGCTGGCCGAGCAGGCCGGCACCCTTGCCTCCTCTTCCCCCTGATCCCCCAGCCCTCTTCCGCCTCCTTGCCCCACCCGGACCGCTCCGCGCCGGGGCCCGAGAGAGCCAGGGGCCTCTCCTCCATCGAAGCTCCGTCCTCCATCGGAGTTGTCAACGGATTGTCAACATAGGGGTTCCGGATCTGTGCTATGCTAGGGGGCACAAGACCGGGCACTTCCCACAGTTGACAGAGCCCATTTTCGGCTGCTATATCCATCTACAGCCGTTCACGAATTCGTAGCGGAATCGGCATCCTCAAATGTTAAATGCCGATTCCAGAGGGGCGATGCCGCCTCGGAGGATGCTCACGCCTCCATTTGGCTAAAAACCGTGAATTACTTAAAAATCGTGAATTACTGATGTGCTCAGAGACCATGCATGCAACGAAGAAGGGCCCCGTTCCCTTGCCCGGGGCTCCATGACAGCATCCATTCGCCTGGAGCGACACACGAGGTCCAGAGCCCGATCGTCATGCCATTCCTGCGTTCGTCTTCCCCCGACCGAGAACCTGTCCGTGTCCTGGGCCTGGTTGGCCTGTTCGTCTCGCTTCTCCTCTTGATGGGCTTGATGGGCGCATGTCAGGCAAGTTCTCCCCCGCAGGAAGAAGCCCAGGCGATACCCCCATCGCCCCCATCGGAGACCCTGCCGGCTCCACAGGAGGCCGCGGGTGGCGCCCTCTCCGGAGATGTCCGGAGCTCGCCCGGGGCCATCGCCCCGAACCCAGGCACGTCCACGGCGTCCCCGACCGTCCCGCCGACGTGGACGCCCACGCCCCCAGGGCCCCCAAAGGCGGCCCGGATCTCGGTGGCCGCGGCGGTCCGGCCCCAGCGCATCCCCACCCTCTCCGTGGAGGGCCGACGGGTGGTCCTGCGTCCTCAGCCCGTGGATGTGGGGTGGTGGAGCAGCGACGAGGCACGGGGCCGCATCGGCGATTCGTTCCTCTACGCGGGGTATGCCGACGGCCGGGTCCTGATCTCCGCGTTCCGTTTCGACCTGAGCGAGGTCCCTCGGGCCGCGTTCGTGCGTGCCGCGCGGCTGACCCTGCACGGCCTTCGGGACAACCGCCTGGACCGGGACGTCCCCGCCACGTGGACGGTCCAGTTCATCGATCCAGACGCCATCGACCGGTTTGTCCAGGCCACCTTCCAGGAGATCTTCAACGCGCCCGCGGACATCACCCTCCTGCCGTCCCTGGCCCCCCAGGATCTCGGCGAGGGCACGGTCAACACCTGGGAGCTGGGCCCCTCGGATCGGGTCTACCTGAGCTTCGCCCTGGCGGCCGGCAAGGAGGCGTACATCCTGCGGATCCTGGGGCCCACAGGCGGCGCGGAGACCCTGTTCGCCTGGGACAGCGGCATCGGTCCCCTGAGCCAGGGAGATGGCCCGGTGCTGGAGCTGATCCTGGGAGAGGCGCCGGAGACACCGCCCAGCAGCCCCACCCCCACGCCCATCGTGGCCACCGCCACGCCCACCCCGGCGAACATCCTGACCCGGGCGGCCCAGGCCGCCACGGCCACCGCGGTGGCCCTGACCACCGGCACCTACACCCCGGTGCCCCCGAACGTGGTGACCCCCACCCCCATCGCAGAGAACGTCGCCACGGTCCAGGCCATTGCCGCCCTGCAGGGGCTGCCGCCGGTGGTGGTCCACACGCCCACACCGGCCAATGGGGCCACCGCGACCGCCCAGGCCCTCTACGCGACCGCGGTGGCCCTGACCACCGGCACCTACACCCCGGTGCCCACCGATGCGGTGACCCCTTTCGTCATCACGCCCACACCCGTGCCCGAGAACGTGCTCACGGCCGTGGCCCAGCGGGCCCAGGGAGATCCCCTGCCCAAGACGCCCCTGCCCTACAACGCGGTCATCGCCACCCCCACACCCACCCCCTATGTGGTGACGGCCACCCCCACCCCGGAGAACCGGGCCACGGCCCAGTACCTGGCGGCCTATGCCACGGCCGTGGCAGCCACCACCGGCACCTTCACCCCCACCCCCCCGAACATGGTGGTGGTCACGCCCACGCCGCCACCCCAGCCCTTGGCACAGGCCGGGGTGCCCCTGATCCAGTATCTGGACGAACTGCCGCCCACCCCCACCCCGACACCGGTGCCGCCCACGCCCTCGGTCCTGCCCGCCTATTTCGTGGGCAAGATCCTGTTCCTCAGCGACCGAGAGGGCCGGGAAGGCCTCTTCCTGCTGGAGCCCGACACCGGCCGCCTGGCCCGGGTCAACGCCCGGTGGCCCTACGATCTGGCCAGACAACGGGAGACCCGTTCGCCGGACGGGCGGCTGTCCGTGGTGGTGCGGAACGATCACCGGGGCATCCCCGAGATCTACATCTACGATCCGGAGTACAACGCCTATCGACTCCTCACCAAGACCACCGGCATGAGCTACGATCCGGCCTGGTCGCCCACGGGCGAGTGGATCGCCTTCGTCTCCCAGGAGACGGGCAACGACGAGATCTTCATCATCCGCCCAGACGGCAGCGAGATGCGCCAGCTCACCCGCAACTCCTGGGAATGGGACAAGCACCCCTCCTGGTCTCCGGACGGGCGCCAGATCGTGTTCTGGTCGAACCGGGAGACCGGCCGGCCCCAGCTGTGGATCATGGAGGTGGATGGGAGCAACCAACGTCGTCTCCTGGACTCGCCCTACCAGGACCGGAACCCGGTATGGGCCAAGTGATGGTGGCCCCCAGGCGGGTCCCTCTTGAGATCGCAGATCTCCGCCGCCCGGCGGTCGATCTCCGTAGAATATGGACGGGAACACCGTGGAACTTCGGGATCTGATCAAGCCGTTACGTCGCTGGTGGTGGCTGCTGCTGCTCTCCACCCTCCTGGCCACCGTGTCCAGCTTCTTCTACGTCCGGCAGCAGCCTCCGGTCTACCGGGCAACCACCACCCTGATGGTGGGCAACGAGCTCTGGAAACCCAACCCCCAGGGCGGAGAGCTCTACCTGGCCGAGCAACTGGCCCGCCGCTACGCGGACATGGCCATGCGCCGCCCCATCCAAGAGGCCACCATGCGGGCGTTGGAGACCGGCCAGCTCCCGAACTACCGGGCCCGGGTGGTGCCCAACACCCAACTCCTGGAGATCACGGTGGTGGATCCCAATCCGGAACGGGCCCAGCTCTTCGCGAACGAACTGGCCCGCCAGCTCATCGCCCTGAACCCCAACACCTCCGCGGACGATGCGGAGCGGGCCGCGTTCGTGGAGGAACAGCTCGACCAGCTCCAGAGGGCTATCCGGGAGACCCAGGCCCAGATCGAGCAGAAGCAGGCCGAGCTCTCGGAGGTCTACAGCGCCCGGGAGATCGCCAGGCTGGACGAGGAGATCCAGACTCTACAACGCCACCTGAACAACCTCCGGGGCCTGTACGCGGATCTCTACGCCAACACCACCGAGGGGGCGGTCAACACCCTGTCCGTGCTGGAGCCGGCCCCCCTGCCGACCCGGCCCATCCAGGAATTCGGATGGTCCATGGTGCTGCTGGCAGGGGCCGTGGGGCTCATGCTGGCCGCGGGGGCGGCCTACGGGATGGAGTACCTCAACGACACCATCGCGGAGCCCGACCAGGTGGAGCGCTTCCTCAACCTCCCCCTGCTCGGCTCCGTGCCCAAGCTGCGGAAGCTCTCCATCGAGAAACTCCTGGCTGCGGACAACTCGGATTACGCCTTCTTCGACGAGGCCTACTGGCGGGTCTGCACCAACCTGCTGCACCGCTTCCGCAAACACGGCATCGTCTCGGTCCTGGTGACCAGCACGGTGCCGAACGAGGGGAAGACCCTTACCTCCATCCAGTTGGCCCTCATGTTGGCCAACACGGGTCGACGGGTGGTCCTGGTGGACACCGATCTGCGCAATCCCCAGCTCCACGAGCTCCTGGGCCTCTCCAACGAGGTAGGCGTCGCGGACTTCCTGGCCGATCCCCGGGTGCAGGTGGAGGACCTGCTGCAGAAGTTCGGGAGTTCCGAGCTGTACGTCATGACCGCCGGCGAGATCGACGCCAGCCATATCCCCACCCTCCTGGAATCGCACCACATTCCCACCCTGCTCTCCTCTCTGCGGGCCCTGGGCGTCGAGACCGTGCTCATGGACTCCGCGCCGGTGGGGGTGGTGTCGGACACGGTGGGTCTGGCGATGTTCGTGGACGCGGTGGTCTACGTGGTTGAGGCCGGGGTGACCCGCCGTCAGGAGATCCGCCGGGCCCTTCGCCAGCTCCAGAACATGGATGCCTTTGTCCTGGGGACCGTGTTGAACAAGGTGCCCCGAGTTGATTCGCAGCTGATCTACGGTTACTACTATCGACGGCTCCTGCCCTCTCAGGCCCGACGCCCCTTGCTAAAGGAGGATGTCCCCATGGATTAGCGCGGCATCGGTCTCCGCCCGGGCCCACGCCCTCCGGTCTTGTCTCGGCCAGATATGCGCCCATCGTGTGCCGAGGTCATCGGTTCGCATCGCTCGCTCGACACAGGGTTGTCCCATGGGTTCTGCTTCCGTTCCTGGCACCAATCGCCCCTGGCACTCCACCGCCCATCATCGTTCCCTGGATCCCCGGACGGAGAGCCCTGCCCGCCGTCTGGCTCTCTTCGTCCACGCCCGGGGTTACACCCTCCTCTGGCTCCAGCATGCCCTGGAGCAGAGCGGGTACCGGATCGTCACCCTGCCCCCCAGCAAGATCGGCACCAAGGGGGTCCGACAGTTCCAGCGGCGAGGGCTTCAGCTCCTGGTGATCGTGGACACGGACAGCGAGGCCCTGCGCCGGCAGCGCCTCTGTCGACGCATCCGCCAGCAGACCCTGGCGCCGATCGTGCTCTTCGTGGACAACGGCCATCCCAACGACATCGTCGTCGGCATCGAACAGGGGGCAGACCTGGTCCTCTGTACCCCCATCGACATCCGCGAGGCGTTGGCCCGGATCCAGGTCCTCATCCGCCGGGCCTACAACGCGGATAGCCCTCCTGGGCTGGTGAACATGTTCCAGTATTCGAAGGAGCCCCATCTGTCTCGGGGGAACATGGAGCTGGACACGGTGGAGCACATGGCCCTCGTCGACGGCCGCCGGGTCCACCTGACCGCCCTGGAAAGCCGCCTGCTCCGCTACTTCATGGAACATCCCAACCAGATCCTCTCCAAGCAAGATCTTCTGCGCAACGTCTGGAACACCGAGGATCCCAACCGCTCGAACCTGGCAGAGGTGGCCATCCGGCGCCTGCGCGCGAAGATCGAGGAGGATCCCTCGAGACCCAAACGCCTGATCACCATCCACCGGGTGGGATACATGCTGAACGTCCACGTGTGAGCCGGCTCGCCCCTCGGGCCCCTCCGCGCGACGCCGTTCCGCGCTCCTCCGGCCCTCCCTCCGCGGACAACAGGCTGCCCGTCCCCCTCTGGACGGAACTCCTGTCCCCTCCTCCCCGTTGGGCCCACATCCCACCCGCCGTTCAGCCGGGCTCGATGCCGGCCCCGAACGGCGGGACGAGGATTGGAACCCCAGGCCCGTCGACATCTCCCAGCCCTCCGGGTACAATGGTCCCGGAAACCGTGTGCGCTTTACTGGATCTCCAGAGTTCGAGAACCTCGACGGAGCAGAACCCCATGCCCCCGATCCCGTGGCGTCCAGCGATCTTCGGCCTGGCCTTTGTGCTCGGGCTCGCCCTGATCCAGATCTGGGGCGGCCCAGCGACCCGAGCCGAGCTCTCCCTCCAGACCATTCCGCCCACCCCCTCCCCCACGCCCGAGCTCCCGGATTTTGGCCTGGCCTTCGTGAACTCTGCGGAGCAGCCCAGCCGGCCCAGCCGGATCCAGAGAGCTGTGGACCTGGGGGCCCAGATGGACCGATTCCCCCTCTACTGGGACCGGATCGAACAGGCCCCAGGGGTGTTCGACTGGTCCCGCCAGGATGCGGCCATCCGGGCCGACGAGGCCCAAGGGCTCCAGGTGTTGGGGTTGCTCCTGGGGACCCCTGCGAGCTATTGGCCAGGCCGGACGACCTACCGGCCCACGCCTCGGGTAGGAGGCTCCTGGCTCTGGGCCCGGTCCCAAGGCCGCAGAGCCCAGGGCTGCGTGCTGGGCCAGGGGCCGCCCCCGCCCCAGGGGCTCTACAATCCGGTGTTCGACGACGGCAGCGATCTCCCGGGCCCGGACAAATCCATCCACCCGTCCAATCCCTGGGCCCGCTTCGTCTACCAGGCCGTGTCCCGCTATCGCCCCGGAGGGGTGGCCGGCACCCGGGTACGGTTCTGGGAGATCTGGAACGAGCCGGACCTGTGCGCGTTCTGGTCCGGCACGCCCCAGGACTACGCGCGGCTCCTCAAGGTGGCCTACCTGGCAGCCCGGCACGCGGATCCCCAGGCATACATCATCTGGGGCGGGCTGGCGCACTTCGAAAATGGTCAGTGGCTGTACGACATGCTGGAGGCCCTCTTCGCGGATCCCATGGCCCAGGAGTTCGACGGCTTCTTCGACGCCGCGGGCAGTCACCATTACTCCCTCTCCTACCTGGGATACCAGTACACGGCCAAGATCCGCGGGGCCCTGGCTCGCTACGGTGTCGACGACAAGCCCATCTGGATCACCGAAAGCGGGGTGCCGGTCTGTGACGACTACCCCGGCCCACCGTGTCCCAGCCCCTGGCGGGCCACCCCAGAGGAACAGGCCGCGTACATCTGGCAGAACATCGCCTACACCCGGCTGGCCGGCGGGGGGCCCATCCTCCACTTCATGCTCCACGACGACTGTGGCAACGTGATCGCGGCCAATTCGCCCGACGGCTTCGGCCTCTTCAAGAACGAGAGCGACTCCTTCTGTTCCCCCTCCCAGGCCGAGCCCCGGCCGGCGGCCACCGCGTACCGGCTGGCGATCCAGTACCTGAGCCGCGTGGAGCTCCTGTGGGGCGACATCGCGGCAGGTGCCCGTCGGGTGGCCTTCTTCCACCCGGAAAGCCGGGAACGCCGTCTGCTCGCCTGGTCTGTGCGGACCGAAGCGGTCCAGGCCCGTGTCCCGGCCGCGGGCACCCAGGCCACCGCGGTCTACCCGGATGGCCGGGAGGAGACCTTGACCCCTGTGGATGGGCTGTATGTGCTGGAACTGCCCGGGGCCACCAACCGCAACTGGCCCAACGACCAGGGCGGATACGACGTGGGGATCTGGGGAGAGCCGGTGATGCTCATCGAGGAGGACACCCTGCCGCCGACGGCCTCCATGGAGCCCCTGCCCACCTACAGCCCCCCCACCATCCCGGTCCGATGGCAGGTGGTGGACTGGGGCTCCGGTGTCCTGAGCGCCACCCTGTGGGTCCAGGTGGACGAAGAGCCCTGGCGCGCCTGGCAGGTGGACATTCCAGAGGAGGGCACACGGCTCTACTCCGGCGAACCCGGACGTCGGTACCGCTTCGCCGTGACGGCCGTGGATCGGCTCGGCCACCGCCTGGAGGAGATCGCCCCGCTGGCGTGGACCCAGGTCCCGGTGGACAGCCGGGTCACGGGACGGGTGGTGGATCCGGCAGGTGGACCGGTGGCCGGGGCCACGGTCCAGGTGGGACCGGTGGCCGCGGAGACCGATGCCCAGGGCTTCTTCACCGCCACCGTGCCCACAGGGAACTGGGATGTGGCGGTGGAGGGCACCGTCCTCCACCGGGGACGGGCCTTTGCCGTCCGCGACGAGCTGCTGCTCCTCTACGCGGCGGAGGGCAACCGGGTGCAGAACGGGAGTTTCGAGCAGGGCTGGGAAGGGTGGCGCACCCAGGGCAGCTCGCCGGCCCGGATCGAGCGCCAGCCCAACACCCAGGACCACGCCCTCCGGCTGGCCACGGAATTCGTCCCCAATCCAGGGGTCCCCGGAGAGGATGGCAGCGATGGCGGCAACAGCACTGCCTTCCAGCAGCTCACCGTGCCCACGGTGGCCCCCTACCTGGCCTTCGCATACCGGGTCCAGAGCCAGGAGTCCGAGCCGGGCCACGACTTCTTCGAGGTCATCGTGGCCCGAGAGGGGTTTCCAGCCGACTACCTGATCCGGCAGTCCGAGTCCAGTCCATGGCGCTACCGCTTCCTGGACCTGGGCCCCTACGCGGGCCAGGAGATCACCCTGATCTTCAACGTCTACGAGACCTCCCCCCAGCGCCGTACCACGGCCTGGGTGGACATGGTCACGGTGAGTTCGGTGCCCTCCGCGGTCCGTTCCTGGCTCTACCTGCCCCTGGTCCAGCGCTGACCGACTCCCCGGGGACTACCCCAGGAGCCACTGGGCCAGCCCACCCACTGCCAGGGGCATGGCCACCCCCATGCCCCAACGGATCGCGGTGAAACGCCAGCCCATGAAGGGGAGCTCGAAGCCCACGCTGATCAGGCCCAACATGAGCCAACTGGTGATCATGGCCAGGATGGGACCCAGCCCCGCGCCGGCCCGGTACAGGGTGGCGATGAGGGGGAAGGCCACGTAGGGCCCGCCGGGCAGGATCCAGCCCACTGCCTCCGCGACCACCAGGCCTCGCCATCCACTGCCGGGTCCGATCCAGTCCTGCACCAGGGCCTGGGGTGCCAACACCTCCACGTAGCCCACGATGACGAACGCCACCACCATCAGCAGCAGAGTCCGGCGCAGGGTGTGGAGGCCCGCCCGGACGCCTTCCCGGAGGCTGTCGTCCCCTCGGCGCCGGGCCACCAGGCCCATTCCCAGGGCCAGGGCCCAGAGGAGCAGGGTGGCTGTGGTCATGGGCCCATGGCCTTTCGAATGGCCTGCACCCGGGCACCGAAGAGGAGCTCGGCCAGAAAGCCCATCAGTGGGGGAATCCACAGGGTGAGCATGAGCCGGAGAAGGGTCAACCGAGGCCCCAGAAGAGCGACCTCCAGGGGGATCCGCAGCCCGGAGTAGAGGTTCTTGGCCACCACGAAGGCCACCAACACCCCCAGGCTGGCCCCGCTGCGCAGCAGCACCGCGGCCACGGGATAGTACGCGTAGGGCCCCCCGGGGATCAGGGCGCCACCGATGCAGGCCAGCAGGATCCCACGCCATCCCGAGCCCGCGCCCAACCAGCGCTCCACCCAATGGGGGCTGACCAACACCTGCACGAACCCCGCCACCAGAAAGGCCGCGAGGAGCAGCGGAGCCACCCAGAGCAGGAGTGCCCCTCCGCGCTCCAGGCCCTCCTGCACCCGCTCCATGCCGCCCTGGCGCCAGGCCAGCCCGGCCAGGGCCAGGGCCACGCAGAGCAGGGCGAGGAGGGTGGCGTCCACCCGGTGGGATCGCGGCAGCATGGTCGATCTCCACTCATCTCCCCGCGATCAACAGGCCGGTTCCCTCCCAGGGGCCCAGGGTGATCCGGATCCGCCCCCCCTTGGCCACCGGGCCCATGGAGGTCTCCCGGAGCAGGTCCTGCACCGGGCCCGGCTCCGCGTGGGGGATGGGCACCGTCTCGTCCACCGGGGTCTGGCTGAAGTTCAGACAGGTGGCCTGGAGGGCACCGCTGGCCAGCCGGTGGACCAGGACCAGGAGGCCAGGGTGGCGAGCCGAAGGGACCGCCACCAGGGTTCCGGTGGCCAGGCCGTGGCCTTCCCGGACGGCCAACAGGTGACGCAGGCGGTGCAGGAAGGAGTCCGGCCGTTCGAGCTGCTCCGGGAGGGAGCCGTACAGGCTGGGGGCCCGGGGGATCCCCGCGGGCGAACGGTCGGCACCGGGGTTCCCATCCATGAGATCGTACGCGCCCCGGTGGATCCAGCGGGTGTCGCCGTCGGCCACGCGGTCGGCCACCGCCTCCTTCGGCAGGGGCAACGCGCCCACCAGATCCCAGCCGGAGAGCGCGAAGACACCCGGTTGGAACGCGTTGAACAGGGCCAACAACAGGTGGCCCCGTTGGATACACGCCACGGCCTCGGGCTCCAGGCGGGTCAGGTCGCGGATGCCCAGGGCCGCGGCCACCACACTGGCCGTGGTGCAGGCCACCCCATTGGTCGCGAAGGGCAGGTTGTAGGGCGCAGAGGGACCGCTCAGGCGGGCATACATCTCCTCCCGCACCTGGGCCCGCAGGGCCTGGCCGGTGAGCCTCCGCCCCCGGTACAGGAAGGGTTCGTCGCCGTGACGGTGCCAGAAGTGGACCAGTTCCAGGGTCAGCTCGTCGTGGTTCTGGAGCCCATGGATCAGGGAGACCGGCTCGATGCGGTAGCGCTGCAGCAGGTCGAACATCAGGCGCAGAAAGTCGGTGCGGCCGGTGACCAGGGCATGGTGGTATGCAGGGCGGGTGATGAAATCGTAGGAGAGATCCGGGCCGCCCTGCGCCATGGCCGCGATGTCGTCCAGGGCCAGGTTCAGCTCCTGGAAGGTGAACCCCCCCAGCTTGCGGACCAGGCCGGCCAGCAACTGGTTCACCGTGACGGAGAGGGGGTGGCCCTCGGACCAGACCCCTTCGGCCGTCCGCTCCACCCCCAGGAAGCCGTTGGCATCCAGGCGGAGGATGGTGGCCCCCAACACCTCCCGGGAGTGGATCGCGTCGCCGCTCACCAACCGCGCCGCGCCGAAGGAGGGGTCCAGCCAGTTCAGGGTCGGTTGGCCCTGCTTGAAGTAGTGGAGGTAGACCCAGCGGCGGACCACCCCATCCACGCCGCGGATCTCCGGGGTCGCGCTCCAGTTGGACTCCTTCACCCCGGGCTCGTGGAAGATCACCCGCTGGAGACGGCCGACGATGTGGCCCCGCTGGGCCAGGGCCTCCACGGTCGCAGGGGACAGGTTGACCGCGTCCTGGCCCGGGGGAACCGGCGGCAACAGATCCCAGTCCTCTGGAGGGATGGCCACCATGTGGTAGATCCCGGGATAGTCCTGGTACCCCAGCTCCGCCAGCCGAAAATCCGGGCCCTTGCCTGTATGGCCTGGGATGATGTCCCCGATGATGGTGCCGCCGTGGGCCGTGGCCCGGTGGACCAGAAGCCGATATTCCTGAAGGGTGCCGAACTGGGGATCGATGTCCAGGCCAATGCGGTCGAAGTGGCCATCCACCGAGGGGGTGAAGGCATCTCCGTGGACGGCACCGGCCCGTTTCATGGGGCCCGTGTGCATGCCCTGGATGCCGATGGTCGCGAAGGCCTGCCAGAGGGCCGGATCGCCCAGGGTGGCCAGCACGGATGCCCCCTCTGGACAGATGATGGAGGCTGGATAGGCCGTGAACCAGACCGAGGCCTGGGAGACCGCATCCCGGGGACGGGGCGCCGCGTAGGGATGGTGCCACTGACGAGCCTGGCCAGAGAGCCGGCGGGCCAGTTCCCGGGCCTGGGCCAGCATGGAGCGTTCCACCAGCCAGCGGAGGTGTTCCGCGGACGGTGCCTGGCTCACGGCGGCTCCCCTCCAGCGTTGGGCAGCCGAGGAGGCCCCGAGATGGCCCGAGGACGTCCCGATGGATCCACCTCCACCACCCGGATCTCCCGTCCGTCGCCCGGCACCGGAGGAGAGAACACAAAGGACCAGTCCCCTTCCCGGGTGGCCCGGGTATCGCCCACCGGCTGTCCGTCCACGTAGATGAGAAGCCCCGTGTCTGGGCTGGCCGTGCCTGTCAGGCCCACGATCTCCTGGACCGGCGAGGGAGCCCCGGAGGTCTCCGCACGCCCCGGGATGGGCTGGACCTGAAGGATGGCCTGGGGCGGTCCGATGGGCTGGGCATCTGGAGGCACGGTGAACCGCCAGGGAGCCGAGCGGGTCAGGGGGCGTCCGGCCTCGTCCACCGCCACGGCCCACAGCTCGTAGGTGCCTGGGGCCAGGGGTTCCTCCACAGCATAGGCCCAACGGCCCCTGGGGTCCACCGGTATCGTGGCCAGGGGGCGGGGTGCCTCTCCCGGCGCCGGGGACAGTTCCAGGAGGACATCCAAACCCTGGGGGCCCACGCCGCTGAGTACCGGGATGTTCGTCTGCAGAGGGCCGGGCAGGGGCAAGGGCGTGATGGCCGGGGGATCCACCTGGGGGGTGCCGGGGATCACCAGGAGAATGCGCTCCTGGAGCCCGGAGCCGGTTCCTGGCTCCTCTCCCGGATAGACCTGGATCCAGGTCATGCCGTCGGGCAGGGGATCCGGAAGGGCCAGTTGCCAACGGCCGAACTCGTCCGCCTGGGCGGTGTGGATGGAGACGGGCTCCTTGCGGACCGCCACCACCACCTGGGTCCGAGGAGCGGTGCGGCCGTAGAGCAGTGGATTGCGGACCGGAAGCCAGGGCCTATCATCCCCCAGGACGGACAGGGTCAGCTCAGGGGAGTCTGGCCCGGGTTTCGGAATCGCTGTGGGCGTGGGGGGAACCGGTGCCGAGGGGGAGGGGCTGGGCTCGACCGGGCGAGGTGTCCAGGTGGGGGTAGGCCGCTCCACGGTCGGGGCCTCCACCGCGGCGGGGGTCGTCGGGCGCGCGAAGGGCTGGGGCGTGGCGGTGACCGGGGGAAGAGAGGGCGACACCGACGGTGTGGGCGGGGCCACGGCCACCGGAGAGGGCGTCGTCTCCCCAGGTGGAGGCAGGGGAAGCCACCCTTGCCACCAGGCGAGCAGGAAGAGGAACAGAGCCCCGGCCACCGCGATACGCCAGGCGTCGTGGGGCCAGATCATGTAGGGACGCCGGGAGGGGGGCAGATAGGCCATCCAGGGCTGGATTCCCTATGGGCTGGTGTGAGGCTGGCTTCGACGGGCAGCCCCCGCGATCCACCGGGCGAGCAGGTTGCGGTCGGCCACGGTGGGCAGGATCTCGGCAAGCTGCTCCGGGGTGGCCTGGGCCAACTGGGCGAAGGTGACGATACCCCGCTGGTAGAGCCGGTGTTGGAGATCTGGGCTCAGGCCAGGCAGCTCGGTGAAATCGTCCGGCGGCGGCCCGGTGTACACCGCGCCCACCCGGTCCTCCTGTTCGGCCAGCTCCCGGGCCCGGCGCTGCCAGGACTCCACGTCCACCGTGGGCCCGGCATAGGTCACCGCGTGGAGGGTGGCCGGATCGGTCTGGGCCAACTGGTGGTAGGTGGCGATGCCGGCCCGGTAGAGCCGCTGGGCATGGGCCTTGCCGATCCCCCGGATGCGGGTCAGGTCGTCGGGGACGTTGGTGGCCGGCGGGGTGATCCCGCCCTCTCGGCTCGGACGGGGCGATGCAGGGGCGGGACGCTCCGAGCGGCCTGGAGAAGAGGGGGATGGGGCCACTCCCGGCACCATGGCCTCGGGTGCCGGCGTGGGCGTCAGGGTCTCCTCCACCCAGGCGGGCAAGGCCGGCGGCTCGGTACGGGACAGGCGGATGTCCTGGAGCGGGGGACGGCGGGGCGGCGGAATGGAGATGCCGCGATAGCGGCGGTACCAGAGCCACTCGAAGAGGGTGGATGCAATCCAGCCCAGCAGAAAGCCCGCCAACAGGATCCAGACCGGGTTGAGCCAAGGCCAAGGCATGGTGCACTCCAGAGGGTAGATGGCCGCGGATGGCTACAGTGTAGCCAGGGTTGGACGGTGTGTCAATTCGGACGGCCGCGCCCCGTGTCGCGTCCGGGCTCCACCCCCGAACGCTGGGAGGAGGGATCCGGGTCGGTTGCCGGGGTTCTGGGCCGGGCTCGACGGCGTTGGCGGGCGGCCTCGAAGAGGATCACCGAGCCGGCCACAGCCGCGTTGAGGGACTCGGTGTCCCGGGCCATGGGAATGGCCACGGAGAGGCCCATGGCCCGGACCGGGGTGCTGGGACCCCGGGCCTCTCCCCCGACCACCAGGGCCCCGGGCTGGGTCCAGTCCACCCGGTCGTAGACCACGTGGCCCGCGGAATCCGCGATGTAGAGGGGGCGGGGGGAGCCCAACACATCCCACAGGCTCTCCCAGCCATCCAGAGAGAGGACCGGAAGGCGGAAGTGGGCGCCCATGGCCGCGCGGAGGACCTTCTCGTTGTAGGGGTCCACGCTGCCGGGGCCGAAGAGGACCCCGTCCGCGCCCGCGGCGGCCGCGCTGCGGATCAGGGTGCCCGCGTTGCCGGGATCCTGGAGCCCATCCAGGATCAACACCATCCAGGGGGAGGGAGGCAGGGGGCGCCGGGGCTGGTGCACCACGGCCACCATGCCCTGGGGGGTCACCGTGTGGCTCAGCCCCGCCAACACCTGGGGGGAGACCTGGGCCACCCACACCCCAGCCCGTTCCATGGCCTGGATCCACGGGCGGTGTTCGGGATGGGCCAGGACGTCCTCGGTGACGAAGACCTGTTCGAACCGGCCGCCGTGTTGCCAGGCGTCCCCGATGAGGCGGGGGCCCTCCAGCAGACACAGACCGCTTCGTTCCCGCTGGCGACGGCGTCGGAGCCGACGGGCGGCTTTCACGTAGGGGTTGGCCGGGCTGGTGATCTGGCGCATGCGGCCCCCTCCAACGCGACAGGCGGCAGAGACCGAGGTCGCCTGCCGCCTGTTGGCTGTCTGCGGGTATCCGCCCGGGCGGGATCGGTCAGGACAGGGCCTGCTTGGCCACCTGGGCGAGCCTGGCAAAGGCCTGGGGATCCCGGACCGCGATGTCCGCCAACACCTTGCGGTCCACCTGGACATTGGCCTGCTTCAGGCCGTGGATGAAGCGGCTGTAGTTCATCCCATGCAGCCGGGCCGCGGCGTTGATGCGGGTGATCCACAGGCGGCGGAAGTCCCGCTTCCGGTTCCGACGGTCCCGATAGGCGTAGAACAGGGACTTCAACATGGCCTCGTTGGCCCGCCTGAAGAGCTTGGAGCGGGTGCCGTACTGGCCTTTGGTGAACTTCAGGACCTTCTTGTGGCGTCGACGTGCGTAGACCTTGGGTCGCGATCGGGGCATGGTTCTCTCCTTCCGTGAGGGCGGGTCCCCCTATCTGGGCTCCGTATCCATCCGGGTACGGACGGGCTCCCGGGGGACCGCTTTCCGGCCGTTCACGTGCTGGAATGGATGGCTGCAGCTACTCCTCTGCGGGCTCCGTCCCTGTCGTCCTCTGGGACGGCTTGCCCAGGTGGAGCACCTTGCGCACCTGCTTGACCACGGAGGCGTTGTCCGCGGCCAGGGTCTTGCGGTAGATGTCGATCCGCCGGGCCTTCCGCCGCAGGTGGCTGCCCCCGGCCTTCATGCGCATCACCTTTCCCCGCCGGGTGATGCGGAAACGCTTGGCAGCCCCCTTGTGGGTCTTCATCTTCGGCATGGTACACGCTCCATTCGCTGCGGGCAGACACACAAAACGGGCATACGCCCGTTGCAGACAACCTCTCTTCGGATCCGGGCCCCGGCCTGATGCGTCCGAGACGCTGCCCTGGCCCGTTCGCCCCATCGGCCTGGCGGCCCTCTCCAGGGCGCCGGGCGCCTCGGCCCCGGAGGCGCCTCAGGCAGTGCACCCGTCCGACAACCCCTCTATTATAGGGGATCGGGACGGCAGAGGCAAACCTGCGACGCCCTGGCCGCCGTGTGCCACGAGGCACCCTGAAGGAAGAGCCTGACCCCCTACCGGCGTCTGCGGTTGTCCGAGGCGGGGGCCAGGATCATGATCATGCTGCGCCCCTCCATGCTGGGCTTGGTCTCCACCATGCCCACATCGGCCAGTTCCCGAGCCACTCGTTTCATGATGTCCAGAGCGACCTCGATATTCTGGATCTCCCGCCCCCGGAACCGGATACGGACCTTCACCTTGTCCCCATCCTCCAGGAAGCTGCGGGCCTTCCGCAACACCACCTGGACATCGTGTTCCCCGGTCTTGGGCCGCAGGCGGACTTCCTTGACCTCGATCTGTCTCTGGGCTTTACGGGCCTCCCGTTCGCGTTTCTGGCGTTCGTAGAGGTATTTGCCGTAGTCCATCAGGCGGCAGACCGGTGGCCTGGCGTCGGGCGCCACCTCCACCAGGTCCAGGCCTCTCTCCTCCGCCAGGGCCAGGGCTTGGCGCAACGGCATGACGCCAAGTTGGGTGCCATCCGCATCGATGACTCGGACTTCTCGGGCTCGGATGGCCTCGTTGATGCGAGTGCGGTCTCGGGTGCTAATCTCTCCTATCCTCCAGATGTGAACCATGCATTGGGGTACAGCAAATGCAGGCAGAGTATAGCATTCCCAGGGGGGAAGGTCAAGTGAAATGTCGGGGGACAAAGCGTCCATCCCCCGGTGTTCCCACGTATTCCTCGTCCTGGACGATGGCCTGACCCCGCAGGTAGACGGCACGAGGCCAACCCTGGACGGTGATGCCCTCGTAGGGCGTCCAGTCCGCGGCCTCGTGCAGGGTTTCGGTGGACAGGGTCTTGCTGCGCTGGGGGTCGAAGATCACCACGTCCGCGTCGTAGCCCGGCAGAAGGGCTCCCTTGCGGGCCAGGCCGACGCGCTGGGCCGGACGGGTGCAGCAGACCTTGACCCAGTGGGTCACATCGAACCGCCCTTCGTTCACGCCAAAGTGGTGGATCAGGGAGAGCCGGGCCTCGATGCTGGGCAGCCCGCCGGGGATCTGGGTGAAATCCGGCTGTTCCTTCTCCGCCCGGGTCCATGGACAATGGTCCGTGCTGACGAAGTCCAGATCGCCCGCGGCCAAGGCCTCCCAGGTGGCCTGTCGGTCCTCCGGGGAACGGAGAGGCGGGGCACAGACGAAGAGATGGCCGTCCTCTCGGGCCAGGGCCTCCTCGGTGAGCACCAGGTACTGGGGACAGGTCTCGCCGGTGACGTCCACGCCCCGGTTGCGGCCGGCCACGATCTCGGCGATGCTGTCCACGCATCCCACGTGGAAGATGTGGAGGGGGCATTCGGCCTCGTGGGCGATCTCGATGGCCCGGTGGACCGCGGTGCCCTCCAGCCGGGCCGGCCGGGTGCGCTCGTGCCAGATGGGCTCCACATGGCCTGCGGCCAGGGCCTCCACCCGCAGGGCCTCCAGGAGCGGGCCGGTCTCGCTGTGGAGGACCACCAGTCCCCCTGCATCGGCCACGGCCAACATGGCCCGGTACAGGGCCACGTCGTCCAGGGCGAGCTGGGGATAGGCCTGGTAGCACTTGAAGGTGGCACAGCCCGCGGCCACGGCCTCGGGCACCTGGTAGAGGCCTGTATCGTGGGTTGCATGCCAGGTGGGAATGGTCATGTGGAGGCCGTAGTCGACGGCCACCTGCCCGTCGGCCTCGGCCCGACGGGCCCGGAAGGCCTCCATCATGGGTTCCTCCGGGGCGGGCTCCACGAAGTCCACGATGGCTGTGGTGCCTCCGCAGGCCGCGGCAACGGTGCCCGTGCGGAAGGTGTCCGTGCTGACCCGCCCGGCCAGGGGCATCTGCAGGTGGACGTGGGGATCCACCCCACCGGGGATCACGTAGCAGCCCGAGGCATCCACCACGGTCTCGCCGTTCAGATCCTGGCCAATGGCCGCGATCTGTTCCCCGTGGATGGCCAGGTCCGCGGCCACCACGCCGTCACCGGTGACCACAAGGCCGTTGGCAATGACCCGGTCGTACATGGGCGCCTCCTGGAACGGTCAAGGTGGGGGCAGCGGGCGCCCCCATTGGCCGAAGTAGACCATCTCCGCCAGAGGAATCCGAGATCGGGGGGCCAGCTCCTGCTCGCGAAGCCTCTCGGGCAGCTCCTCAGGACGGCCCAGATACCCGATGGCCGCCATGACCACCGGTTCGTAGCCCTCGGGCACCCGGGCCGCCTCCCGGGCCTTCTCCGGGCTGAACCCGGCCATCTGGTGGACGTACAGCTCCTCGGCAGTGGCCTGGACGGTCAGGTGGGCCATGGCCTGCCCCAGGTCGTACCAGGCATGGCGGTTGGGCCGCCCGTTGTGCGTGAAGACGGTCTTGGCGCAGCCCAGGAGCAGGACCGGGGCCCGGTGGGCCCAACGCCGGTTCCCCTCCACCAGACAGTCCAGGAGCCGGGCAAAGGCCTCGGCCGCATCCTGGGTGGCCAGGACGAAGCGCCAGGGCTGCTCGTTGCGAGACGAGGGAGCCCAACGTGCGGCCTCGAACAGCCGGCGAAGGGTGGCCCGATCCACGGGGCGGGAGGCAAAGGCGCGGGGGCTCCAGCGTCGGCGCAGAAGCGGGTGGATCTCCTGTTCGGTCTGGGCCTGTTTCCGGGCCAGGAAGTCCGATTCCATGGGTCTGCCATCCATCCTTGTCCGCTCGTCCTATCCGCTTTGTTCCCGTATGACCAAGGTTCCCGTATGACCAAGGTGAAATGACCAGGTGAAAAGGTGAAATGACCAGGTGCAGCGGTCACAGCCGCCCTCCCTCCCGGGGCGGGGCCGCACAGCTTCTTCGTATCACAGGCCGGGCGATTGTGCAAATGGCCTTCCGAGGCGCCACCCGGGCCCGTTGCGGCCGGCCTCGGACATCCGGAGAGGTGCATTCCACGCCAGAGGAAGCGGAGCAGGAGGAAGCGGAGCCCCCTTGCCCGCGGCCATCCACGGAGCGCCCTGGAACCGAGCTGTCTCTCCGGCACGCCATCGGGTATAATGGAACGGACCGTTCACCGGCACACCCTCACCCTGTGCCGGGTCCCTGTCCAGAGCGAAGAGCTGGATCCCAACGCCCACATGATGACCCGTCTCCGTGCCTCCGAGCGCCCCACCCACACCCCACCTCCTCGGGCCGAACGGGGATCTGCTCCGGAGACCCCCTGGCCCATGCTCCCCGGGGCAGAGGTGGCCGCCCGCCTGGGCGTGGATCCGGCTGTGGGCCTCTCGGAGGAGGAGGCCCGGCGTCGACTGGCCGAACACGGCCCCAACGAACTCCAGGAGAGCCAGGGCCGGGGCCCCCTGGCCATTCTGGCGGAACAGATCGGGGAACCCCTGACCCTGATCCTGGTGATGGCCGCGGCCGTGGCGGGGGCCATCTGGTGGCTGGAGGCCGATGGCTCGGAGGCCTTGCCCTACGACAGCCTGGTCATCCTGGCCATCGTGGTGCTCAACGCGGCCCTGGGGTTCATCCAGGAATACCGAGCCGAACAGGCCGTGGCCGCGCTCCAGAGGATGACCGCCCCGGAGTCCACGGTACGCCGGGAGGGGCGCATTCGACGCGTTCCGGCCCGGGAGGTGGTTCCCGGAGATCTCCTCCTCCTGGAGGCCGGCGACCGGGTGCCCGCCGATGCCCGGTTGCTGCACACGGTGAACCTGGAGGTGGACGAGGCCCCCCTCACCGGCGAGTCGGTCCCGGTCCACAAGCACCCCCGCCCCCTGGACGATCCCCAGACCGAGCTCGGGGACCAGGTCAACATGGTCTTCATGGGCACGGTGGTCACCTACGGCCGGGGGGAGGCCGTGGTGGTGGCCACAGGCATGGCCACGGCCATGGGCCGGATCGCCCATCTGCTCCAGACCACCGAGGACTCCGACACCCCTCTCCAACGGGATCTGGCCCGGGTGGGACGCCAGCTGGGCATGGCTGTCCTGGCCATTGCCGGGGTGGTGACCCTGGCCGGGATCCTGCGGACCGGGGAGCTCTCCCTGGAAGTGGCCTTGGACATGTTCCTCTTCGGCGTGGCCCTGGCCGTGGCCGCCATTCCCGAAGGGCTGCCCGCGGTGGTCACGGTGGTGTTGGCCCTGGGCATGCGCCGGATGGCCGAGCGCAACGCCATCGTGCGGCGGCTGCCAGCGGTGGAGACCCTGGGCAGTGCCACGGTGATCTGCAGCGACAAGACGGGAACCCTGACCCGAAACGAGATGACCGTGGTGGAGATCCTGTTGGGGGTGGACCGGGTCGTCCACGTGGAGGGGGAAGGATACCGGCCCCAAGGCCGCTTCTTCACAGAGCAGGGCCCCCTGCTCCCCGCGCAGGATCCGGACCTGCGCTGGTTGGCCCGGATCGCGGCCCTGAACAACGACGCCCAACTGGCGCAGACCGAGGAGGGGCGGTGGCAGGTGATGGGGGATCCCACCGAGGGCGCGCTCCTGGTGCTGGCCCACAAGGCCGGCATCGACCCGGATCGGCTCCGGGCGGAATGCCCCCGGATGGGCGAGATCCCCTTCAGCTCCGAACGGAAACGGATGACCACCGTGCATCCCATGGACGGCACTCCGGTGGCCGTGGTCAAGGGCGCACCGGAGGTGCTGCTGGAACGATGCGATCGGGTACGAGACCGGGGCACCGTCCGCCCCTTGGAGGACCGGGATCGGGAGGCTCTCCGCGCGCAGAACGAGACCTTTGCAGCCCAGGCCCTGCGCACCCTGGCCCTGGCCTCTCGCGCCCTGGAGGGGGGCCAACCGGCCGCGGAGGAATGGGACCCGGAGACGGTGGAACGGGGCCTGATCTGGGAGGGGCTGGTGGGCATGATGGATCCCCCCCGGCCCGAGGCCCGCTCCGCGGTCCAGGTGGCCCAACGGGCGGGGATCCGTACCCTCCTGATCACCGGAGACCATGGGCTCACCGCGCTGGCCATTGCCCAGGAACTGGGGATCGCCGGTCCCCAGGACCGGGTGGTCACCGGCGCGGAGCTCTCGGCCATGGATGGCAGAACCCTGGAGGAGGTGGTCCAGGAGGTCTCCGTCTACGCCCGGGTGAACCCGGAACACAAGCTGCGCCTGGTGGAGGCGCTGAAGGCCCATGGCCATGTGGTGGCCATGACCGGGGACGGGGTGAACGACGCGCCGGCCCTCCGCCGAGCCGACATCGGCGTGGCCATGGGGATCACCGGCACAGAGGTGAGCAAGGAGGCCGCGGACATGATCCTGGCCGACGACAACTACGCCACCATGGTGGCGGCCGTGGCCGAGGGCCGCACCATCCTGGACAACATCACCAAGTTCCTCCGCTACCTGCTGAGCAGCAACATGGGCGAGGTGATGACCATGTTCAGCGCCATGGTGCTGGCCGGGGCCCTGGCGCTGACCGTGGATGGCCGGGCCTTCCTGCCGTTGTTGGCCGCCCAGATCCTCTGGATCAACCTGGTGACCGACGGAGGCCCCGCCCTGGCCATGGGCGTGGACCCCCCGGAGCCGGATCTCATGGAGCGCCCTCCTCGGCCTCTCCATGCTCCCATCATCGACCGCACCATGTGGGCCTTCATCCTCATGGCCGGAACCGTCATGGCCCTGGGCAGCCTCTTCATCCTCGACAGCTACCTGCCCGGAGGCTGGACCGACTGGCGAGTGCCGGGCCCAGACCGAGAGGCGGACCTCGAACACGCCCGCACGGTGGTCTTCACGGCCCTGGTGCTGTTCCAACTGGTGAACGCGTTCAACTGCCGCAGCGGCTGGCGCAGCGTCCTGGGGATGGAACAGGGCCCGAACCCCTGGCTCTGGGTGGCGGTGACGGTGAGCCTGGCCCTCCACATGGCCGTGATCTACTGGAGTCCGCTGCAACAGGCCTTTGACACGGTCCCCCTGGACCTGGCAGACTGGCTGGTGGCCGTGGCTGTGGCCCTCACCCTTCTCCTGGCCGCAGAGGTGTTCAAAGTCTGGGTGCGGCGACAACGGGCCCGACCCCAGGGCTCCCGGAGCCGCCCACCCCAATAGTCCACGGAGTGCCTGGTGCCATGAACCGAGAACGTCTCTGGATCCTGGCCGGTATGGCCGGGCTGCTCCTGGTAGCTGCCGGGATCTACCAGTTCCGCATCCGCCGGCTCCCAGAACCGAGCGCGCTGCTCCAACGGATGGACGCAGGTCTGGCCCAGCTCCAGACCGTCCAGGGTCGGTTGTCCCTCTCCCTCAACGATGTGGCCCTGGAACAGGAGATGTGGCTTCGGCTTCCCGACGAGCTGCGCGCGGAGATCGAGGAAGGGCCGGCGCCCATGGCCGGGAGCATCCTGGTGGTGAACCGACAGGAGACCTGGATGTACACGCCGGACCTCCAGACAGCCATGGTGGCCAGCCGGGTGGACTCCATGGAGACCGACGTGGACACCTCCATCTTCCTCACCCTCCACGAACAGATCCGCCAGGCCCTGGCCGAGGCGGACACGGTGCAGGTCACGGGGTGGGAGCGGGTGGCCCGCCGACGGGCCCTGCGGGTGGAGATGACCTGGCCAGAGGATGCATCCTCCATTCCAGGCACCCAGGCCACCGTGTGGCTGGACAACGAGTACCTCTACCCGCTGGCCCTGGAGACCGATGGGGGGCTGTCCATGCGCTTTCGCCTGATCCAGTTCAATCTCCCCCTGGAGGACGCCTACTTCCAGTTCGTCCCCCCGGCCAGCGTCCAGGTCATCCGCCTGCGCTGAGCCGCTTCGCCAGAGGCATCCCCCGTGCAACGCCCTCCCCGCAGTCGATGGCAGATCCAGACCGTCCCCCAGCTCCTGACCATGGCGGTGGCCGTGCGCCTGGCCGTGGACACGGCCACCCAGCTCTTCGGACCCTTCCTGTCCATCTTCGCGCGGGGCCTGGGAATGGACATGATCGCGCTGGGGCGCATGGCCAGCCTGCGCAGCGCGATCGGCGTGGCCGCCCCCCTGTTCGGCACCGCGGCCGATCGAATGGGCTATCGACCCGTCCTCCGCCTGGCCCTGGCCCTGGCCGGACTGGGCATGTGGCTCATCCCTCTCAGCCCGGGCCGGCCGTGGCTGTTGGCCCTGGGCATGCTGTGCACCGGGGCCGGACTGTCGGGGTTCGTCCCCACCCTGCAGGCCTATGTCAGCGCCCAACTTCCCTACGCGAACCGAGCCCGAGGACTGGGCATCCTGGAATATGCCTGGGCGCTCTCCGGGATCCTGGGCCTCTCGGCCATGGGGTGGCTCATCCAGCGCCACGGCTGGCCGGCCCCCTTCTGGACCCTAGGCGGCAGCCTCCTCCTGGGAGCGTGGCTGTTCGGGCTCCTCCCTCCCGCGGCCCGCCCTGGAGCCCGGAGCACTCGGAAGAAACCACTCCGCTTCGGCTACCCCGAACTGGTCCGCTTCCTGACCTTTCCCCGCAACGGGCCCGTTGTCTATGCGAATATCGCCGTCACCGCATGGCTCTTCTTCGCCCAGGTACACATCCTCCTGGTCCACGGGAGCTGGCTGGAGCGGGAGTACGGCCTACAGCCCCAGGCCCTGGGCCTGGTGGCCCTGCTGCAGGGCCTGGCCGACCTGGTGGGAAGCGGCACCGCATCCCTGGTGGTGGACCGGGTGGGCAAACGCCGGGCCGTGATGGCCGGCACCGCGGCCATCACCCTGACCTACTTCGCGCTGCCCTTCCTGAACACGGGATTGGTCCCGGCCGTGATCTCCCTGCTCCTGACCCGGGTGGCCTTCGAGTTCATCGTGGTGAGCAACCTGACCCTGCTCAGCGAGCACGTGCCCACCGCCCGCGGGAAGGTCATGTCCCTGAACGCGGCCTTCGTCCTCCTGGCCATCACCCTCACCGGCATCACCGGCCCCTGGGCCTACACCCATTTCGGCGTGTGGGGCCTGGGGCCCGTCTCCGGGGTGAGCGGCCTGATCGCCCTGGCCATCCTGGCCTGGAAGGTCACCGAACCCCGACCGAGCTCGCCGTGAGGCATGGGAGGCCACCGCCTGGTTCGCCTTCCCCCGAGGATTGCCCTATAATGTTCGAGTGATGTTCGAGGAAGCAGCCACCGAGGTGCCACACCCGCCCAAGGGGAGCGAGCACGGATGCCCGCGGATCCACACCTGACCGAGATCGTCGAGTCCATCGTCCAGGAACTGGACGCCCTCACCCAGGTCCGGGACCAGGCCCTGCAACACAGCCGCAGCCTGATCCGGACCTGTGCCCGGGCCATCCGGGCCATGCATCGTCACCAGTGGGACACGGCCCAGGCCCTGCTGGCAGAGGCCCAGGAGCTGGCCCGGGCCCTCACCGACCCCCTGGCCCCGTATCCCGCCCTCTACTACAGCGGCTACACCCAGGACGCGTTGAAGGAGCTGGTGGAGGCCCACCTGCTCTCGGCCCTCCTCCGCGATCGGCCCATCCCAACCCCCGCCGACCTGGCCGTGCCCTCGTCCACCTATCTGCTGGGCCTGACCGAGGCGGCCACGGAGCTGCGACGCTTTGCCCTGGACCTGATGCGCCAGGACCGGGTGGCCGAGGCCGAACCCTACCTGGCCATCATGGACGAGATCTACGGTCTGTTGCTCACCGTGGATTTCCCCGACGCGGTCACAGGAGGGCTGCGTCGTCAGACCGATGTGTTGCGGGGCGTGGTGGAGCGCACCCGGGGCGATCTCACCCTGTCGCTCCGCCAGGAACGGCTGCGAGGAGCGTTGACGCGGCTGGAGGCCCGCCTGGACTCCACGGAGTAGCGCCATGGCCCGCAGAGATCGGTCCCTGGTCCGGGCCAGCGACCTGGCCGCCTGGACCTACTGCCATCGAGCCTGGTGGCTGGCCCACGTACGCGGGGCCCCCCACGAACGCCCGGAACAGCTATCCCGGGGGCAGGACCGACACCGGGCCCATGGGCGCTCGGTCCAGAGCGCCCACCGCCTGCAACAGGCCGGTCGGCTTCTCCTGGTCGCCGGTGGCCTCCTGCTGGCCCTCGCGGCCCTGGCCAGGCTGGGAGGATAGCCCATGGCGAAGCCTGATGCCCGGGCCCCAGAGGAGCGAAGCAGCGCTCCGGGGACATTGGTCCAGGCCGCGCTGGAGGCCCTCCAGGAGGCGGCAGCCGTCGGTGGCGCCGAGGAGCCCCGCCAGATCCGACGGCCCGACACCTGGCTCCTGCGGCGCTGCTGGCAGGCCCTGGCCGATCACGGGGCACCGGACGCGGCGTTCCACGTGCTCCGGCTGATCTCCCGTCGAGAGCCGTTGGCCCTCTACCGGGCACTGCCCCGGCTGGCCCGACGAACCCACCAGGAGGCCGGCCTGGCCGTGGCCCTGGAGATCCAACTGGATCGGATGCGGCCCCTGGTACGGCGCCCCCGGCGGGATCCGCTGGCCGTGTGGGCGGAACACCTGCTCGCCCTGGCCTGCGCGGCAGCCCATCTGGGCGACGAGAACCTGGCCCTGGCCTGTCTGGAACGGCTGGACCAAGAGGTCGGTGTGTGGGACACGGTGGTGGCCCAGGAGCGCCTCCGAGAGCTGCTGGGCGAGACCATCGGGCTGGTGGGGCTCCACCCCCTGACCGAGGATCTGCTGCAGCGGGCCGTGGAGCGGTACGACACGGCCGGGGCCTCCCTGGTGCGCCAGGTGGCCGTCCACGCGGCCACTGGGCGGCCCTCGGAACCGGATCCCCGCCTGCTGCACCACTGCGTGGAGGTCTTCCGCCGAGCTGCCCTGGTCTCTCTGGAGGCCCGACGCCACGCCGTGGTGGTCCTGGCCCTGGAGGGCCGGGTGGAGGAGATCCTGGACCAGATCCGCGTCATGGCCAGCGTCCAGGAAGCCCGTCGCGAGAGCAGCCTCCTGGAGGCAGGCGACGACGACTGGCTGGTCCGCCAGGTCCGCCGTTTCCGGGCAGATCCCGACGTGGACTTCCGTTTCTACGCCCTGAAGGAGGCCGTGGAGCACCTGTCCACCGCCCAGGTCCCACCGGAGCCACTGCGGCTGCTGGCCGAGACCATCGCCTTCCACGGCATGCAGAGCGACGGCTGGACGGCCGCGGCAGCCGTCCAGACCCTGTTGCGTCTGGGCTCTGTGGAGCAGGCCAAGTCTGTGGTCAACCACCTGGACCCCCAGGACGCCACCCGCAGCGAGGCCTACCGAGCCCTGATCGAGGGGCTGCTCTCCCAGGAACAGGTGGACGAGGCGGCCGAACAGGCCCGCCTGGCCCTTATCTGGGCCCGAACCCTGGCCAGCCGCAACACGGAGCGCCTCCTGCTGTGGAATCTGGCCCG
This sequence comes from Caldilineaceae bacterium, assembly GCA_026989655.1. Taxonomy (GTDB): domain Bacteria; phylum Chloroflexota; class Anaerolineae; order Caldilineales; family Caldilineaceae; genus JALSIX01. The sequence goes on from JALSIX010000099.1 coordinate 51,382, forward strand.
GACATTCCTCCAGCACCGACACCCCGCCCAGGCCCTGGCCCTGCTGCGGCAACACCGCAGGTTCGACCTGTGGCAGCGGATGCGCCGTCTGCTGGATGGCCAACCCGACGAGGAGCGGATCCGGGAAGAGGTCCTGCTTCTCCACGCCGCCCTCCTGGCAGATCCCCCGGACGTGGACCGGGCCATGGGACACTTGGCGAACATCCGCCGCTGGGGGCCCCAGATATGGCCCGGGCGGCTTCTGGCCCTCTTCTACCTGGAGACCGTGCTGGAGACCTTGCTGGAAACCGGACACAACGACCTGGTATGGGCGTCTCTGCCCGACATCCGACAGGCCCTGGATGGGCTCCAGGGCCGAGAGCTGCCAGCACGCCTGGAGGAACTGTCGTTGAAGCTGGCGACACGCCTGGGCCAGATGCCTCCCGCCGGGCCAAGCCCCGGATCGCCCAGATCGGCCCCCCAGACCGAAGCTCGGGGGATCCTGGGCCGTTTTCTGGCCGGGCTCTGGAAGGACAGCGCCGCCCAGGGGGTGTGGCGGATGGTCTACGCGTTGGGCGGCACCCTGCCCCTGCTCATCGCCCTGGAGGGATCCGAGGCCGTGGTGAGGGTGGCCGAGCTGGCCGCTCGGGAGGGGGCCACCTGGCTGGCCCCGGCACCCCAGTCCCAGGAGACCGAGCCCGATGCCCTCCATCCGGCCGGCCCACCGTAGGACATCCACCAGGCCCTCGGGAGCAGAGGGGATGGCCCGGGCGGGCCCGGGCCCTGCCTCCTTACACCCCGATCCATCCACGAACACCGAGGTGCACCATGCGCGTCTTCGCCGGTGGCGTGGCCACCGAGACCAACACCTTCTCGCCCATCCCCACGGGCCTGATCGATTTCGAGGTGGTGGAGCCCCACGAGTTCCCCCACCCCCGCCGGGCAGAGATGAACCGGCTGCTGGAGCTGACCCGGGCCCAGGGTTGGACCTTTCTGCCCGGCCTGCATGCCTTCGCCCAACCGGCCGGACTCACCACCCGGAGGGCCTACGAACACCTGCGGGACCGTCTGTTGGACCAGCTCCGAGCCGCCATGCCTGTGGACCTGGTGCTCCTGCCCCTGCACGGGGCCATGGTGGCAGACGGATACGACGACTGTGAGGGCGATCTGATCGAACGGGTCCGAGCTCTGGTGGGGCCGGACACCGTCATCGGCGTGGAGCTGGACCTCCACTGCCACCTGACCCCGCGGATGGTGGACCGGGCCGACGTGATCGTGATCTACAAGGAATACCCCCACACAGACATCGGGGCCCGGGCCGAGGACCTGTTCCGTCTCTGCGTGGCCACAGCCCGGGGCGAGATCCGCCCGACCATGGCCCTCTTCGACTGCCGAATGATCAGCATGTACCTGACCCCCTTTCCACCCATGCGGGAGTTCGTGGACGCGATCTCCGCAGCCGAAGGCCAGGACGGCGTGCTCTCCCTCTCCTTGGCCCATGGCTTCCCCTGGGGAGACGTGCCCGATTGCGGCACCCGCATGCTGGCCATCACCGATGCGGATCCGGCCCAAGCCGCCCAGGTGGCCGAGAGGTGGGGGCGCCGCTTCTACGCGCTGCGCCACCAGGTCCACCACCGCCCTCTGACCCTGGAGCAGGGGCTGGAGCGGGCCCTGGCCAGCCCCCGGCGCCCGGTGGTCCTGGCCGACCAGTCCGACAACCCCGGCGGTGGAGCCCCCAGCGATGCCACCTTTGCCCTGCAGGCCCTGCTGGAACGGGGGGTCACCGACGCGGGAGTGGCCATGATCTGGGATCCGGTGGTGGTCCACCTGGCCAAGGCCGCGGGCCCAGGCGCCCGGCTCCGGGTGCGCCTGGGCGGGAAGATGGGCCCCCTGTCCGGGGCTCCGCTGGATCTGGAGGTGACCGTCACCGGGGTCATCGAGGGGATGCACCAGGAATGGCCTCAGCAGGAGGGGCCCCCGCTCCAGGTAGACTGCGGTGATGCCGCCGCGCTCCACTGCCGGGGGATCGACATCATCGTGAACGCCCGGCGGAGCCAGGTCTTCAGCCCTCAGGTGTTCAGCCACTTCGGCATCGACCCTGCGGCCAAGCGGCTGCTGGTCATCAAGTCCACCCAGCATTTCTACGCGGGCTTCGCGCCCATGGCCGGCGAGATCCTCTACATGGCGCCTCCGGGCGCTGTGGCCCCACTCTTCACCGAGATCCCCTATCAGCGGGTCGATCGGAACCGCTTTCCATGGGTGGACGATCCGCTGGAGTAGAAGAGCCCGGCGCGGGGCACCGGGTGGTGCCGGGCTCCTCCACCAAGACCCCCAACGCGAGAAAGGCCAGGATGAATCCCAGATAGTTCTCGTTGAGAAAACGGCTGACGTAGAGGAAGCCCAGGAGAAACAGGCCGTAGTGCCAACAGGCCAGGTCCAGCCGATTGGCCCGCTGCTGGCGCCGCAGGAACCACAGCAGAAGGGGGAAGGCCACCAACACCTGAGGGATCCAGAAGGGCCACAGGTCGAAGCGGCTGGAGACCCAGCCCAGGGCCAGGACGAAGTTGCTGGCCCCCCATCCCCAGATCTGGTAGCCCGTCTCTCCCTGGCCTGTGCTCCAGCGCCACACATCGTCGTACAGCGCGTAGGCATCCCAGAGCAGATAGGGCCCCAGCAGCAGGAGGAAGACCGCCAACGCGGGAAGGGCCCGAGCCCAGATTCCGGGAATGGCCTCCAACAGCTCCCACCACCCTTCCGAACCCCTCCTCTCCCGGTCGGCCAACAGGAGGAGGCCGTAGAAGGGGGCGAAGAACCAGGCCGTGGGCTTGCTGGCACAGGCCAGGCCGAAGAGGAGCGCGGAGGCCGTACGCCATCGTCCTTGGCCGGTCTGCCGCCATTGCCGCCATGCGAGCAGGCTGAAGACGAGCCAGGCCAGGACAAAGCTATCGTTCTGGCCGAAGATCACGTCCAGACCCATGATGGGGTTCAGGCCCAGGAGCATGACCAGGCCCAGGCGACGCCGGGGGCTGTGGGCCAGCCGGGGAACCAGGAACAGGGTCCCGGTGAACAGCAACAGATAGACCACCCGTTGGTCGTAGAAGCCCAGGAACTGCCCAGCCAGGTAGAACGGTGCGCTGAAGACAAAGGTCCACGGCAGGTACGGGTAGTGGTAGAGGGCCGTGCGGTACTCGTCGAACCCCCACTCGGCCATGGGGGTCTCGGTGTAGTCCTCCACGTAGGGGTTGCGCCCGGCCAGAAAATATGCCACGGCCGCCTCCGTCTGGATCACGCCGCCGTCGTGGGTATAGCTGGCGGGACCGATGGCATCCCGCAGGAGGATCAGCTTGACCGTGGGCCCGTAGACCGCCGCGAGCAGAACCCCGGCCAACACCATGGCCTTGACCCGCCAATGCCAGGGGCCGGGTGGGGTCAGGTCCACCAGGAGATAGAGGAACACGAAGCCCAGGGCCAGCCCGATGAGCACCAGGGACACCGGCTCGCCGGGCCAGGGGCCCCGTTCCCCCATGGCCTGGATGCCGGCCGGGGGCAGCAGGCGCCCCAGCCAGGGATGGTTGAGCACATCCTGGCGGAGGTAGGGGAGGACCGCGGCCTCTGCCACGCTGTCGATCCGGATGAGGGCCACGCTCAGCACGGCCAGGAGCAGCGCATCCCAGCCGGGGCGAAGGGGATGGCCTGGACCTCCAGCGGAACCGGTCGAACGGGACATCATCGGGCCCCTTGGATGGCGTAGAGGCGGCCGTCCGCGGTGGGAACGAAGATCCGGCCTGCGGAGGCCGCGGCCGCATCGATGATCCGGGCGGGGACCACCAGGCTGGCGTCCAGCAGAACGCCTCGATTCGCGTCCATCACGGCCACGGTACCGCTCTCCAGGGGCAACACGATCCGGCCATCGCCCACAAGAGGACCCCCGACCACCCGATCCAGGAAGGTATGGCTCCACAGGATGTTGCCGTCCACCCGATCCAGGGCGACCACAAAGTCCGGGCCGGCCACGTAGAGGGTGGTCTCGTCCAGGGCCAATATGGTGGCCCGGGCGGGGCCGGGCTGTTGCCAGAGCAGCGTGCCCGTGTTCGCGTCGTAGGCGTGGACTTGGCCCGTCTCATCCGCCACGTAGACCTCGGCCAGGGCCTTCACCCCCGGCCGATCGTAGATCGGCGGGGCAGCCACCCCAGGGAGATCCGCCTGCCAGACCGGGGTACCCTGGAGAACGTCCAGGGCCACCAGGATCCGGTCCGCGACGTAGATCATCTGATCGCCGACGGCCGGGTAGAGGAGCCGATTGCCCGCCGGTTCAGAGGTGTAGCGCCACCGGAGCTGTCCATCCCTCCGGTCCAGGGCGTAGAGGCCATGATCCACACCGGGGATGAAGAGAAGATCGCCCCAGAGGTTGATCCCGGCACTGGGCTGCACGCCCAAGGAGACAGACCAGAGGACCGAGACCCGGTTGCCCTGGTCCTGCAGGGCCCACACGGTCCCGTCCAGGTCCACGGCGTAGAGGAGCGTATCCCGGATGGCGGGAGCCTGCTCCACCACCTGGGGCAGGAGATGACGCCAGCGCTGGTTGCCCACCTCCTTGGAGAAGCTGTAGATGTAGAAGTCCCGGCTGGCCACGAAGACCGCGCCCCCTGCCACCAACACCGGTGAACTCATGGCCCGACCGGCCTGGGCCGGAACAGGCCAGGCGAAGCCCAGGGGTGTGAGGAACGGGCTGGTCGTCCAGGCCCGAGCCGCCGGATCCCGGCGGTACAGGGGATAGTCGTCCTGGGGGATGGGGGTCGGCGTGGCCAGAGGCTGGGGAGGTGGCACCTGGGGCTGTCGCTCCACCAGCCTCCGGGGGTCGTTGGGATCGATCTCCCCAGAGAGCTCCGGCGGGGGGGGATTGTCCTGGATGACCACGTAGGCCTGGCGTAGCCAGCCCTCCACCTGGGCCTCACAGCAGGCGAAGACCCATTCCCCGCTGGCCGTGCGCCCACGCAGGAGGATCCGAGTTCCGGAAGGGACGGTCATGGTCTGGGTGTAGAGGGTGCTGGGTCCCATGTAGACCGGGGCATCCACCCGGAGCCGGGCGGTGAGCACGGCCAGGGGCATGGCCGTTCGGGTGGGTGCCGGTTCGGTGGGCGTGGCCGTGGAGGAGGGCGTGGCGGTGGGGGTCGACGTAGGGGTCGGGGTGGATGTGGGCCGGGCCGAAGGGGGT